>JANPMG010000174.1:0-48311 GCA_031422675.1 Acidimicrobiia bacterium | reverse complement strand
GGAATGGGGACGGGATCGGTGAGGAACCGCTGCAGCAGCAAGACAGCAATAAGCGTCTTCCCGGCGCCAGTATCCAGAAACGCCACAATGTTGTGACGGAGGGCGACATCCAACAACTGCAGCTGGTACGCCCGCGCCATTTTTTTTATTCGGGGTGGTGTTCCAACCCTACGGGGTTCCCCCCTCGACCGCGTCCCGTAACCTGGGGTGGTATGAGTCGACCTCTGAAGTTCGAGGAGTTCCGTTACGTCGGTGACAAGCGGATTCAGCGATATCACGACTTGGACTCGGACGCGGTCGACCCCGACGCGATCGCGGAGCTGATGGCGTCGGACCAGTTCACCTGTTTCGCGCCCGACACGCCGGCCGAAGCGCGTAATCGCGGGTACCGGCCGGCTTGACGGTGCGCAAGGTCCTCTGCTCGATCGGTGCCGGTCCGCACGGCGAACTCCTCGACGTGTCCGGCGCGACGTTCGAACTCTTCGCCCGCCGGCACGGCTATGACCTCGATCTGCGGCGCGAGCTCGGGGAGCCGGCGCGGCCGGCATCGTGGAGCAAGGTCCCGCTCTTCCTGGAACTGTTGAGGACCTACGACCTGGTGCTCTGGGTCGACGCCGACGCCGCCATCGTGGACCCGACCGAGGACATCGCCGACGCACTCGATGATCGACAACTGATGGCGATGGTCGCGCACGAGTACGGCGGGCAAGTGGTTCCGAACTGCGGGGTGTGGGTGTTGCGTCGGGACCGGTCGGTCCGCCGACTGCTCGAACAGGTCTGGGCGCGTACGGAGTACATCAACCATGAGTGGTGGGAGAACGCCGCGCTCCTCGACGAACTGGGGTACCGACTCGCGCCACGCGTCGAGGTTGCTCGGCGCAGTCGGATGCGCGATCGGATTCTTTTCCTCGACGGTTCGTGGAACAGCATCGAAGCGGCGCCGGCGAGCCACCCTCGGATCAACCATTATCCGGGTCGCTCGCACGCTCACCGCCTGAAACACCTTGCGGCAGATCTCGAAGCCGCGCAGGAAATCATCAGAGACGCCGAGCCGGTTCGGGTCGCCGGGCGAAGCGGATAGAGGACCGGGCCCGTCGGCCGGATGGCGCGTGGGGTCGACGATCTCAGCTCGCCCCAGGTCGGTCCGGTGCGAGGAGACCACCAGGAATCACGGCGTTCACCCCTTCGAGCCGCGCGGCGAATGCCACATCGGAGAGCGCAGGTTGACTCGGGACCGATTCCGGATCTCCGAGACCGTCGAGATCGACCCACGAGGTGCAGCCGCCGTACTCGTCACGAAACGGAATGGTGATCGGTTCGAGCAGGCGGTGGGCGCGCACGGCGAGGACCTGCAGCGGGTCCCGCGCCTTCCACCGGAAGCGGGCACCCACGTAGCCCCGAGTCCAGATCACCTTGCCGTCGAGCGCGTCCAAGACGGCCGGCTCGGACACGGTGGCGACGCCAACGATGTCAGCCCACCCTTCGATGCGGATGGCCCGATCGGGCGGCGCTGCGTTCGCGGTGGCTCCGACCCAACGGCGGTAGGCCGGCTTGATGAGTTCTTCCTGCTGATGTTCGACGGTCGGGTAGAGCCAGACGCGGGTGGCCTGCACGTGGAAGTGCCTCCCGTCTTCGTGGAGCCCACCCTTCCGGAGGTCGAGGATCTGTTCGCCCTCGAGGAGGGCATGGACGACGCACGCCCATTCCTTCAGCGCAGATGTGTTGGTCACGACGAGTCAGGATACCGGGGTCATCTCGGAGGAGCACTTGTGGATCAACACCTCGAACACCCCGACGGCACGACCTTGGCGTCGCACTGGGCCCGGCCGGCTTCGAGCGGTTCCACCCCCGGTCCGGCCCTCGTGGTGTGTCACGATTTCCCGACCCCGCCGCGTGGCTCGGTGGCCTCCGGGTTGACGTTCCCGGAGTTCGCGGATCGGATCGCGGCGCAGGTGAACTGGCAGGCACTCACGTTCAACTTCCGGGGTACCGGCGGATCCGCCGGGGACTTCTCGATCGGCGCATGGAATGCCGATCTCCGGCTCGCGGTGGATGCCGCGGTCGCCGCCCCCGACGTGTCGAGCGTGTGGCTGTTGGGAACCGGGGTCGGCGGATCGCTGGCCCTCGGCGTCGGTGCCGCAGACCCGCGGGTGCGCGGTGTCGCCGCCTTGGGCGCGCCCGCCACGTTGTCCGATTGGACGCGCGACGCCAACCGCTTCGCTCGCCACTGTCTCCGGATGGGCGTGTTCTCGTCCCACCAGGTGCCGAACGACATCGGTGCATGGGCCCGAGAGATCGCAGCCGTCGACCCCGTGGCGAGTGCCCGGTCGTTCGCACCTCGCCCGCTCCTGCTCCTCCACGGGACCGATGACGATGTGGTCTCCGTGGCCGATGCCGACCGGTTGGCCGCGGCCCACGGTCACGCCGAACTTCGGCTCATCGGAAACGCGGGTCGCCGGCTCCGCCACGACCCGCGCGCGGTGGCGTCGGTGTTGGGTTGGCTCGACCGTCAGGAGATCTGACGCCGCGATCTCGTCGTCGGGGTCAGGCGTCGGCGATCGACGATCGCGCGGCGGCGAGCACGTCGGTCAGGGTCTGTTGGAGCGAGAACTGCGGCTCCCAACCCGTCGTGGATCGCAGGAGAGCGTTGTCACCCACCATGCGCGGCGCATCGACGGCCCGCACGAGCATCGGGTCGGTCTCGAGTTCGATGGGGTGCGTGGCCTGGGCGCGGAGCACGTCGGCGATCTCCTGGATGCTGACGCCGTGCCCGGAACAAACGTTGTACACCGCGCCGGATTCTCCTGTCTCGGCGAGAAGGCGATACGCCCGCACGACGTCGCGAACGTCGGAGAGGTCACGAACCGCGGTCAACGAACCGACCGGGATGGTGGTGGCGCCATCGTGTTCGGCGCGCGCAATGCGGGCGGCGAGCGCCGGTACCACGAACTGATCCGATTGGCCAGGTCCGGTGTGACCGAACGGCCGCACCCGCACCACGTCGAGACCGTCGGCGAGGTAGGCCTGGAGGGCGAGAAAATCCGCGGCAACCTTGCTTGCGCCGTAGGGAGTCACCGGACGGAGGGGCGCCGTCTCGTTGAGCGGCAGGTCTTCGGGCGCGGCGTTGCCGTAGACCTCGGAGCTGATGATGGCGACGACCCGCGGCACCTTGAGCTCGACGCACGCCCGCAGCACGTGAAGGGTTCCCTCGGCGTTGACGCGGAACGATCGGCCCGGACTCGACCAACTCTCGCCGACGGAACTGAGCGCCGCGAGGTGGTACACGACATCGGGCGAGGCGTCGCTCATTGCGTTGAGCACGGATTCCGCGTCGGTGACGTCAACCTCCACCGGACCCATCAGATCCATCTCGGTGACGTCGTCGCCCGCCGCGCGCAGGTGATCGACGAGGTACGGGCCGACGAAGCCGCTTGCACCGGTGACCGTTGCCTTCATGCGTGCACCCCCAAAGCCAGAGCGTAGGCGGCGAGGTGCCGGTCGGCGGATGAGGCCCAGGTGAACGCGCTCGCCCGGCGCGGTCCTGCGTGCTGGAGCCGGGCGCGAGCTTCGTGGTCGTCGTAGATCTGCGCCAATGCGGTGGCGAGGGCTCGGGGATCGCGAGGTGGCACCAACCGCGCGGCATCGCCCACGACGTCTTCCATCGCCGATCCGGTGGTGGTCACCAGCGCCGTCCCGCACGCCAACGCTTCGAGCGCAGGTAAACCGAATCCCTCTTCGAGTGACGGGTAGGCCACCGCGACGGCCTGACGGTAGAAGGCCGGCAGCACGTCGTCGGCCATCCAACCGATGCGCACGATGCGCGTGGTCACGCCGCTCGCCGCCGCGGCGTCGCGTACGGCCTCGGTGCCCCAACCATCGCGGCCGGCGATCACCAGCTTCAGATCCGTACGCTCCGCGGCGATCAGCGAGAAGGCGCGAATCAGGTTCGGGACGTCCTTGCGGGGCTCGATCGTGGCTGCGAACGCGAGGTACGGCGGCCGGATCCCGGTCCGGCGGAGCGTGATCAGATCGTCACTGGTCAGATCGTCACGGGTCAGATCGTCACGGGCATCGGGACGGAACCGCTGATGATCCACGCCGTGGGGCGCCACGACGATCGGTGCGGTCGGGCCCAGGACGGCTTCGAGGCGACGGCCGGTATGCGCGCTGACCGCGATGATCGCACCGGCGCGCGCGGTGCTCTGCGCGATCATCCGCCGGAAGAACCGGACCTTGCTCGCCTCGTGCCACTCGGGGTGTTCGAAGAACGTGAGGTCGTGGACCGTCACCGTGCTCGGAATAGCGAGCCGGATCGGCAGGGTGTAGTGCGGGCCGTGCCAGAGATCGGCACCGATCCGGGCGGCGAGGCGAGCGGCTCGGGTCTGTTCCCAGACGAGCCGCCCCGGGCGCGTGGTGGGAACCTCGGGATGCACCGTCGCGCTCGGGGCGAGTGCGTGCCAGCGGGCGTGGTCGTTGCGGCGGGTCACCAGATGAAGGTCGATCGAGGGCCGCAACGCCAGTTCGCGCGCGATCTCGAGGGTGTACACGCCGGCGCCGACGGGACGCGCGGGAACCGCCGAGACATCGAGCAGGAGCCGCACGGTGGACGAGTTTACGGCCGGTCGATCGCGGCGGCGTAGGCCGCGGCGTGGGCGTGGGCCGAACCGCGCCACGTGAACCCGGCGGCGCGCTCGCGGCCCAGTTCGGCGAGTTCGGCGCAACGGTCGGGATCTTCGGCGAGAGTCACGAACGCGTCGGCCCATGTGTCGACGGCTCCCACCGGAAGCAGGACGCCGGCACGACCGACGACCTCCGGGAGGCTGGTGGCGTTGCTCGCGACGACCGGACAGCCGCGGGCCATCGCTTCGAGGGCGGGAAGTCCGAAGCCCTCGTATCGCGACGGAACTGCGCAGACGAGGGCTCGGCGATACAGCGCGTCGAGGGTCGGTTCGTCGACGGTTCCCAAGCGATGGATACCCGGGCCGTCGAGCCCGGAGACGGTCAGCCATCCGTTCGGCCCGACGATCGCCGCTTCGAGATCGGGGAGCGCGACGCGCGCCTTCGCGATCGCCCGGGCGAGGATGTCGAGTCCCTTCCGGGGTTCGATGGTGCCGACGGCAAGCACATAGGGCGCACGGACGCCGACCCGTTCGAGCCGGCGGTCGATCGCGGCGTCCGACTCCGGTTTCCGGAGTGCGACGCCGTGCGGTGCGAGGTGGATGCGATTTCGATCGAAACCGAAGCTGATGAGTTCATCGCGCGCAAAGCGGGACGCGGTGATGACGACGTCGGCCTCTTGGTGGGCCAGATCGAGTCCGCGCTTGTGAAAGGTCAAACCGCGCTGAGTGAAGGCTTCGGGTTCACGCAGGAACGCGACGTCGTGCACGGTCACCGCGAGTGGGACGCCCGCGGTCGGCGGCACGGCCAGGCTCGGCGCGTGCACCACGTCGACCGGCAAGCGCACCTTGGGGTGGCGGGCGCGATGCCAAATCTCGTACCGAAGCGGACCGCGCGGCCATCCGAGGTCGATGGTGTCGCCGATCAACCCCTGGACCCGTGCGCTCGGAGCGCCGGCGCCGAAGCTCAGCACCTCGACGCCGGCCGCGGGCAGGTTCTGGGCCAGGTGGACGACGTACCGACCGATCCCCCCCGGCACCGGTTGCAGGAGCTGGCCGATGTGGAGTCCGACTTTCACCGGAGACCTCGATAGAGCTCCACCAGGCGATCGACCGTGGTGGACCATCGGTAGTGTCGGATCTGGGCCGTTCCCCGGGAGATCGCCTCGGCGCGGGCGGCGGATTCGGGGTCGGGATCCGTGAGGTCGGTGAGCGCGGCTGCGAGTCCGTCGACGTCGGTGGGGTCGACGAGCCGGGCGGCACCGCCGAGCACTTCGGGCAGAGATCCCGCGTTGCTGGCCACGACCGGAACGCCCGCGCTCATGGCTTCGAGGGGTGGGAATCCGAAACCCTCGTACAACGACGGGTACGCGAACACCGAGGCGCCGGCGAGGAGATCACGGCGTCGGTCGTCGGGGACGAAGCCGAGACCCACGATCCGGTCGCGCGCGCGGCAGCGCTCGATCGCGGCGTCCACCCGCTCGGAATCCCAACCGGGGGGGCCGGCGAGCACGAGCCGCAGATCGCGATCCGACTGTGCCACGCGATCGAAAGCCTCGACCAAGGTCGTGAGGTTCTTCCGCGGTTCGATCGTGCCCAGCGCGAGCACGTAGCGGTCCCCGCCGGCGGCGCGCGCGCCGGCGAGCGGATCGCCGCCGACGACCGCCGGAATCCCCGAGTGGATCGCAACCACGCGCTCCGGCGCGATGGCGAAGAAGTTCCGGACCTCTCCCGCTACGAATTCGCTCGGCGTGTGGATGGTCGCGCCGCGCTCGATGCTCCGGGCGAGCAGGCGCGCATATCGCAACGTGTCGGGAGCGCAGAGTTCGGGGTACCGCACGAAGGTGACGTCGTGGACCGTGACTACCACCGGCGCGCGGGCGGGCGGCGCGACGAAATTCGTGGCATGCACCACATCCACCGGCCCGGTCCAGTCCTCGACGCGCGGTCGGCGCATTCCGCGGTCCCAGAGCTCCCGAACCAATCGCGCGGGAAACGGGCGGGTCGCCGCCCGGACCCCGGCGGGGAGCACCGCGTCGAGGTGGTCCCGGCCGCGCCACGTGAGGGCGTAGCTACAGACCGCGAGATCGTCTCGGCGGACGAGCGCATCGAGGAGTCCGACGGTGACCTCGCCGACGCCGGTTCGGTGGCCGAGAAGCGGAGTTCCGTCGAGCGCGATTCGGAGGGCGGCGATCGGGCGATCCTACCGGTCGGGTTTGCGACCTCTGCGAGACGGATCTGGAACTTCGGCTCCAGGCGCGCCCCCGGATCGGCCGATGTATCGCGGGGTCGGTCTATGTATCGCGGGTCGGCCGATGTACCGCGGGGTCGGAAGGAGCATGGGTGCGGATGAAGCGTTGGAGTGCCGGGTTGATTTCCAGCCTGGCGGGATCCGTGGTCGGGCTCGGTGCCGCGATGGTCCCCGTGGTGGGTCCACCGCCCGGTGAGACGATCGTGACTCCCGCCGTGCGCGCGGCCGCGGTCAGCGGTTCGGCGCCGGTGGGCATCGGTTGGAGTTCGGTGGTGCCGGCGCCCGCCAACCTCGTCGGCGTGCGCTGGAACGGTGACCCGTCGGCTCGCTTCATGGTCGAGGCGCGCACCGCCGGCGGTTGGCGCGCCATCGAAGAGGTGGGATACGCGCCGGACCATGGTCCGGACCCGGGAACGCTCGAAGCCGAGCGCGCGCGTCGGACGCCTGCGACCGAGCCCGTATGGGTCGGCGACGCGCGAGCGGTGAGGGTTCGGGTCGTGCACGGGACCGCGCGCAACGTCACGGTCGAGCGGGTCGAGAGTCCCCCCGCTCCGGCGCGCTCGAACGTGGCGGGCGCCGCAAAGATCGCGCGGCCGGGAATCGTCGGCCGGGCGCAATGGGGTGCGGACGAGAACCTCCGGCTCGCCAACTGTCCAGGTGCGCCGGACGTGTCCACGAACGTGACGGTCGCCGCGGTGCACCACACCGGCGGGAGCAACACCTACCGGCCCCAGGACACGCCGGCCATCGTTCGCGGCCTCTACGCCTACGCGACCCAGACGCTCCGGTTCTGTGACGCGCACTACAACTTCTTCGTCGACCGGTACGGTCAGATCTTCGAAGGTCGGTTCGGGAGCATCGTGGGCCCGGTGCGGGCGGCGCACACCGCCGGATTCAACACCGGCTCGGTGGGCGTGGCGCTGATCGGCAACTTCCAGAACGCGCCGCCGCCGCGGGCCACCATCGACGCACTTCAATCACTGCTGGCTTGGAAGCTCAACTGGCACGGCGTCGACCCCACGCGATCCGTCGCCTACACCACGATCAGCGGGACGGATCGGTGGCCGGCGCGTTCGACCCAGACCTTGCCCTACATCGTGGGCCATCGCGACCCCGGTCGAACCGATTGTCCCGGCGATCACGTCTACTCCCAGCTCCCCGCCATCCGCGCGAACGTGGCCAGCCGGATCCTGACCGGCGGGGCCGACGTCGTCCGTCCGCATCAGGTGAGCGCGAGTCCGAAGGTCGTGGTGCTCAGCGCCGACGGGTCGCTGTATCCGGCCGGCGGCGCGGGCGAGCTGCGCGCGTCTGCGGTCTGGCCCGGATGGCCGATCGCCCGCGCCGTCACCATGACCCCGACCGGAACCGGCGGGTACACGCTCGACGGTTTCGGGGGACTGCATCCGTTCGGCTGGGCCGCGCCGCTGACGGGCGGGCCGTACTGGCCGGGCTTCGATATCGCGCGTGACCTCGTGCTTCGCCCCGGCGGCGGGGGGTGGATCCTCGACGCGTGGGGGGGAGTGCACCCGTTCGGCGGGGCGCCTTGGCTCGGAACCGGGCCGTACTTTCCCGGTGTCGACGTCGCCCGCAAACTCGTTCGGCTGAACTCGGATTGGCACGTGCTCGATGCGTACGGCGCGCTCCATCCGTTGGGTTCGGCACGGAAGATCAGCACGCCGTATTGGCCCGGCTGGCCCGTCGCCCGCGATATCCGAGCGAATCCCGACGGTCCGGGTGGATACCTGCTCGATGCGTTCGGGGGGATCTGGCCGGTGGGCGGTGCACCGAACCTCACCGGCGGGACCTACTTCGGACGGGACCTGGCACGCGGCCTCGTCGTACTCCCCGGCGGTCGGGGATACACCGTCCGAGACGACGGCTCGCTCTCGCCCTTTGGCGGTGCGCCGGTGGTCTCGCAGGGTCGGAGCACGTGGAGAGGCGCTCGCCCGATCACATCCCACTGGACCATCAGGGGGGTCGCGGCGACGCCGTGACGGCGCGAGGGGATGCTCTATGGATGTCAGAGGTCGAGCGGTTCGTGCTCGATCTGAGCGATCAGCGAGTCGATCCCCTCGGTCACGCCCCGCCGCATGCGGGCGAGGAGTGCCCAGCCCATCACGATCATCGTCATCACGGTGCCGGCGAGGAATCCGATCTCCACACGGAGCGCGAGGTCGTTGATCGTCGCCGCGCCGATGATGAACGCGACGACTCCGAGGCCCCACGCGACCGCGGCTTCCTTGTGGCCGTGGAGTGCGATCAACGCCTGCGCGATCGTCAACGCAATGATGAACACGCCGTTGCCGGCGACGAGCAACCCGAGGTTGAGTGCGGTGACGTTGAACGGCTCGAACAACTTCTCGCCGATGGGGACGCCGACGGCGAACGCACCCGCGGTGCCGATCGCCGCGATGGCGACGACGATGACCATCAACTGACGCAGCCCGCGCTTGAAGTCGTCGTGGCGGCCGGTGCTGGCCAGGCCGGCCAGTTTGGGGAGCAACGTCCCCTGAATGGCCTGGAACAGCAGCGGCGGTATCCGGCCGACGAAGAACGCACTGCTCAATCCCGCGGCCACGCGCGCGTCGCCGTTGCCACGCAGCACGCCGACGCCGAGGAGCACCGAGTATCCGAGGGCTTGCATCAACAACGATCCCGCGAGGAGCCATCCGAGCGATGTCGAGAGTTCGGAGTACGGGGCGGGCGGACCCGCTTCGAGCAGGCCCTTCTGGCCGCGCAGCGCGATCGCAGTGGCGAGGAACGGTGACAGTGCGATGCACATGCCGTAGGGCCCGGCCGTGTGCACGCCGATACCCCAGAGCACGAGGGAGGCGATGAGCTTCGCCGCGCCGTCGATCGCGAGGATCATTCCGTAGGGCATGAAGCGACCGTTCCCCGACAGCGTGCCGCGGGTGAGGTGCATGAACGCAAACCCGAAGAGTCCGATGACCAGACTCGCAACGAGGAGCCAATCCCCGCGGAAGAACCCGTCGACGTACAGCGGCGCGGTGGCGACCGCGGCGACGGCCATGACCCCGGTGAGAATCCCGCCGAGGCGCGCGGCCCGGTGTACCAGTGGGCCTCCGCCCATCCCTTGGGCACGGCGATGCGCCAGGGCGCGGCCGACTTCTTGTTCCAGCGGGAGGAACAGGCCGGGACCGGCCACGAAGATGAAACCCCAGAAGGCGTTGAAGGCCGAATAGATGTGGTCGTCGGTCAGGGCTTGACGGACGATGATCAGGAAGATGTAGGTGGTGACCGCGGTGATCATCAGCCCGCCGCCGACCGCGAAGGTGCCCTCGGGGACGGCGTCCCGGGTTTTCCCGATGAGGTTCTCGGTCCGTTGCTTCACGCGTGACCTGATCCTCGCATCGACCTGATCTTCGTTCGGGGGCGGACGACGCGCACCGCCGCCCGAGGCGCAGGAGTGTACTTGGGGGTGTCGCCGGAATGGAGTGGGAACGGTGATCACCCAGTCGGGACCGCCCGGCAGGAGTCCGCGATGATGGGTGGGTGAAGACGCGGACGTTGTTGATGCTGGCGCTCGTGACCGGCCTGGTCATCGTGGCCGCCGGGGTCGTCCAGATCTTGGTCCTCCAATGACCGAGTGCCGCCGCATCAGCGAGACTGGCGGTCCTGACGCCATCCCCGATTCGGGAGGGAACTGATGACGGAGCACTTCGACGTGGTGGTGGTGGGCGGAGGTCCGGGCGGATACGCCGCCGCGCTCTACGGCGCCGCCGCCGGTCTGAACATCGCCTTGGTCGAGGAATCGCGGGTGGGGGGAACATGTCTGCACCGGGGTTGCATCCCGGCGAAGGAGCTGCTCCAGACCGCCGAGGTGCTGCGCACGATTCGCGGCGCCAAGGAGTTCGGCGTGGATGCCGGGCAGCCCACCCTGGACCTGGCTGCGAGTCTGGCGCGCAAGCAGACCGTCGTGGATCGCCTCACCAAAGGGCTCGAGTCCCTGTTGAAGGGACGCAAGGTCACCGTGGTGCCCGGTACCGCCACCGTGGTCGACGCGGCCGCGCACCAGGTGCGGGTCACCGGCGGCACCGAGATCTCCGGCGGCACCGAGCTCACCGGCGACGCGTTGATCCTCGCCACCGGCTCGACCACCCGATCCATTCCGGGTTTCGACTTCGACGGCGAACGCATCCTGTCGAGCGATCACGTGCTCACGATGGAAAGTGTCCCGGGCCGCGTAGCCATCATCGGTGGTGGTGCGATCGGGTGCGAGTTCGCGTCGTATCTCGCCGACGTCGGCAGCGAAGTGACGGTGTTGGAGGCCTTGCCGAGCATCCTGCCCGGCGTGGACAAGCAGGTCGCTGAGGTTGTTGCGCGCTCGTTCAAGAAGCGGCGGATCACGGTGGAGACCGGCATCACGGTGACGGGCTACGACCGGGGTGACGCGCTCACGCTGCACGCGCATCGGGGTGACGAGTCGGGAGATCTCGAAGTGGACGTCATCATCGTGAGCGTCGGCCGCCGTCCCCGCTCGGACAACCTCGGGCTCGAAGGTTCCGGCGTCGGCGTCGACGCACGGGGTTTCATCGACGTCGACGACCACCTCCGTACTGCGGTGCCGGGCGTCTACGCGGTGGGCGACGTCGTGGCCACTCCCGCGTTGGCCCACGTGGGTTTCGCCGAGGCGATCGTGGCGATCAAGACGATTCTCGGCGAGGCCGTGGTGCCGGTCGATTACGACCGGGTGCCCTGGGGCATCTACTGCCACCCCGAGGTGGCATTCACCGGACTCACGGAACAGACCGCGATCGATCGCGGGTACGACGTCGAGACCTCGGTGCATCGCTTCCTCGGCAACAGTCGGGCGATCATCGTCGGCGAGACCGACGGTATGGTCAAGATCGTCGCCGAACGGGTTTCCGGTGTGATCCTGGGCGTGCACATCGCCGGACCATGGGCCACCGAACTCATCGGCGAGGGCTACCTCGCGGTCAACTGGGAAGCCACCGCCGCGGATCTGGGTGCACTCATCCATCCGCATCCCACCCTGGGAGAGTTGTTCGGCGAGTCCGCGCTGGCGCTCACCGGCCGATCGTTGCACGGATAGCGAAGGGAACCCGCGTGGATGTGACCATGCCCCAACTGGGCGAGACCGTGACCGAAGGAACGATCACGAAGTGGTTGAAGGCCGTCGGCGACACCGTCGCGGTCGACGAGCCGCTGTTCGAGGTCTCGACCGACAAGGTCGACTCCGAGGTGCCCTCACCCGTGGCCGGAGTCCTCACCGAGATCGTCGTCCCCGAAGGCGACACCGTCGAAGTGGGAGTGCGATTGGCCGTCGTGGGCGACGCCGGGTCGGCCCCGGCACCCGCCGAGCCGGCTTCGCCGCCCGAGCCGGCTTCGACCGCCGAGCCGGCTTCGCCGCCCGAGCCCGCGCCGGAAGCCGCATCGCCGCCACCGCCTGCCCCGGCGCCTGCGGCCGCGCCCGTGCCCGCCGCCCCCCGGTCTCCGGCGACGCCGGCCGCGGCAGCACCGGCTGCGGCAGCACCGGGACCCACGAGCGCGGGCATCGTCACGTCGCCACTCGTGCGCAAGATGATCGGTGAACGAGGGCTGGATCCAGCCGCGATCACCGGCACGGGCGAGGGTGGCCGAATCACCCGCCGCGACGTCGAGTCGGCCGCGGCGAACCGGACCGGGTCCCCGGCTCCGGCCCCGTCCCCGCGGCCATCCCGGGATTCGGCACCGCCGCCCGCCCCCCGAACCACCACCGGCGATGAGCGAATCCCCTTCGACAACATTCGGCGCCGAACCGCGGAACACATGGTGGCGTCGAAGGCGGTGAGCGCGCACGTTGCGACCGCGGTCGAAGTGGACTTCGAGGCAGTGGAACGCGTGCGCCGGACCCACGGCGTCCCGTTCCGGGCCGAGGAGGGCTTCGGACTCACCTATCTGCCGTTCATCGTGCGGGCGTACTGCGACGCGGTGCATTCCTTCCCGTCCGTGAACGCGAGCGTCGACGGCGACGCGCTCGTGGTCCATCACGACGTGAATGTCGGGATCGCGGTGGACCTGGAGTTCGCCGGACTGATCGCGCCCGTCGTGCGCGCGGCCGACACGTTGCGGTTGCGGACGGTCGCTCGCGAGATCAACCAGCTCGCACAGCGCGCGCGTTCCAAGGCGCTCGGCCCCGACGAGATCATGGGCGGGACGTTCACGATCACGAACATGGGTCCGTTCGGCACGCTGTTCACCGTGCCGATCATCAACCAACCCCAGGTCGCCATCCTCGCCACGGACGGGGTGCGCAAACGCCCGGTGGTGGTGGAGGGACCCGACGGCGACGACGCCATCGCCATCCACGCCACCGGCGTCCTCACGTTGTCCTGGGATCACCGTGCCTTCGACGGCGCGTACGCCGCATCCTTCTTGCACACACTCGGCGAGATCCTCGAGACACGGGATTGGGAAGCCGAGCTCGCGTGATGCGCCCCCTCCACGCGCGGTGGCTCGGGCGCGTTCGGTACGACGAAGCGCTGGTGCTCCAACGCGCGATTCACGGGCGCACGGACGACGACTACTTGCTGCTGCTCGAGCATCCCCCCACGTACACACTCGGAAAACGCGCCGACCCCGCTCACGTGTTGGTACCCGCAGAGTCCGTCGGTGCCGAGCTGATCGTTACCGACCGCGGTGGTGATGTGACCTACCACGGGCCGGGTCAGCTCGTGGGCTATCCGGTTGGCGAACTCGCGACGTCCGTTGCGGGCATGCGGGATGTGGTCGCCCACGTTCGGCGGATCGAGACGACGCTGATCGAAGTGCTCGCCGAGTTCGGTCTGGCCGGGACCCGGGTGGAGGGACGCACTGGGGTCTGGATCGACAACGCGAAGATCGCGGCCATCGGGGTACGAGTGGCTCGCGGGCGGACGATGCACGGATTCGCGCTGAACGTCGACTGCGATCTTTCGATGTTCGACCACATCGTGCCGTGTGGGATCACCGACGCCGGGGTCACGTCCATGGCGGCCGAGCTCGGGACCGCGCCGTCCATGGCGGCCGTGGTGAAAGTGGTCACCGAAGCGTGGGCCCGAATCACGCGGCGGCTCACCGTCGAGTGGGCCGGCGTGTCGAACACGCGCGTGCGGGAGCCGCAGGAGGTCCCGCCGGGGCGCCGGCCACCGTGGATGAAGGTGAAGGCCGATCTCGGGAGTGAGTATCGAAGTCTGAAGCGGCTGGTGCACGAGCAGGGCCTGCACACGGTCTGTGAAGAGGCCGGGTGTCCGAACATCTACGAGTGTTGGGCCCAGGGCACCGCCACGTTCATGATTCTCGGTGATCGCTGCACCCGCGCGTGTGGGTTCTGTCTGGTCGACACGCGCCGGCCGTTTCCCATCGACCCTGACGAACCTCGGCGCGTTGCGGATGCCGTTGCCACCCTCGGGCTGGCGCACGCCGTGATCACCAGCGTGGCCCGGGACGACGTGTCCGATGGTGGCGCCGCCGGTTTCGCGGCCACGATCGCCGCGGTGCGGGCGCGCAACCCCGCGACGACGATCGAGGTGCTGATCCCGGATTGCAGCGGTGATCCGGGCGCGCTCGGAACGATCTTCGCGGCGCGGCCCGATGTCCTGAACCACAATCTCGAGACCGTCGCCCGCCTCCAGCGACTCGCTCGCCCGTCGGCCGGGTACGCCCGTTCACTCTCGGTGCTGGCCCGCTCGAAGGACGCGGGCCTCGTCACGAAGTCCGGCCTCATCCTCGGGATGGGCGAGGAAACCGCCGAGGTGCATGCCGCGATCAGAGATCTGCGCGCCGTCGGCGTCGACATCCTGACGCTCGGCCAGTACCTGCGGCCGTCGCCCGGTCATCTGCCGGTGGCGCGGTGGGTGACTCCCGCCGAGTTCGCGGAACTCGGTGACTTCGCTCGGGACCTCGGATTCGCCCACGTGGAATCGGGACCGCTGGTCCGGTCGAGTTATCACGCACGCGCCGGCGCCGATGCCACGCTGGTGTCGGTACCGTGAACCGGTCCGGCGGCTGAGGTGGACGCACCCGTACTTCGCGCCCGTCAGGAACGCGCCCGTGCGGCCATGGCGGTGGCCGGTGTCGACGTCCTGTTGTTGTCGGTCGGCGCAGACCTCCCGTACTTCACCGGTTACGAAGCAATGCCGCTCGAACGGCTCACGATGCTCGTACTCGCGCGTGACGCCGACGCGACCCTCGTGGTCCCGGAACTCGAAGCGCCGCGCGTCGTGGCCGACCCGTCGTTCACGATCTGCCCGTGGCCTGAAACCGCCGACCCGATCGCCATCGTGGCGGCGCTCGCCGGCGCGCCGGCTCGGGTCGCGGTCGGTGATCTCACCTGGACCCGCTTCACCCTCGCGCTCCAGGAGGCCTTGCCGGCCGCGAGTTTCGTCGCGGCGAATCTCGTCACCGCGCCCCTGCGAGCCGTGAAAGACGCCGCCGAGATCCGCGCGTTGCGGGCGGCGGCGCATGCCGTCGACGCGATCGCGATCGAGATGCGGAACCGTCCGTTCGGCGGTCGGACCGAGGCCGACGTGAGCCGAGAGTTGGTGGCGCGCATGATCGAGCGCGGTCACGAGCGGGCCAACTTCGCCATCGTCGGTTCCGGACCGAATGGGGCGTCACCCCATCACGACGCGGGCGCGCGCGTGATCGGCACCGGCGACGTAGTCGTGTGCGACTTCGGCGGGACGATGCACGGCTACTGCTCGGACACCACGCGCATGTTCGTGGTGGGTGACCCGACCTCCGAGGTAGCCGACACGTACGCGGCGCTCGCTGACGCGCAGGCGCTTGCAGTTCGCGCGGCCACCGTCGGGACGCCGTGCGCGTCGGTGGACGCGGTGGCGCGACGGTCGCTCGCCGAGCACGACCTCGCCGACGCATTCATCCACCGGATCGGGCACGGGATCGGTATCGAAGCGCACGAGGATCCCTACGTCGTCGCCGGGAACGAGACCCCGCTGGCGGCTGGACACGTGTTCAGCATCGAACCGGGTGTGTACTTCCCGGGTCGGTTCGGGATGCGCCTCGAAGACATCGTCGTCGCGACGCCGGCCGGTCCCGATCCGTTGAACGTCTCGCCCCACGATCTCGCCGTGGTCGGCTGACGTGCACCTCGACGCCGGGACCATCCTGCTGCAATGGGCCACCGGCGGTCTCCTGTTCCTGTGGGTGACGACGCGCGGTCGGCTCGTCAGCCTTGGGTACGGCTGGTTGCTTCGCAGCGTGTTTGGTGTGATCGCGATCGGTGCCGTCGCGGCCGAGTTGCAGGCCGGTAACCGGGGCGGCGGGCACGCGGTGTTTTTGGTCGGAGCCGGTGCGCTGATCCTGGGCGCCGGCATTGCCCTGGTCACGAGCATCGTCCGGCGGCGGGCCGGAGTGGGCGCCCGCCACGAAGCCCGCGCGCGCAGCCGCTCCCGCGTCGCCGCCATGGCCGGCCGGCCCGATCCGCAGCCCGATCCGCAGCCCGATCCG
Organism: Acidimicrobiia bacterium; assembly: GCA_031422675.1. GTDB lineage: Bacteria > Actinomycetota > Acidimicrobiia > IMCC26256 > JAENVU01 > JAENVU01. The sequence goes on along the minus strand of JANPMG010000174.1, from coordinate 31,973 downwards.
CGAGCGGACTCCGGCGAGCCGGGAACCGACGTTCGATCGACTCGCGAGTTTCCGTCCGCGCTCGATCTGCTCGCGCCGGCCGGGGGCATTGTGGGACTCCTCGGCGCAGCGGCGTTCACGGGTGGGTCGATGGGGCTCGCCGTCGCGCGTCTGCTCGTCGGCGCGGTGTTCCTCGGGGTGGTCAGTGACGCAATGTTGCTCGGCCACTGGTACCTCACCCAGCCCGGCTTGCCGCGCGAGCCCATCAAGGAGTTGGTGCGCTGGACCGCGTACGTCTGGCCCGCGGAGGTACTGGTCATGCTGGTGCCACCAGGGATGATCGGCGTGCTCGCCGGGAGTCGGACGGACGGCTACGACGGGTTGCTCGGCTGGATGTGGGTGGTGTGCGCCCTGACCACATTGGGTCTCGTGGGCGCAACCTGGTTGGCATTGCGCGAACGCTTCTATTCCGCGGTGATGGCGGCCACCGGGCTCATCTATCTCGCCATCCTCACCGCCTTCGGCACCGATCTCGTGGCCCGCGCCCTGCTCACCCCCTGACTCACGGTTTCGTCGGCGTAGGCTCGCACTCGGCTGGATTCGGAGGGAGCGGTGATGGAGCAAGGCGCACCAGACTGCCTGAGTGTCGTGATGCCGTGCTTCAACGAGGGCGCGACGGTGCGCATCATCATCGACCGGGTGCTCAAGTCCGAGTACGTCACCGAGCTGGTGGTCGTCGACGACGGGAGCACCGACGGCACCCCCGAGATCGTCGCCTCGATCGTGGACCCGCGGATCCGGTTGATCCGCCAACCCGAGAATCTCGGAAAGGGCGCGGCGCTGCGCCGAGGATTCGCCGAGGTGGCCGGTCCGTACGTGATCGTGCAGGACGCGGACCTGGAGTACGACCCGGCGGAGTACGGCCGTTTGATCCAACCGTTGCTCGACGGGCTCGCGGACGTCGTCTACGGATCGCGGTTCCTCAGTGCCGGGCCGCATCGCGTGCTCTATTACTGGCATTCGGTGGGTAACCGGATGCTCACCACCGCATCCAACATGCTCTCGGGCCTCAACCTCACCGACATGGAGACGTGTTACAAGGCGTTCCGGGTAGAGGTGGTGCGCAGCCTGGACCTCCAGGAGGACCGGTTCGGGATCGAACCCGAGATCACCGCCAAGGTGGCGCGAGCCGGATGGCGGGTCTATGAGATCGGCATCTCCTACGCCGGTCGTACGTACGAGGAAGGGAAGAAGATCGGCTGGCGCGACGGTCTGCGGGCGATCTACGCGATCACTCGCTACTCCCCGTTGCTCGAGAAGATCAACGGTCATCCGGTGGTGCGTGACTTCGACCCGGTCGAGTTCGAGGACTCCGACCGCGAGCTCGCCACCACGCTCGATTCCCTCCGCGCCGCCGAGAACTATCAGGACTGGATCTTCGATCTGTGCGCCCCCCACTTCGGTGATCGCGTGCTCGAAGTCGGTGCCGGCCACGGGGACTTCACCAGCCGCCTCGCCGCATCGGGTCGGACGGTGACGGCGTCGGATCTGTCCGAACGGTGTGTGGACATCCTCACGGCCGAGTACGAGTCGAACCCGTCGGTCACCGTGCTGCATTCCGATCTCGCACATCTGCCCGCCGACGAACGCTACGACTCGGTCCTGCTCGTGAACGTTCTCGAACACATCGACGACGACCTCGACGCGCTCGTACAGATTCGGCGGCGGCTGAACCCCGGCGGACGGGTGATCCTGTTCGTCCCGGCATTCGACGGTCTCTACAGCGACTTCGACCGGCTCGTGGGTCACCGGCGGCGCTACCGCCGTTCGCATCTCGTCACGCTCGCGGACCGCGCCGGATTCGAACTCGTGGACGCGCGCTACGTGAACTCGCTCGGCGCTTTCGTGTGGTGGGCGTTCGCCCGCCGGATGCGTCAGATCCCCACCTCGGAGATCCCGGTCAAGGCCTACGACCGACTCGCGGTGCCGCTCCTCCGCCGCTTCGAAACCGGCCGTGACCCCAAGGTCGGCCAGTCCGTCCTGCTGATCGCCCGCGTCCCGGACTGACCCGAACGGTCTGCCCGCCCCAACGGCGACGGCCAGATCGCCCGACGGTCAGAAGGTCAGACGACGAAGTACTTGGCGTCCGGGTGGGGGACGATGATCGCGCTGGTGGACTGCTCGGGCTCGAGTTGGAACTCCTCGGTGAGCACGACACCGATCTTGTCCACCTCGAGCAGCTCCACGAGCTTCGCCTGGTCTTCCAGATCCGGACACGCGGGGTAGCCCCACGAATACCGTGACCCGCGGTACTTCTGGCGGAACAGCCCGGCCAGCGACGGCCCGTCTTCGGCGACGAATCCCCACTCCTCGCGGATGCGCCGGTGCCACAACTCGGCGAGGGCTTCGGTCATCTCGACCGAGAGGCCGTGGCACAGCAGGTACTCCTGGTACCGGTTCTCGGCGAACAGTTCCTGCTCACGCGCGGTGGCGTCCGAGCCCACGGTCACCACGTGGAAGGCCGCGTAGTCCGCCTCACCCGATTCAGCCGGCCGGAAGAAGTCCGAGATGCAGAGGAAGCGATCCTTCTGCTGGCGCGGGAAGTTGAAGCGGGTGCGTTCCGTGCGGCGATCGTCGTCGGTCCAGACGATGAGGTCGTCGCCTTCGGAGTTCACGGGGAAGTAACCCCACGCCACGGCCGGCACCAGCCACCCGCCGGACTTGGCGCCGTCGAGTTCGGCGCGCAGCGTCGGTCGGATCCGGTTCTTGAACTCTTCGTCGTTCTCACCACTCTCGGGCCGGAACTGCCATTGGTTCCGGAACAGCGCGGTCTCGTTGACGAAGCCGGCGATCTCGTCGAGCGAGACGCCCTTGGCCACGCGCGCGCCGAGGAACGGCGGAGTGAAGACCGGGATGTCCACGGCGACGTCCGAGCGAGCGGGCACCTCGACCGGTTCGATGTCCAACTGGCTCTTGCGCGGCGGGAGCTTGCGTCCGCCGGGGGCGCGCCCGAAATCGGGATCGATCTCGCCGCTGCGCTTGGCCTCGATGAGGGTGTCCATGGTGTGGAGTCCCTCGAAGGCGTCCTTGCCGTAGAAGAGCCGACCCTCGTAGACCTCGCGGAGGTCCACCTCGACGTAGTTGCGCGTCAGCGCGGCGCCGCCGAGCAGTACGGGCACGTCCGCGAGTCCGAGCGCGTTCATCTCCAGCAAGTTCTCGCGCATGATGATCGTGGACTTCACGAGCAGACCGCTCATGCCGATCGCATCGGCGGACACTTCCTTGGCTTTGTCGACGAAGGTCTGGAGCGGTGCTTTGATCCCGATGTTGTGGACCTCGTACCCGTTGTTCGTGAGGATGATGTCCACCAGGTTCTTGCCGATGTCGTGCACATCGCCCTTGACCGTGCCGATGACGACAACACCCTTCCCACCGGCGTCCGCTTTCTCGAGGTGCGGTTCGAGGTGGGCCACCGCGGTCTTCATCGTCTCCGCGCTCTGAAGGACGAACGGCAGTTGCATCTCGCCGCGGCCGAACAGATCGCCCACCACTTTCATGCCCTCGAGGAGCACGTCGTTGATGATGGACAGCGCCGGGCGCCCGCCGGCCAACGCTTCGTCGAGCTCGCCGGTGATGCCGTCACGTTCGCCGTCGATGATGCGGTGCTTCAGGCGTTCTTCGACTGGCCACCCCGACCGATCTTCCCGTTCGACCGCGCCGGCCTCCACCCCCTCGAACAAGTTGAGGAGTTCGGTGAGCGGGTCGTAACCGTCGGCCCGTCGGTCATAGATGAGGTCGAGGGCGACCTCGCGGGCGCGGTCGTCGATCTTGTGCATCGGCATGATGCGCGCCGCGTGCGCGATCGCCGAGTCCAGACCGGCTTCCCGGCACTCGTGGAGGAACACACTGTTCAAGACGTGGCGGATCGCCGGCTTGAGGCCGAAGCTCACGTTCGACAGCCCGAGGATCGACGAGGATCCCGGCAACTCGGTGGCCACGCGCCGGATCGCCTCGATGGTCTCGATGCCGTCGCGGCGGAGTTCGTCCTGGCCCGACCCGAGGGGGAAGGTGAGCATGTCGAAGATGAGGTCGGTGGGATCGATGCCGTACTTCTCGGTGGCCAACGTGTAGATGCGCTTGCAGACGCGCAACTTCCAGTCGGCGTCGCGCGCTTGGCCCTCTTCGTCGATCGCCAGGCAGATGACGGCGGCGCCGTACTCGCGCGCCAGAGAGAAGACCCGGTCCAGACGGGAACCGTCGTGTTCGCCGTCTTCGAGGTTGGCGGAGTTGAGGATGGCCTTGCCGCCGGAGTGCGCCAGGCCGGCCTCGAGCACCTGGGGCTCGGTGGAGTCGAACACGAGTGGGAGCGCAGCCTGCGTGGCGAATCGCGACGCGATCTCGTTCATGTCGACGGCGCCGTCCCGACCGACGTAGTCGACGCAGACGTCGAGGACGTGCGCGCCTTCCTTGACCTGGTCCCGCGCCATCTGCACGCAGGTGTCCCAATCGGCTTCGAGCATTGCGTCGCGGAACTTGCGCGACCCGTTGGCGTTCGTGCGTTCGCCGACCGCGAGGTACGCCAGCTCCTGGTGGAACGGGACGTGGGAGTACACGCTCGAGCACCCCGGTTCCAGGACCGGTGTGCGTTGCGCGGGCGCGCGGTCGTTTCCGAGCCGGGCGACGACCGCGGCGAGATGCTCGGGGGTGGTGCCACAGCAACCGCCGACGATGTTGAGACCGAACTCGTCCACGAAACGTTCGTGCGCGTCCGCCAGCAATTCCGGCGTGAGGTCATAGTGGGTGTGGCCGTCGACCACGGACGGCAGGCCCGCATTCGGGAGGCAGGACAGGAACGTGCGGCCGTGTTGCGCGAGATAACGCAGGTGTTCGGTCATCTCGTTCGGGCCGGTCGCACAGTTCAGCCCGATCACGTCGGGCCGCATCGCTTCGAGCGCGGTGACCGCGGCGCCGATCTCGGATCCCACGAGCATCCGGCCGGTGGTCTCCATCGTGACCTGGACCATCAGCGGCAACTCGCGTCCGGCGTCGGCCATGGCCCGACGGCACGCGACGAGCGCGGCCTTGGCCTGGAGCAGGTCGTACACCGTCTCGATCAGGAGCACGTCCGTGCCGCCGGCGATGAGCCCGGCTGCCTGCTCCTGGTAGTCGTCGCGTAGGGCGTTGAAGCTGATGGCGCCGAGCGACGGGAGGCGCGTGCCGGGTCCCATCGAACCGATCACGAACCGCGGTCGATCCGGGGTGCTGTACTCCTCGGCCGCTTCCTTGGCGAGGCGGGCCGCGACCACGTTCATCTCGTACGCCTGATCGGCGATGCCGTATTCGGCGAGTACCAACCCGAACGACCCGAAGGTGGCGGTCTCGACCGCATCGACCCCCACCGCGAAATACTCGGAGTGCATCTGGCGGATCAGCTCCGGCCGGGTGATCACGAGGTGTTCGTTGCAGCCTTCGAGGGCCTCACCACCGAAGTCCTCCGGCCCGAGATCCTGGCCCTGCACCCAGGTCCCGAAGGCGCCGTCGAGGATCAGGACGCGTTCGGGCAAGAGGCTGAGAAAGTCCGGCATGAGGCGGGAAAGGCTACCCTCCGCCACTCGTGTCCCTTCGACCGATACGGTCGGTCTCGATGAGCACAGGTCGGCACCGTGGGCACGTGATGGCCCTCCCCGCCGCCGCGTTTCGGTAGGGCCGGCCGAATGGGGCGAGCAGGGATCGTGCGGCGGGCGGCTCGAGTGTTGCCGACCGGTACCGGCGTCGTCGGCGTGTGGGTTGCCATCAGTGGCGTGCTGGCCTACGTGTTCTTGGCCGTGACCGGTCGGGCCCTGGGTGCACACGAAGCCTCGGGGCTCTCAACCCTCTGGGTCGGGGGATTCCTGCTCGGGAACGCGGCGGGATTGCCGGTCGAACAAGAGGTTGCCCGCGCCATAGCGAGCCGTCGCGCCCAGGCGCTCGGTATCGGTCCGGTGATCCGCCGCGCGGCGATTGCCGCGGCGCTGTTCGGTCTCGCCGTCGTCGCCGGCATTGCCGTCGCCAGCGCGTCCCTTGTAGGGAATCTGTTCGGCGGCAACTGGGTCCTGCTCGGCGCACTCATCGTCCTATTCGTCGGAACGATGGCGGAGTTCTTTGTCCGCGGTGTGCTCGCCGGCCTCGGTCGGTTCGCTGCTTACGGGAGGTTGTTGGGTGCCGAGGCCGCGATTCGGGTGGTGGCCGTCGTCGGTTTGGCGGTGGCGGGTGTTTCGACGGCGAGTCCCTACGGAGTGGTCCTCGCCCTGGCCCCGTTCGTCGGGATCGCGGCTGGCGTGGGACGGGGGGATCGAGCACTGATCCGGTCCGGGGGTCCGGTCGCGCCGTGGCGCGAACTGACCCGGTCATTGGGATGGTTGCTGGGCGCCGCCGTCTTCGCTCAGGCGTTGGTGAATCTCGGCCCGGTATTCGTGCGACTCCTTGCCCATCGCAACGCCGCGCTCACGAGTGCGTTCGTCGCCAGCCTGATCGTCGCCAGGGTGCCGGTGTTCCTGTTCCAGGCGGCGCAGGCCGCGCTGATCCCGCGACTCTCGCATCACGCGGGTGCGGGACGGGCCGAGCGGCTGGCTGCCGAGACCAAAGCTCTCGCGCGTGCCCTCGTCGTCTTCGTGCTGGTGGCGACGATCGTGGCCGCGTTTCTCGGTCCGACGGTTGTTCGTATCGGTTGGGGCGACGATTTCGCGCTCGGGGCGCGTGATTTCGGGCTGCTTGCTGCGGCATCGGGCGCATATCTCCTCGCGGTCACGTTCGCGTCAGCGCTCGTTGCTCTGGAACGTCCGCATCACGCAACATGGGGCTGGTTTGTCGGTTTCGTCGCGTTCGCGGCGACCGTCGCCTTCGGGGACGACGTTCTCACACGGGTCGAGGTCGGATACCTGGTCGGCGCGGTGACCGGCGCAATCGTGCTCGCGGGGCTGACCCGGCGTGGGCTTCGGGAGTCGATGGCGCGTGAGTCGATCCCCGAAACCGAGCGCGGTGACTATTAGCCTCATCCGCTTGTCGATGATGCGGTTGCGAGCGGCGCGCCGGTACCCATCAGTTCTCGAGACCCGGAGGGTGATGTGCGAATTCTGATTCTTGGCGGTGACGGCTACCTGGGCTGGCCGACGGCGATGCATTTCTCTCGCCTCGGCGACGACGTGGCCATCGTCGACAACTTCACGCGACGAACCGGTCACCTGGAGCGTGGAACCGACAGCCTCACACCGATTGCGCTGCTGCAGGAACGAGTTTCGGCCTGGGAACAAGTGGCCGGCGGACGGATTGAGTCGCACGTGTTTGACATCTGCGACTATCGGCGGCTACTCGAATTGTTCACGAGTTTCCGGCCCGACACGATCGTCCACTACGGCGAGATCGCGTCGGCCCCGTACTCGATGATCGACCGCGACCACGCGTGGGAGACCCAGCGCAACAACGTCGAGGGTTGCATGAACGTGATCTGGGCGATGCACGAAGTGTGCCCCGACGCACACCTGGTGAAGCTCGGCACGATGGGTGAGTACGGCACCCCCAATATCGACATCGAAGAGGGCTATATCGACCTGGACCACAACGGTCGCACCGACCGGCTGCCGTTTCCGAAGCTGCCTGGCAGCTTTTACCACCTGTCCAAGGTGCACGACACGCACAACATCCACTTCGCGTGTCGGATGTGGGGGATGCGCGCAACGGACCTCAACCAGGGCGTGGTGTACGGCATCCACACGGACGAAACCGAGCTCGACGACCGGCTGCTGACCCGGTTCGACTACGACGAGATCTTCGGTACCGCGCTCAACCGGTTCTGTGTGCAAGCGGTGATCGGCCACCCGATCACGGTGTACGGCAAGGGAATGCAGACGCGCGGCTTCCTCAACCTCCGTGACACGATCCAATGCATCGAGCTCGCGACGCGCAACCCGGCCGAGAGCGGCGAGATGCGGGTGTTCAACCAGTTCACCGAGGTCTTCACGGTGCTCCAGTTGGCCGAAGAAGTGGTGACCGCGGCGCGCCACCTCGGCTACAACGCCGAGCTGGACCACGTCGTCAACCCCCGCTTCGAGCTCGAAGAGCACTACTACAACCCGAAGCACACGGGCCTGTTGGACTTGGGTCTGAAGCCGAGGCTGCTGTCCGACGAGCTCATCGAGACGGTGCTCCATACCGTCGAGCGGTTCAAGGATCGCATCAATCCGCGCGCGATCGATCCTGCCACGCGCTGGCGCTGATTCCTCCGCCTGGCGGCTCACCACCGGCGGGCGGCGGTACGCGCGTGCGGCCGTTGCAGTTGTTCTCGTCGCGCTCGGCCTGAGGCTGTTCCGACTTGGCGCGACCAGCTTTTGGATTGACGAGATCAATGTGCTCTCGTTCGTCCGATCACGCAACATCTTCAGTGAACTGCGGACGCGCGGTGGCCCGCTGGAACCGCCGCTGCATTTCGTCATGGTGTGGTTTGCGACCAAGCTCCCGATCGGATTCGAGACCGCCGCTCGGCTACCGGCTGCGCTCGCCGGTACGGGGGAGGTCGCGGCGCTCATGCTGGTTGCGCGCCGGGTCGCTCGACGGCGCGATGTCGCGATCATTGCCGGGGTATTCCTGGCGGTCGCTCCGTTCGCGGTCCGCTATTCCCAAGAGAACCGCTACTACACCACCTTCTCCGCGCTCCACCTGCTGACGTGGTGGCTCCTGCTCCGAGCACTCGAGCATCGGCGGATCAGGGACTTCGGGTGGTGGGGCGCCGGCGCGGCGCTGCTCATGTTGGCGCATCCCTTCGCGCCGTTGGTCCTCGTGATCCAGGTCACGGTGGCGGTGGTAGTTGTCCGCCGGTCCGAGCCAGGCTTGCGTGGGCAGTCGCACGCCCGGATCCGGTTTGCGGCGGCGCTGGCGGCGGTGATCGCCGGCCCGTGGTTCCTCTGGGGCGCATTCACGTGGATCCCTCGTATGGCGGATGGCCGGTCGTTCGCGCTCAACGCGGGACCGCGCCCTCCCGTCGAGATCAACCTCGATCTGTTCACCCGGATCGCGGAGTGGCTCCTGGGGAACTCGGGCCGGGCCGACCTGCTCGTCCTCATGCTCCTCCTGCTGATGGGTGCGGCGATTCTTCTCGCCCGCGCCGAGCCGCGCCGCGTGGGCATCGCGGTGATGGCATACGGACTCGGCGTGCTCCTGGTGCTCATCCCGATGTCGAATGTCCTCAAGACGTATCTCGCGATGCGTCGTATCGAGGTCTTGCTGCCCCCTGCGCTGCTGCTTGGCGCGTTGGGGGTCGGAGCGGTCGCAGCGCGGTGGGAGCGGCCGATCGACCGCCGGAGGGTTGGATTTCTGCTGACCGGCGTCGTCGTTCTCCTCTCCGTCGTCGGTACGGTCACCTATTACACGACGCAGAAGACCGGGTATCGGGCGCTCGCCCAGGTGGTGGACCGCGCGCCTCCGTCGGGACTGGTCGTGATCGGTCCCGTCGACGAACGATGGCCGGATTCGATCCGGCAGTATTTGAAATGGAAGGGGGTCGATCGGGCGGTGCGCTTCATCGTCTTCGGTCGCCGGCTCCCGCAGCTGCCATTCCCGAGGGGCGGTGTGGTCTGGCTCACCGCCAGCCCGCCACTCGGCCCGCGGTTCTCGTCCCGGCCGTTGAATCGACTCCACGCGATGCAGGTGATCGCCGGTGACCAGAGTGCGCCCGGTTCGATCCTCCCCTGGTTCGTCTCGCGGTCGAATCCTCGGAGCGACCAGGAGTTTCGAGCCGAACTGGATCAAGTTCGTCACCTGCCGACCCTCCTCCCGCCGCCGCCGAGTTCGTCGTTGCCGTGGTGGCTGCTGATCGGGCGCTAGGTCTCCCGTTCCGGCGGAATCGTCACACGTAGTCTTCACCGGTGATCGGTCCCATGGTGACGTCACTTGCGAGCGGGGCCGTAGTTGTCGTCGTCGCCATCACGTTCTTTCTCGTGCCGGGTGTCCTGCTCCTTCGTCGCAATCGGCTCGGCGTCGGTGAGCGATTCGTGATCGCAATCGCGCTGTCGGTTGCGATGTCCACCGGAACCCTCACGGGTCTCGGGCTGGTGTTCGGTTTGTCGATCGCGACGCTCGCGGTGGCTGCGACAATCGTGACCACCGCAGCTGCGCGCTTCCCGCTCCCGAGCGATGCGCTGACGAGCGGCGGCTCGTCGCGCTTCTCCGAAATCTCCGCCGCTGCGTTCTTTGCGATCGCGGCGATCCAGGCCCTTCGCCCCCGACTCTTCACGACCCTCGACGCGCAGGCACTCTGGGTGCCGCTGGCCGACAGTATCGCTCGCTCGGGAAACCTCACGCCGGCCTGGGTGCCATCGGTGCTGAAAGGATTTCCGCCCGGAATCGCTCTCCTCGCCGGTACGGTCTCGGTGCCGGTCGGCCGGTTGCACGAGACCTTCGCACTGCTCATCCCGCCGATGTTCGGGGCGCTGACCGTGCTCGTGGCAGGTCTCATCGCGAACCGGTTTCGAGTTCCGGGTGCGGTGGCGCTGACCGTCGCCATTCTGTTCGCGACCCCCCTCATCGGCCGGGCGATCGCGTTCCACGACGATCTCATCGTCGGGTTCCTGGTGGCGACTGCGGTCTACATCGCGCTGGGTGCGCAACGGTGGCCGGGGTGGGCGGCCGCCGGAGTTGCGGCCGGTGGCGCGCTCGCGGTGAAACCACCCGGAGTGGTCGCCGGTGTACTCGTCGTGGTCCTGCTGCTCTCCCGTCGCGCTACACCACGTGACTGGATCGGTGTGGCCGCCGGCGCAGTTCTCGGACTGCCGTGGTACTTGGGCAACCTGATTCGTCTGGGCGACCCGATCTACCCGTTCCTCTCGACGGTTGGTAATCGAGCGCTGCGCCTCATCGTCGATGACCAGGTCGCATTCCTCGCTGCTCGAGCGCCCGATCGACTCGAACTTCTCGGCTGGCTGGCCCTCGGCCTCATGAGTGTTGGTGTCGGCATCGCCCTCGCCGGGTTGGCGCGACGCGATCGGGTACTGGCGGCCGGACTCGCGGCCGTATTGGTTCTGGGTCTGGCGATCTGGATGCGGTCGAACTATGGGACTCGCCAGCTACTGGCGGTCTACCCGGTGTACGCGGCGCTTGCGGGGCTCGGCCTCGCAAGCGTTGGACAACGTCTGCACCGGACCGCGCTTCGGACCCCCGTGGCCGTCGTTGCGCTGGTCTGGACGCTGTTGTTCGGATTCACCGTGTGGAATGTCCGGGTGGAGTCAGAGGGGAAGGTCCCATCGGGTGAACGCACCGGGTTGTATGCACTGGCCATAGGGAAATGGTGGCAACAATCGTTCGCGACAACGCTGTACGGGCCCCATGACAATCAGGTGTTCGGTCCGATCACCGAGATCTGGGAGCGCCTCCGCCGGGCCGATTCCTCGGCCGTGGTCTTGTCGTTCGATGCACGTTCCTGGTACATCCCGCAACGGGTCCTCAGCGCCGCCGAGGATGCGGGAGCGGTCCGCGCGTACTTGGCGGGCGACGCGACCGCGCAACAGCGGGCGCTCTGGGACGCCGGGGTGCGTTTTGTCCTGACCCGGCGGGCCGTCGACCGGCACCATCGGGTGTTGTACGAACTCGGTCCATGGCGAGAGCTCGAGCGCCGACCGGAGCTGTATCGCCGGGTGGTTCGGAACAAAATCGGGGGGTTGTACGAACTGGTCGCGCCGCGCCCGCGGTGATCGAGCGTGCGAGGGTCTCCGAAATTTCGGGCACCGCTGGCTAGCATCCAGGTCCACTCTTCGGGGCTGATCTCCCGAGACCTTGGTTTTTTTCGGATGGTGGGAGACGGCGTTGACGAGGGTGGCGGTTCTCGGTGCGGGCAAGATCGGACAGCGCCATCTCGCCACCTACGAGTCCATCCCCGACGCCACCGTGGCCGGGGTCGTCGAACCCGACCCCGCGTGTCTCGAGATCCTCAACCGCACCCGAGACGAGCCGTTCCACCGCTACGAGTCCCTAGACCAGGTGTGTGGGGACTCGTCGGTCGACGTCGTCGACGTCTGTAGTCCGACTCCGTATCACTTCGACCAGGTGATGCAATCGCTCGAGGCCGGGAAGTCGGTGTTCTCGGAGAAGCCTCTGGTGCCGACGGTGGCGGAGATCGATCGGATCACGGCTGCACTCGACGGAAGCGATGCATCGTTGCGCGTGGGGTACGTCTACCGCTTTCACCCCCGGGTCGAGAGACTCAAGCAACGGCTCGATGACGATGTGCTCGGACCACCGCGTCTCGCAGTGTTGCGCATCGGCGGTCGAGGCTCGCACCGGGCATGGAAACACGATCGCGCATCCCATGGGGGAGCCTTGCTCGACATGGCGAGCCACATGGTGGATCTTGCGTATCACCTGTTCGGGACGATCACGGAGGTCGAGGCCCTCACGAGCGCACTGCTGGCACCGAAACGGGAGATCGACGGCGCTCCGGTGGCGGTCGACGCCGACGACGTCGTCGTGATGCGGCTCCGGAGCGCAACGGGCGTCGAGGTCACGGTGCATGCGGATTTCCTCTCGCCGGGTTTCGCGAACCTGATCGAGGTCGCCGGTGAGAACGGCTCCGCGCTCGTGTCCGTGGTGAGCGGCTTCCCGGACCGTTACGTCCTCAGGAGTGCAGCCGGGGATGTGGCCGCGGGGGAAACCTTCGAAGTTGGAGCGGACGCCGACATGTTGCACCGTGAACTCGAGTCGTTCATCAGCGACTTCGGCGCGGGTCGCGTGGTGCGCGATGTCGAGTCCTCTCGTCTGGTCGCGAAGGTCGTCGAGGCCTTCGAGGAACGTGATCGCCGTGAGTGACATCACGATGGCCAACCCGCAGCTCGAGGATGACGAGATTGCGGCGGCGGTCCGGGTACTCGAATCCGGAGCGCTCCGGAGTGGGCCGGTAGCCCTCGAGTTCGAGCGCGCGTTCGCCGACTACGTCGGCGCGCAGCATGCCTATACGTGCAGCTCGGGCACGGCTGCGCTGCATCTCGCGTACCTGTCGATTCTCGAACCGGGTGACGAGGTCCTGGTTCCGGCCCTCACGTTCTTCGCGACCGCTTCCGCCGTCGTACTGGCGGGCGGCGTCCCGGTCTTCTGCGATGTGGATCCGCGCTCGTTCCTCATCGATCTGGTCGACGCCGAAACGCGCATCACCCCCCGCACGAAGGCGCTCTGCCCGGTCTACCTCTTCGGTCAACCGCTCGATGTCGCCGAGCTCAACGGCTTCGCAGCCAGGAACGGGCTGGTCGTGATCGGTGACGCGGCCCAAGCGTTGGGCAGCCGCTGGGGTGACGCGCACGTGGGTGCGGAAGCCGCAATGACCACTCACTCGTTCTATCCCACGAAGAACTTGTTCGTCGGCGAGGGTGGCATGGTCGCCACCGACGACCCCGAACTCGATCGGCTCGGCCGCCTGCTGCGGTCGCACGGCCAGGGTCAGAAATACCATCACAGTCACATCGGTCTGAACTACCGGATGACCGATGTCGAAGCCGCGATCGGATTGGCGCAGCTCCCCAAGATCGATGCTCGCAACGCACGCCGACGCTCGATCGCGGCCCGGTATGACATTGCGTTCGCGGACATCGGTGGGATCGTCACACCGTCGGTCCCCGACGTCGCATTTCACACGTACCACCAGTACACGATCGTCGTCGATCCCGAGCGCATCGGTGCGCGCGACGAGTTCGCGCAGCGTTTGCGCGCTCGTGGCGTCGGAAGCCAGGTCAACTATCCGATGTCCTTGTCGCGCCAGGAGGTCTTCACCACCGGCCTCGGAATCGATCGTGGTCCGCTGGTGCACACGGATGAGCTCTGTCGGACCGTTCTTTCACTTCCGGTCCATCATCACCTGTCGGACGGAGAAGTCGATCGGGTGATCGAGGTGGTCCTCGAGACCGCCCACGAAATGACCAATCTGCTGGAGGTCCACTGACATGTTCCGCGATTTGCGCGTCGCCGCGGTGCTGCCCGCGTACAACGAAGAATCGTTCATCGGGTGGGCGGTGCAGTCGCTGCCCCTCGATGTGTTCGACGATGTGATCGTGGTGGACGATGCGTCGACCGATCGCACTCGCGAGCGGGCGCGTGAAGCCGGCGCCACCATGATCGTGGAGCACCCGGAGAATCGGGGTGTTGGTGCCACGCTCGTCACCGGGTTCAAGGCCGCGATGGAACGCGGCAACGACATCGTGGTGGTCATCCCCGGGGACGGGCAGGCGGATTTCGATGCCTTGGCCCCCATGCTCGACAAGGCGTGCGACGGTGCCGGTCTCGTGATCGCAGACCGCGTGTCGGGCCGAGACCCCACCGAGTTCGGCATGCCGCGTTACCGCGTCGTCGGCTCGCACATCCTGGCGGTCATGACGTGGGTCACGACCGGCCTGTTCGTGGCCGACCCGCAGTCGGGCTATACCGCGATTCGCCGGGAAGCACTCGACCGTATCCCTCTCGATCGGTTGTACCCCCGGTGGGGCATCCACAACGATGTGTTGTCCTACTGCGCACTCGGAGGGGTGCCGGTCGCGACCGTGTCGGCCAAGCCGGTCTACAGCACACCGGACGGCCGGCCGATCACGAGCCACATCAAGCTCTGGGATCTGATCCCGCGGCACATGAAGGTCTTCAGCCGGATTCTCGCCCGGCGCATCATGATGGCCGGGCGCCGACTCGTCGGCCGGCGCCCGGTCCTCGCCCCGTGGCCGCTGGACCAGACCGCCCCGCACCAGACCGCCCTGGACCAGACCGACCCGCACCTCGCGTCGACCGTCGGCGAGTAACGCGTCCCGACGCGTTCACGATGGAACGGCGTGAGTAGGCGACGGACGGTGACCCACGACCGATCCGGGACTGCGAAGTCCGAAGCCGCTCACGCCGCCGGACCGGTGGGTGTCGAACGTCGGATGCGCGTCACCACGGCCGCGGTCTTGGCCATCGCGCTCGTCCTCATCCTCGTGGCGCTGATCCTCGAGGGAGTGAACGGAGCAGTGGCTCCCGTGGCGTTCGCACTGCTGTTCACGCTGCCGGGCGGACTGGTTCGTCGTTGCGTGGTTCCGCAGTGGCGACTCGGCGCGTTGGAGTCGATTCTCGTCGACCTGGTGGTGTCGTGCGCAGCACTCGTCGTTTTCGGCGCCGTGATGGCCGCCTCGGGATCCTTGACGTCCGGGCCGGTCTCCGTGCTCGGAATCGCGGCGATCGCGGCCCTCGTGGTCGGGGTCCGGCGGCGCGGCGGTGTGAACGACGAGTGGTTGACGGCCGTCCGTGCGTGGGCGGTCTTCGCCGCAATCGGCGCAGTTGGGGTGTGCTTGTTCCACGTGGAGCCACGAATCGGCGACCGGATCTACCTCGGTCAACTACGCACGTCGGTCGAAGTCCTCCAGGCCGGTCGGATCCCGAGCACGAGCTGGACCTTTGGCGCCGAGACGCCGTTCCCATTCAACTACGTCTTCTTCAACGTGATCTTCGCCGTCGTCGGCGCGGCCGGGCGGCTGGCGTCGTGGCCGGCATGGGAACGGATGTCGGCCGTCCTGCGAATGTTGCAGCTGTCGGTCTTCGTCATGGCCTGGTACCTCGTCGGTCGGGAGATGTTGCGCCGGTTCCGGAACGGCTATTTGGCGTGGGCGTGTTCGGTCGTGCTGCCGGTGATCCTGCTGTACAACCTGGCGCTCCGAAACAAGTTCCGCGCCCCGCTGATCGAAGGTTTTGCCATCGCGATCCTCGGCATCGCGATGTGGAGCGCGATGCGCATGACTGCTGCCACCGGCACCGAACGGCGCACGTATGGGGCCGTCAGTGGGCTGTCGGTCGCGTTGATGATCGGCATCCATCTCCCGGTCTTCATCGAGGCGGTGGGTTTGATCGGCGCCTGGCTCCTCGTTGCGCGAGTGCCGAGTCCGCCGGAAACATCGGAAACGTCTGAACGATCAGCGCGGACGTCGCCGCCAAGACTGGCCCGCCGCTCGCCGGTCCGTCGACGGATCGGTGCCCTGTTCCGGTGGTTGATGCCGTTCGCCATCAGTTCGGCCGGTGCGATTGCGCTGCTCGGGTTTCTGACCGGCACCAATCCCTTCTCGCCGGCCGCCGACGCCGTCTCACCGCGTCTTGCGTTTCGCGCGTATTTGTTCTATCTCGGCGAACCGCTGAGTCGAGCGTCCATTGCGAGCTTCCAAGCACCCCGCCTCGGCGCGGCTTACACCCTCGTGCGAGCGCCGTACTCGGGCGTCACCGTTGTGCTGGCCATCATCGGTGGCCTCGGCCTGCTCTTCGTGACGTTCCGTGATCGGTCGACGTGGCGAATCATGGGCTGGTGGCTGCTCGCCGCGGTCTTCACCAGCGTGTACGCGGCCCTCGGGTTCTACTTCGGCCGGACCGACGTCACGCCGTGGAACGCCGTGACCCGAAATGCCTTCTACATCTGGGTTCCGATCGCGTTCGCGATCTGCTTCGGCGTTCGAGCGGTCGCGTCGCTGGTCGAGGGTCGAGCCGGTCGACGGCATCGACGAGGTCACCGCTCCCGGCGCACCGGGAGGTCGGCCGTCGTCGCACTGTTGGCGACCGCGATTCTGGTGATTGTGCTCCAGCCGATGCAGCGCGACCTGATCCCCGTGATTCGAGAGTTCGGCTGGATCCAGCAGTCAGCGCTGACCGCGGACGGACAGAACGCGCTCGTCTGGGTTTCGCGCCACACGCCTCGAAACGCGGTGGTGATGACATCCGAACAGACCTCCGGCACGAACATCATCACCGATCGGCGCAGTATCACCGAGGGCTACGCCACGCTCGAGAGTCGCGTCGTCACTTCTCGTGCGGTGAAGACACTCGGAGCGGCCACGGAGTTCTTCTTGCCTGTCCACTCGCCCGTCGTTTTGTCCGAGCGGAACGTGCAGTACCTGATCTCTGGTGGTCCCGGCTTGTACGGCGAACCAAAGTTCGGCGGCGTCCCGTTGATCGTGAAGTTCTACGAGACGATCCTCCCCGCGATCGGGTTGACTCCTCTCGAAGGGCTCCCGTATCTCCGTCCGGTGTATCGATCGGGGGTCGTGACCGTCTACCGCGTCGACCGAGAACGGCTGCCGACAGTGACCGAGTTCGAGGTCAGGGGTGAGGAAGCTCCGCCGCCGTGTGCCACGGATGTCTGCATCATCCGCCGGCACATCGATGGGGGGGAGTGTCCGGCCGAGCAGACATCCGCCGAGCCCGGCGTCTGTTTGATCAGTGCGGGGCGGTCAGCCGTCGGCGGTTAGCAATTGTCGTGAAGCGGTCACGAAGTTTCGATGCACACACTGCACCTCAGATCCGCCGGCTCCGACTGCGAGCGTGACACCCGGCGCCCGCATCGACAGACCCAGCCGATACGACCAGCCGGGTTCCCGGCCACCATCTCGTGGGCTGCGACCGACTCGGTGACGACACACCCGGCGCCGACGAGCGACCATTCGCCGATTTCGGTACCGCACACGATGGTTGCGTTGGCGCCGATGGACGCGCCGCGCCGGACCAGGGTGGTGCCCACTTCCCAATGATCGCTGCCGGCGCGCGGATAGAGATCGTTGGTGAAGACTGCGCTGGGACCCACGAAGACATCGTCTTCGATGGTGACTCCGAGGTACACCGACACGTTGTTCTGGACCTTCACCCGGTCGCCGATGATCACGCCGCCGTCCACGTAGACGTTCTTGCCCAGGTTGCAGTCGCGCCCGATCACAGCACCGGAGCGCACGTGCGCGTGATGCCAGATGCGGGTTCCCTCACCGATGTTCGCGCCCGGCTCGACAACGGCGGTCTCGTGGGCCTGCGCATCGGTACCCGTTGAGACTGCGCCGGGATCCGTCATCGGGGCGATGGTAGTGAGGTCCCGGACCGATCGTGGGGTTCCACCGCGGGGCGACATCTAGGCTCGGCGGTTCATGTCTCTGGCGGCTTGTTCATGAAGGTCTATACGCGTACCGGCGACGACGGCACCACCGGCCTGTTCTTCGGCGGACGCGTGGCCAAGGATGCCGTGGGTCCGTCGGCGTACGGCACCACGGACGAGGTGGTTTCCGCCCTCGGACTCGCGCGCGCCGAGTGCGATGCGGACTCCGAACTGGGAACCTTGCTGATTCGCCTGCAACGTGAGTTGTTCGTGGTTGGGGCGGAACTCGCGACCGCGCCGGAGAACCGGCACAAGCTCACGCCCGGGACCACGTCGGTAACGCCGGAGATGGTCGCCGCACTCGAACCGATCATCGACGACATCACCGGCCGTTTCGAAGCGCCCACGGAGTTCGTGCTCCCGGGCGAGAATCGCGTGTCGGCGGCGCTCGACGTGGCGCGGACCACGGCTCGGCGCGCCGAACGTGAATGCGTCAGCGCCACCGGCCACGGCTGGCTCGAGCCGCACAGTCATGTCGTGCCGTACCTCAACCGGCTGGCCGACCTGTGCTGGACTCTCGGCCGTTGGCAGGAAGGCCATTTCCGCGCCGCTCGCGGCGACCACTGAAACACCCGAAGGAGAAAATTCGTGTCGATCTCGTTCACGGTTGCATCGAGCGCACCCGAGCGCACCCGCGCGGATGTGCTTGCAGTGCCGATCTTCGCGAACCGCGCCTTCGGCCCGGGTGCAGACGCCGTCGATGCCGCGTGTGGCGGGACGCTCGCGCGATTCATGGAGCGCTCGGGGTTCGACGGCGGTCGCGGTCAGGCGCTCTTCGTGCCCATCGCCGCCACCGCTCAGACTGCGCTGCTCGTCGGTCTCGGTGCGGCGGACTCGCTCACCCTTGACGATCTGCGAGTGGCCGCAGCATTGATCTCCCAGAAGGCAGGTGGATCGCGCAAGGTCGCGACCACCCTCGCGGACGTGGCCCCGGAAGGGGTCGACCGCGGTGCCGCGGCGCAGGCGATCGCCGAGGGCGTGTTGCTCGGCGGCTACGAGTTCCTCGACTACCGGTCGAACTCCCCGTCGAAGCGGCGGTTGGAACAGGTCGTGGTACTCGGCGGTGGAGGTGCCGCCGCGAAGCGTGGGTTCGAACGTGGCGCGGCGACTGCGGACGCGGTGATGTGGGCGCGAGACATGGTGAACACTCCGGCGCGTGAACTCTCTCCCGACCAGTTCGCCAAGGCGGCCCAGGCTCGGCTGCGCGGTACCGCCGTGAAGGTGGAGATACTCGAGGTTGCAGAGATGCGCCGGCTTCGCCTCGGTGGTGTCCTCGGCGTCGGACAAGGTTCGAAGCAGCCGCCGCGCTTCGTGAAGATGACGTACGCGCCGCGTGGCGCCCGCGGCGCGATCGCGTTCGTGGGCAAGGGCGTGGTGTTCGACTCCGGTGGTTTGTCGATCAAGACCGGCAGTGGCATGGAGACCATGAAGACGGATATGGCCGGCGCGGCCGCCGTCATCGGTGCGATGTCGGCGCTGGCCGCGCTCGGCGTGACCACGAAGGTCACCGCATACACGCCGATGGTTGAGAACATGCCGAGCGGCGAAGCGATCCGGCCGGGGGACGTGCTCACGTTCCGGAACGGCAAGACCGCCGAGGTCCTGAACACGGACGCAGAGGGCCGCCTGATCCTGGCCGATGCGCTGTCACTCGCCGCCGAGGCGAAGCCGGACGCGATCGTGGACCTCGCCACCTTGACCGGCGCGTGTGTCGTCGCCCTCGGCGAGAAGATCGCGGGCCTGATGGCGAACGACGAGGCCTTCGGGAGTGCGGTCGAGGCCGCATCGAAGCGGGCGGGCGAGGCGATGTGGCCGCTGCCGTTGCCGAAGCAATACCGCAAGCTCATCGATTCCGAGATCGCCGACATGAAGAACATCGGGAGTGGTGGTTACGGCGGGGCGTTGACCGCGGGCCTCTTCCTCGAAGAGTTCGTCAACGGCGTTCCCTGGGTGCATCTCGACATCGCCGGGCCGGCCCGCACCAATGCCGACGACGGCTACGCGCGTCGGGGCGGAACCGGTTTCGGGGTGCGGACACTCCTCGAACTCGCCCAGCATCACGGTGACCGGAAACGCCCCAGCCGGAAGTAGCGGCGCGATTCGAAGGCGCTGTGCGCGCCGCGGTGTCTACGCCGTGACGACCACGAGGGTGTCCATCGGCGCCCAGTCGTAGAGCACCTTCGCCATGAACTGGCTCTCGCGGATGCAACCGGCGCTGCGCGGTGTCCCGAGTTGCGCGTCGGACTGGATCGGCCGGTCGTCGGGTTCCAACGGGATGCCGTGGAAGCCGATGTCGGTGGTGGAACCCCACGTGAAACCGACGAACCACGGGAGTCGCAGGTCGGGCCGGGCCTTCGAGCGGCCCATGTCGAGTTTGCGGAAGACGCGGTACTCGCCCGGACGCGGTGTTCCGCGCCGGCCGCTGACCTGGTAGCGCGCGGTCACGTATTCATCGGCTTCCACGAGCCACACCATCTGGCAGGAGTTGCAATAGATGATCCGGCGTCCGAGGCCGCTCCCGGGTGGGGGCGGACCCGTGTCGGGGTTGATCGCGGGTCGAGTCGTGGTCGTCGTGGTGACGACCGGGCGGAGAGTGCGGACGGCGCGCACCGTGTGCCGGACCGCGACGCGACGAATCGTGAGGGGACGGACCGGTGCAGTCGCCGGCGCCACGCCAGGGTTCGCGTTGGAGTTCGACGCGGCGCCGGTGCCGCACGACGCGAGGACGAGGACCATGGCGATGGCGCTCGCACACGTGCCACCGACCCACTGGAGCCGTCGGCGCTGCTCACGAAGAGTCTTTCGATCCGATCGTGTCTTCATCTCGGCCTCCCAACCGGGCCAGGCTTTCCCTGGCGTTCGCTGGGTATCTCGGCCGGATGGACGGAGAACTGAAGCGGTTCTCCGGCGCGCCCGTACGGGTCAGTGCGAGAGGACGCGGCCGTCGGCCAGGACGGCGTGGGGGAGGCAGTGTTGGTCGTACTCGGCGATCACGATCTCGCCGGCGTTCTCACCACACGCGGGACACGTGGGGTCCCGGCGGACCTTGAACGTGCGGAAGCTCTGCTCCAGCGCGTCGTAGGCAAGGAGGCGGCCGATCAGCGGATCGCCGAGGTCGAGGAGCAGCTTGATCGTCTCGAGCGCCTGAATCGATCCGACGATGCCGGGCAGCACGCCGAGCACCCCGGCCTCGGCGCAACTCGGTGCGAGTTCCGGCGGTGGCGGCTCCGGGAGGAGGCACCGGTAGCACGGGCCCTCGTAGGGCTTGAACACCGTGACCTGACCCTCGAACCGGAAGATCGATCCGTGCACCACGGGGATGTGCTTCACCAACGACGCGTCGTTCAGCAGGTACCGGGTGGGGAAGTTGTCCGTGCCGTCGAGGACGACGTCGTACCCGTCCATGATGTCGAGCACGTTCTCGGCACCGAAGCGCACGTCGTGGGTCACCACGTTCACATCCGGGTTCAACAACGTGAGCGTCTTCTTGGCGCTGTCCACCTTGCGCTCACCGATGCGATCCATGTTGTGGAGGATCTGGCGTTGCAGGTTCGACGCGTCCACCACGTCCATGTCGACGATGCCGAGGGTGCCAACTCCGGCCGCAGCAAGGTAGAGCGCGGCCGGCGAACCGAGTCCGCCGGCTCCGAGCAACAGCACCTTCGATTCGAGGAGTTGCTGCTGGCCGGACTCACCGATCTCGGGCAGCAGAATGTGGCGCTTGTAGCGATCACGTTGCTCGGTGTTCAGCACCGCCGGGGTGATCCACGCGCGGCCTTCGTTCTTCCACTGTCCGAAGCCGCCAGCCATCGACACGACGTTCGTGTAGCCGAGTTCCTCCAGTGTCTTGGCCGCGAACGCGGAGCGGACACCGCCGGCGCAGTAAACGACGAGTTCCGCGTCACGGTCCGGGAGCTTGTTCTCCACCTGGCTCTCGAGGTGACCGCGGGGGATGAAGACCGAGCCTGGAATCGTGCCGGCGTCGTACTCGTCCTGCTCGCGCACGTCGAGGAACGTGGCCGTCCCGACCTTGGGTTCCGCATCGGCGGCGCTGATCTCGTTGATGGTGGTCTTCGTCTGAGCGAGCAGCTCGCGGAAGGATGGCATTTGGGGGCTCCGGAGACACGAGGGATGTGCGAAGTACGGGTTGAAAGGCTACCCGCCGGGTCGGATATTCCCAACCTGACGGACGAGCTCCGGGAGCACCGTGCCGAGCGGCCGCGCGTCGAGCGCGTCCGCGAACTCGTCGAACGGGGTCTCCTGGGCGTTGCCGATCACAAGTCGAGCACCGTTGCGGACCGCGATCTCGGGAAGGCCCGCGGCGGGATACACCCCGAGCGAGGTACCGAGCGCCAGGAACACGTCGGCCTGCGCCGCGGCGCGCTGGGCCCGCTCGAGGTCCTCCGGCACGAGGTTCTCACCGAAGCTGATCGTCGCCGATTTCAGGATCCCACCGCATTCGAGACACGGCGGATCCTCCTCACCGGCGCGCACACGCTGGAGGGTCTCCGTCATCGGTCCGCGCCACGTGCAGCTCAGACACTTGGCGGAGTGCACGGTGCCGTGGATCTCCACGATCGAATCGGGATCGCTGCCGGCGGCGTGATGGAGGCCGTCGATGTTCTGGGTGATCAGCGTGTGCACGTTGGTGATGCGCGCGAGCTCTGCGACCGCGCGGTGACCGTCGTTCGGAGTGGCGGCCCACATCTCGGACCGGAGCCGGTGCTGCCACGCCGCCTTCCGGACCTCGGGATCGGCCACGTAGTACCGGAGGTTAGCGGTCTTCTCCGCCGCCGGATTCTTCGTCCACACGCCCTGCGGCCCGCGGAAATCCGGGATGCCGGACTCGGTGGAGATCCCGGCGCCGGTGAGGATCACGACGGCGCGCGCGTCACGCAGCCATTCGGCGACGGTCTCCAGGTTGGTGTCGGTCATCGCAAACGCCCCGTTCACTCGGCGCTCGGAGGGTACCGGCCGGGTGAACGGGGCGGGCTGCGACTTGCGGTGGGCGGAGCACTCCGGGGCGGAGGAGGAGGGGCTCGGGGCGCCCCGCCCACCGGATCTCGTTCGGGGCGGCTCAGGCCGCGCTCTCGCGTTCGGCGCGTTCGGTGATCTCGCGTGCGGGAACATCGGTGTCCGCCTGACCGTCGAGCGCGGCGAACGCGAGCCGGTGGCGTTCGTGTGCCCACTCGGCGCTCTCGCGGCACACGCTCGGGTGGAAGCCGATGCCGAGCAGGATGTGCTCCACCTGGTCGAGCTGTTCGCGTTGTTCGAACAACGCGAACGCAACGCGCCGGGCCCGACGCCGGGCATGTTCGAGGGGCGACTCGCCGAGCTGGGATGCGACCCAGCTCTCGTGTTCCCGCTGGAGCGCCAGCGGAATCCGATGCATGTGCCGGCGGTTGACCGGCGGCACGTTCCGCCGCACCGCGTAGTGACCCGGCTTCATCAGCACTGCGAGATCGAACTGGATCAACCGATCGACGCTCCGGAGCAGGGGGGAGGAGGACCCGTCTCGGGCGCCGAGGCCGAGAGACTGCGAGAGGTCGGCGACGTCGATGGTGATCGGGTCCGCGGACCGATCGAAGGTGGACGCCACCCGTCGCAGCAGCAGCAAGGTGGTCGGTCCGAGGGTCGGGAGCCAGAACCGCTCGACGTATTCGCTGCGGGGGTCGTGGCCCAGCGTGTCGATGATCGGGTCGGACCAGGGGGTGAGGGTGAGCGTGGCCATGGCGGCCTCCTTCGGGCGGTGGATCAGGGGTTGGGGTTCAGTGCGGGCAGGGTCAGGACGAGGCCGGGGTGGATGAGGCCGGGATCGGCGCCGATGGCGGCGTGGTTGGCGCCGTAGATGGCGCGCCAGCCGTGATCGATCGCCGCGTTGGATGCGCCCGGACCCAGGAGCCGAGCCGCGATGTCCCAGAGACAGTCACCCGGGGAAACGACGTGCGTGGGAGCCGGCGCGGGCTCGAGCGCGGGTGCGATCGGAGCGGGAGCGAGCGGCGGGGTGATCGGCGCGTCGGTCGCGCGGTTGGGCCCGGTCCGGTTTGCGGGCGCGGCCGGCGTGGCCCGCGGTGACGGGGCCTGCGGTGATGGGGCGGTGGTGCCCGCCGCGGGGCGGGCGTGCACCACGGTCGATGGTCGGGGGTCCGGACCGGCCACGGGCGCCGAGGTCGTGGGAGGTGTCGCAACCGCGTCCGCCGGCACCGGGGTCGGCGGCTCGGTCGCGGCGGGGGCCGGTCTCGCATCGGCGGCTCGGTCGGCCAGCGTCGGTACCGAGACGGCGGTGGTCGTGGTCGTGGTGCGCTCGGGGGCGGTCAACCAATCCCGCAGTGACCCGTCGGCGGAGGCGGCGGGCGACCCGGCCACGGAACCGACCGCCGAGACCAGCGTGAAGATCCCCACCGCGATCCGGCGGGAGGTGGACGGAAGGACCCGATCCGCCACCCGGACGAGGAGGGAATCGGCCCGGTGGCGTCGGCTCAGTTCGGCGAGCAGGGCGAGGCCGAGCAGGAGTGCACCGCCGACGAGCACGACGAGTGCCCCGGCTTCCGTGTAGCCACGAAGAGTGAGATCTGAGTTCGCCATCCTTGGCTCCCCTGACGCTGATCCGATAGTCCGGAATCATTTGAAATCATCGAGAATCATTTGATTGAGTTCGGAATAATGAAGCAACGTCTCCCTAATGTCAAGGATTTGCACGAGTTGAACTGAAGAAATCGGTTTCGACCGGTACGCTCCGCCCGGTCATCACCACGGACGGTGATGTTGGGGGAGGTCAGGGATGGACGAGTTCGACGCGATAGCCGCCGAGTTGCTGGCGACGGACCGCTACGAGCAGGAGGAGCAGGCCCGAGAGGTGCTGGCGGCCGCCGACGAGCAGTTGGAGTTCGTGGACGGGCTGCGCCGGATCGCCCTCGGCGAGGTCGTGGGCGTGAGCCTGCTCGACGGTTCCTCGCTCCGGGGCCGGATCACGCGCGTCGGTCGGGACTGGATCCGTCTGGCCGAGGTGGCCGACGAGTTGGGGACCGCTCGGGCGCGGTCACGCCGCTTCCACGATGTGCGGCTCGCGAGCGTCAGCCGGGTGAGCCGGGAGACGACCCGATGATCGGGCTGCGTTGCCGTGCTTCCGCTTCGAGCTCCGCGAGGTACGCCTCGAGCGTCTCGCGGCTCACTCGCCACACACCCTTCTTGCCGATCTTGAGCGCCGGGAGATCGCCGGAGCGCATCAGCGTGTACACCTGGGTCACGGTCACATTGAGGACGCGTGCCACCTCGGCCGGCTTCAGCAGCGGAGCAGGTAGCTCGTCTCCCGTCATCGAACTCCCTCCCACCATCGGCCGTTCCGTACAACTGGGTTCGGATTCCTCCGAAAGCGTACTTGGCGCTCCGGGAGAATTCGGCCGCCCGAGCGAGGTCCTTCGATGACGATCGCGCTTCCGGCATTGAGCCGGCTCCGCCTTCCCGCCCTCGACATTCGGGTCGTCGGCGGTGTCGTACTCGTGGCGATCTCGGTGGTCGGCGGGCTCCGCCTGAGCGCCGACCCCGAGCCCATGACGCGCGTGTACGTCGCGTCGACGGATCTCGATGCCGGGCATGTGCTGAGCCGCGACGATCTCGATGTCGCCGAGATGCGCGCACCCATCGCAGTGCTCGATCGTCTGGCGCGGCCGGACCGAGGCGGCCCCCCGATCGGCCGCGCGCTGCAGACACCGCTGCGGGCCAACGCCACCGTCGGCCTCGACGGGCTCGGCGCGGTCATCCCCGCCGGACGTGAGATCACCATTCCGGTCACGTCCGATCACGCACTCGGCGGTGAGGTCCGAACTGGGGACCGGATCGACCTGTTCGCCACCTTCGACAAGGGAACCGACGCGGCGCGCACCCTGACGGTGGCGCGATCGGCGACGGTGCGCGGGGTCGTCCGCGCCGACGGTCTCTTCGGCCAGGACGCCGGATCCATCACTGCGCTGACGCTCGCGGTGGACGCCGACGCGGCGATCGCGGTTGCGTTCGCGGCGCGAAACGCCGAGCTCGACGTCGTGCGCGCTCACGGTGCCCTCAACGGTCGCGGCCGCGATCGCTACGACGTGGGCGATCTCGGATGAAGCGTCTCGGAAGGGTGATCTGATGTCGGACGTCGTCTCCGTCGTGGTGTGTTCGGGCGGTGCAGCCTGGGAACTCGCGCTGGTGCGGGACTTGGGAAGACCGGAGTTCGGTATCCGGGTGGCCCGGCGCTGCGTGGATCACGGTGAGCTGCTCGGAACCGCCCTGCGCGACCGGCCGCGTGCGGTGTTGGTCGACGCATCGCTGCCGTGGGTGGACCGTGATCTCGTCACCACGTTGCGCCGCTCCGGTACCGAAGTGATCGCCATCGGGAACTCGGCGCGGCCCCTCGGCCAGATCGGCGTCCACTGCCTCGCACCCGACGCGTCCGCGGACGCGGTGGCGGCAGCGGTGTTCGCCCTGGACCCGGTGGGACCAGCCAGCGCGGATTCAGCCAAGACGGCCGCAGGCACGATGGGCGGGGTCACGACGGCCTTGAACGCGCCCGATTCGGATCGAACCGCGGGTCGGCTCCTGGTCGTATGGGGCGGGGCCGGTGCGCCGGGTCGCACGACGGTGGCGATTCATCTCGCGGTCGAGGCGGCGCGGGCCGGACATTCCACGTTGCTGATCGACGCCGATGTGTGGTCGGCGTCGATCGCGCAGACCCTGGAACTCGACGAGGCGCCGTCGGTCGCGCAGGCGGCCCGGCTCGCCGCCGACGGCTGGCCGGAATCGATCACCACTTGTGTGCAGACCGGTCCGGACGGGCTCGGCGTCCTCACCGGGTTGGCCCGCGCCGAACTGTGGCCGGAGGTGCGCGAGCAGGCGTGGCGTGCAGTTCTTGCGGCGGCCGTCGTCGCGTACGACTTTGTCATCGTCGACGCGGCGGCGCCGATCGAGGAGGACGAGGGACTCGTCTTCGACCGGGTTCCGTTCCGGCGCAATCTCGTGACCACGGTCGCGCTCGAGCGGGCGGACGAGATCGTGATGGTCGCCGCGGCCGACCCGGTCGGGCTGCGGCGCGCGGTGGTGGCGCATCGGAGTTGGACCGAGCGCGCCACGCCGGTACACGAGTTCCGAGTGGTACTGAATCGTGCCCCTCGAGCCGGCCGGCGATTGCAGGACTGCTCACGGATGGTCAGCGACTGGATCGGCGTGCGTCCGGTCGCATTCCTTCCCGACGAACCCGCGTTGGCTCGGGTGGCGTGGGAGGGCCGTGCGCTGCACGCGATCGCACCCCGGTCCTCGTGGCTGCGCGAACTCCGCTCACTTCTCACGGAGGTGACGGCGTGACCGCGGTGAGTGTCCTCGCGGCCGTCGAACTCGTGGAGCAGGACATTCGCGAACTCCTCGGGCGGCGCGACGTACCGCTCGATGACGACGGCGCGCTGCGGGCATTGGTGGACGAGGTGGTCGTTGACTACCGCGACCGTTACCTCGCGGGTGGGCTCCCACCGCTCCCGGAACGCGACGTCGCGCTGCTCCGCCAACGCATCGTCGGGTTCGGCGCGGTCACTCCACTGTTGGACGATCCCGACGTCGAAGAGATCTGGATCAACGAACCCGGTCGGGTGTTCGCAGCCCGCAGCGGTGAACACGAGTTGACCGGCGTGGTACTCGAAGCCCGGGACGTGGAGGAGTTGGTCGAGCGGATGCTGGCGCGTGCCGGACGACGGCTCGACCGCGCGCAACCCTTCGTGGACGCGCGGCTCCCCGATGGCAGCCGCCTGCACGTTGCGATACCGCCGATCACCAATCACTGGTCGTTGAACATCCGCAAGTTCGTGGGGTTGCGCGCGCAGACCATGGAGGAACTGGTGGCGCTCGGCTCCTGCTCCGCCGCGGCGGCCCGGTTCCTCGACGCCTCGGTGCGCGCGGGGTTGTCGATCGTGGTCGCCGGTGCGGTGGGCGCGGGCAAGACCACCCTGCTCAACTGCCTGCTCGGTGCGGTGCCGGCACGAGAGCGGATCGTGACGTGCGAGGAGGTTTTCGAACTCCGGATCGACCGACCCGACGTGGTCTCGATGCAATGCCGACAGCCAAACCTCGAAGGTGAGGGGACCGTCGCGCTCCGCGACCTCGTGCGGGAATCGCTGCGCATGCGACCGGACCGGATCGTGATCGGCGAGGTTCGGGGATCGGAATGCCTCGACATGCTGCTCGCGCTCAACAGTGGTGCCGTCGGGATGACGTCGGTGCACGCGAACTCGGCTCGTGAAGCACTGCGGAAGCTGACCACGCTGCCGCTCCTGGCCGGGGAGAACATCGACCGTCGGTTCGTGGCCGCGACGGTGGCTGCGTGCGTGGACCTGGTCGTCTTCTGCCGACGGACGAGTTCGGGTCGTACGGTCACCGAGATCCTGAGTGTCGGTGAACAGGTGGGGGACGGGCTCGACCTCACGGCCGGAACCATCTTCGAGGGTGCGGGCCCGGCGCTGGACTGGACGGGCGAGTTCCCCGCGGCCCGGGAGAAGTTCGCCGACCGGGGCATCGACGTGGCGGCGGTGCTGGGATGAGTGTCCTCATCGCGCTCATGCTCGGACTCGGCGTCTTCCTCGCCTATGACGGTGTGACCCGTCCGCGCTGCGCCCCATCGGGTCGGGTCACGATGGCGGCCCGGTGTTCGTCGTGGCTGGCGGCGGCCGGACTCGGAGCCGTGAGTCCGATGCAGTTCCTGGCTTCGAATGTGGCCCTCGGGTTCGTCGCGGGCGCGCTCGTTCTCGCCGTCATCGGCTCTGCGGGCGTGGCCCTCGTCGCGACGATCGCCGGTGACTTGCCCCCACCACCTACTACCGCGCGCGGCGCCGCAAACTACGCGCCGCGCGTCGGCGGGGCTGGCCGGATGCGATCGAGCTCCTCGCCGGTGCGGTTCGGTCCGGCGACACGCTGCCCGCGGCGATCGGCGTTGTGGCCGACCGCGGACCCGAGACGCTCCGGCCGGTGTTTCGCGATGTGGTCGCCGATCATCGCGTCACCGGAGATCTGGCCGGCGCGCTGGAGCGCATGGGCGTGTGGGTGGCTGACCCCACCGCGGACCGCATCGTTCGCACGCTCGTGCTGGCCCACCGAGTCGGCGGGCGTGAGCTCGGCCGAGTCCTGCGCACGCTCTCCGCGTTCCTGCGCGAGGACGTCGCGGCACGGCGAGAGATCGAGTCCCGCCAGTCGTGGACTGTCGTGGCGGCACGGGTCTCCGCCTCGGCTCCCTGGCTTGTTCTCGTTCTCGTCGCCAGCCGGCCCCAGGGCGCCGCCGCATTCGACTCGCCGACGGGTGTCGGGGTGTTGCTCGCCGGCGCGTTGGTCACCGCGCTCGGATATCGAATGATGATGCGGTTGGGTCGGCTTCCCGACGAGCCGCGCGTGCTCGCACCCGAGGCGGCGGCCGGATGAACGTGCTCCGAGGGTTTGTCGTGGTGCTCCTCGGCGGTATCGGCGTGGTGCTGATCGCCAGTGCGCACCCGCGCTTCCGGCGCGCGGTCTTGAGCCGTCGCCTGACGCCGTATCTGGCCGCGCTCGGTCCCCGCCGTTCCGCGTTGCTCGGATACGCCACCACAACGGGTGCCTTCGGCGCGGTCTTCGATCCGATCGTCGACCGCATCGGCCGCCGGCTGCAACGGGTCTTGGACGACGGTCACGAGTTGCCCGAACGGCTCCAAGCGGCCGGGGCACGCGTGGATTCCTCTGGGTTCCGCGCCCAGCAGGTCACTTGGGGGCTGGCCGGTCTCGTCGGTGGATTGGTCCTCGGACTGGTGATGACCGCGATGGGTCGATCGGTGTCGCCGGTGTTCATGGCGGGTATGGCGATTGCGTTCGCCGGTGGCGGGGTCGCCGGCCGTGACCGTGCACTGACCACGGCGATCAAGCGGCGGCGCGACCAGGTCCGCGTTGCATTGCCGACGGTGGTGGATCTCGTCTGTCTCGCAGTGACCGCCGGCGAGAGTCTGCGTGCTGCGTTGGGAATGGTGGCGGAAGCGAACGGCGGACCACTCTCGGAAGAAATCCGACGGGCGTTGCGTGAGGCCCGCGCCGGGACGCCGCTCGCCGATGCGTTGGAGGCCCGGGCGAAAGTTCTGGCCCTGCCGGCCTTCGACCGGTTCGTCGCGTCGGTCGTCGCAGCCCAGGAGCGGGGAATCCCCCTCGCCGACGCGTTGCGCTCGCTGGCGTTGGATCTTCGTGAACACGACAAGCGCGAGCTGATCGAAATCGCGGGAAGGAAGCAGATATCGATGCTGGTACCAGTGGTCACCATGATCCTGCCGGTCGCAATCGTGTTCGCTTTCTATCCCGGAGTTGTGGCCATCAGGACGTTGGCCCGTTGAGAGGAGCATGGATGCTGCGTTGGAATCGGGATGAGCGGGGTTCGATCCCCGAGTGGGTGATGTTGCTCGTCATGGGTATCGGGATCGTGATGGCCTTGTGGGCGATCGTGCAGCCGGATCTCACGTCAATTGTCTCTGATGCGCTCAATCAGCTTCGCGGGTGAGTGGCCCGGCGGCGGTTGTCGTGATCGGGAGCGGGGCGCCATGGTGGTGGAGTTCCTCGGGGTGATGTTGGTGATCGTGGCGGGGCTGTTGGTGGTGATTCAGATGGCGGTGTGGATCTGGGCGCGCAATGTTGCGATCAGTGCTGCCGATGAGGGGGCGCGGGCGGCGGCCGAGGTTGGCCGTCCGCTCGGTGATGGTGAGGCTCGGACTCGGTTGGTGTTGCGTGACGGTCTCGGTGGCGCGGCGGGCGGGTTCGGCGTTGCGGTGGGTCAGGACGGGGACACGGTCGTGGTGCGTGCGAGCGGGCCCGCGCCGCGGATCGTTCCGTTCATCCCGGTGTTCGAGGTGTCGGCCGAGGCGCGTGCGTTCGACGAAGACGAAGCCTTGCAACCATGACGTTGTTTCGTGGCCCTCGAACGACGGGCGAGCCTGGGTCTCGGTCCGAGGCGGGGACGGCGGTGGTCGAGATGGCGATCCTGGGCAGCTTGATCTTCGGGGTGCTCATCCACGTGCTCGTCGTGTTCGGAACGTTGCACCGCGCCACCCTTGCGACGAGTGCCGCGGCTCGTGGGTACGGGCGGGCGATCGTCGTCGCGGATTCGGAGGCTGAAGCCGCACGTCGTGGTGACGCGGTGGTCGAGTTGGCGGCGAAGAATCACGGTCTGGCTCCGGGGTCGTTGGTGGCGTCGGCGGCCGGGTTCCGCGCGCGAGGCGCGGTGTTGGTGGTGCGGGTCCGGACCGATGTGCCGATCGCGACGATCCCGTTTCTCGGGTCGGTGTGGCCGGGACTTCGGGTTCCGGTGGAGGCGAAGCATGCGGTGCGTCTCGACCGTTACCGGAGTGGAACGTGAAACGCCCCGACGTCTCCGACGTTCGCGGCGACGCCGAGGGGGGTCAGGCGTCGGTGCTGCTCATCGGTGTGTTGATGATCGGGTTGATGTTCGTCGGTCTCGCGGTCGATGGTGCGCGCATGTTCACCGCGCGGCGGGATCTTCAGAGCGTGGTGGACAGCGCCGCGTTGGCGGGCGCGTCGTCGCTCGACGAAGCCCAGTATCGGGCGAGCGCGGGGGTGGATGTGCGGCTCGACCCGGCGGCCGCGCGGTTCGCGGTTGGCGAGGTGTTGGCGAGTTCGGCGCTCCCACCGTCGGTGCGGGTCGATGTTGTCGTGACCAGCGACCGGGTGGAGGTCCGGATCCGGCGGCCGGTGCGGCCCCTGTTCCTCGGACTGGCCGGCCTCGGCGCCCAGGACATCGGCGCCCACGCCACCGCCTCACCCCAGACCGGTTGACCCGTGGCGGGTAACGCTGGGGTCACGTGAGTCCGGTTGGATTCGCGCGGAGCGTGGTGCCTTGTGTTCTGTGCGTCGACTTCTAGGGTTTTTTCCGATTTCTTAGTTCTGGGCGTGAAGTTGGGGTCTGCCGCCACCAAAATTTCCGTGAGAACGTCGCAATGCAGTGAAATCGGGCCCTGATTTGCTGGACTTTGCGTAACATGCAATATATATTGCGAGTTATGCAACAAGGCGGTTCCCCCCTCGT
>JANPMG010000173.1:0-49008 GCA_031422675.1 Acidimicrobiia bacterium | reverse complement strand
TGACGCGCATCACTTCCAACATTGGGAACACGGTGGCGAAACGAAATCGGAGAACGGACTCCTGCTCTGCCGCCGCCATCACACGTTCCTGCACGCGCACCCCACCTGGACGGCGACGTTCCACGCCCAACGCTTCCACGTGTACCGACCCGACGGCACCGAGCTCCATCGCGATCCCTGGACCGGCATGAACGTCGCCCCGGTCCGTGTGACCGGCCTCGATGCGACCGGTCTGGACGACGCGGTCTGCCGACTCGGCTGACCCCGCGAGATCGCGGCCTCGTCGGTCCCGAGCGGAGCCTGCGGAGCGAGCCGCGAGGGAGGGCGCCGCCACAGCCCGCAAAGCATCTCGCCGGGCGCCCGTACGAGCCATCAGCCAGAGCCATCAGCCCGAGCCATCGAGGCGTGCTGGACACAGACGGGCGCCCGTGCAAAAATAGAACAGGTTTCAGTTCCTGGGCGCGGCACACGTTTTGGGCGCAACCCACGTTTTGGAGGGTCACATGGAGTTCGGATTGTTCATGGGTGGGTTCATCCACGAGGACACGATGGCGGCCGACCCCGACGCCGAACATCACCGCCTCATGAGCGAGGTGGACCTCGCCGTCGTCGGTGACCGCTCGAACTGGAAATACTCCTGGTGGACCGAGCACCACTTCCTCTGGGAGTACTCCCACATCTCGGCGAACGAGACGATCATGCCCTACGTCGCCGCGAAGACGAACCGCATGCACATCGGATCGGGAATCATCAACATCACTCCCCCGGTGAACCACCCGGCACGCGTCGCCGAACGCGTCGCGATGCTCGACCACCTCTCCGGCGGCCGCTTCGAGTTCGGAACCGGACGCGGTTCCTCCACCACCGAGCAGGCCGGCTTCGGGATCACCGATCCCGAACTCACCAAGGACATGTACGACGAGGCGATCGTCGAGTTCAAGCACATGTGGCGCGACGGCACGTACTCCCACGACGGTGAGTACTTCCAACTCCCCGAGCGGAACGTGTTGCCGAAGCCGTACGTGAAACCTCACCCGCCGATGTGGGTGGCCGCGGGGAATCCCGGCACCTTCGAGAAGGCCGGCAAGATGGGGCTCGGCGTTCTCTGCTTCACCGGTGGATCGCCGGAGAAGATGAAGCCGCTGATCGAGATGTACAAGGAAGCGATCAAGGACGCGGATCCGGTCGGCGAGTTCGTCAACGACAACGTCGCGATCACGTCCAGCTTCATGTGTCTCGAAGACGGTGACGCGGCCGTCGACTGGACCACCCGCTCGGGCAACGGCCGTCAGCAGAGCCTCGTGTTCAAGTATCTCGACACGTTCCCGAAGCCCGCGTGGGTGCCGGAGTGGCCGGCACTGATTCCGGACCCGACGCGTGAGCAGGTGATCGCGGGCCGGGAGATCGGCGCGAGCATCGTCGGCACGCCCGAGCAATGTGCGGGCGCGCTGCGCATGTGGTCCGACACCGGCGTGGACCAGCTGATCCTCGGCCCGTCCGGCTCCGTGTATCCCCACGACCTCCTGGTCGAGACGGTCGAGTTGTTCGGGAACAAGGTGATCCCCGAGTTCGACACCGACCCCGAGTTCTCCACCAACCGCCACCGACTTACTGGCTCGTCCGGCTAACTGCTCGTTCGCTCGCGCTCCGTCTGTCAGCTTCGACGGGGACTCGCTGCCTCGCGGCTCACCTCCGCTTCGCTGCGGTTCGGAGGTGACGTGGCCGCGGCGCGACGCCCCAAGCGCGCGTGGGTGACCACGGGCACCCAGATTCTGCACGGTCACCGGGAACACCCGGTCGAGAAGCGTCGTTAGGTAGGGGAACGGTCGACTTCCCCCAGCCGGCCCCTCTGACGCCGGTCGAGGCGCAGGACCAGCCCCCTGCCCCGGGTCCCCTGCGCCTCCCGGCGTCAGTACTTCCGCTCGTGTTCGCTCCGCTCACGGGCCGCTCGGGCCACGCTCCGCCTCGAACTCGGTACACCGTGTGCGCGTCGGGACGGCGTCGCTCGGCTCTACCGCTCGGCTTCAGTTGCTGGCGGCGATCCAGGCTTCGGTCGTGGTCCACAGGGCGCCGGCGCGGGCCGGATCGATGGCGTAGGACCGGATTCCACCACGCGAGTCCGGCACGTCGTTGCGTTCGGCCACCTGACAGTCCTCGAGGTACGCGCCGCCATGGCGCTCCAGCTCCGGTGCGGTCGCGGCCCACACCGATGTGGCCGCGCCTTGGGGGATGGTCTTCCACTCCATCGCCTGACCGGCCGGCATCGAGTCCGTGAGGGTGGCGATCGATTCCTCGGTGAGGTGACGGCCGAGTTCGGTCATGATCCCACCGGGGTGCAGCGAGTACGCGTCCGCGCCGCGATCCGCCAGGCGGCGATCGAGTTCGACGGCGAAGAGTGCGTTGGCCGTCTTCGATCGGCCGTAGGCCACCCAGGGTTCGTACGGCGTGCGTTCGAAGTTCGGATCGTCGAGGTCCACGTCGGAGAAGCGATGACCCGCGGAGCTCACCGACACCACGCGCGAGCCGTCGCCCAGCGCGGGCATCAGGCGCTGCGTCAGCAGGAAATGACCGATGTGGTTGGTGCCGATCTGGCACTCGAACCCGTCGACCGTCGCGGCCTCCGGACAGGCCATCACGCCCGCGTTGTTGATGAGCACGTCGATGTGGTCGTGCTCGGCGAGGAACCCACCGGCGAACTCACGCACACTCGCGAGCGACGCCAGGTCCAGCGTCCGGAGCTCGAGATCCGCGCTGGGCACGGACTCGCGGATTCGGGCCGCGGCCGCCGCTGCTCGGTCCGCATCGCGGACCGCCATCGTCACCGCGGCGCCGTGCGCGCAGAGCGCGCGGGTGGTCTCCTCACCCAGACCGGTGGACGCGCCGGTCACCACGACGCGCCGACCCGTCAGGTCGTGGCCCGCGAGGACATCATCGGTGGTACTGGTCGCATCGAAGCTCATGGTCGAGCCTCGCACACACGCGCGAGCGCCGGGTCAGGGCGTGATGATCAGGCGGGGCGGGTTGACACCCTCTCGGGCCGAGTACCGCACGGTGTCGGTGCTCGGCGAGACCGCCGCGAACGAGTACGTGCCGTTGGCCGAGACGAGACTCGTGACGTCCAGCTCCACCCACTGACCGGTGGTCACCCGTCCGAGCACCGCAACCGGAGATCCCGAGATCGCGGGTGCGTTGTTCCACGTGATTCCGGTCTCGGTCCACGAGTTGGCCACGGCGTACCAGTCGCCGCCGCGATTGCTCGAGTTGGTCACGTAGACCCGCAGCTTGACGTTTTGCGGCGGTGCGGTGAGGTTGCTGACGTCGAACTTGACGTACGAGCGGAACGTGTTCGTGGTGCTGGTGCTGAGCCGCACCTCGGTGGCACTGCCGTAGTTCCGCGTGGGCCGCATCACACTCGTGTAGGCGTCTGCGGACGCGAGCACCAGGTTGTTGGGGAGCGCGACGATCGCCGTGCTCGCGCTTGAGGATCCGTACGCATTGGTGACGGTCAGCGTCGCGGTGTAGGTGCCCGGCGTCCCGTAGGTGTAGGCCGGGGACCGGACCGTGGACGTGGCACCGTCGCCGAAGGCCCACGCCCAGCTCGTGGGACTCCCCGTGCTCGTGTCGGTGAACTGCACCGGAAGGGGAACTCCGCCCGACGCGGGCGTGGCATTGAAACTCGCAGCCGGCACGGTGCCGCCCGGGCCCGACACGCCGATGACGAAGACGGCGTGATTCATGGGATCACCGACAACGCGCGTATCGAGACCGTCGGACACGAGCACCTGGTCGCCGATGACCTCGACGCCGCGACTGTCGGCGACACCGAGCGTGGTGAGATCGAGGTTCCATCCCGACAGCACCGCGCGGGTGGCCATGGACGCGCGCAGCAGGCGCTCCGACGAGTTCACCGCGACGAGATCCCCGGACGCGTCGTCGAAGTCGAGGCCCTGAATGCTGCTCAGCCCGGTGATGGAGAACGGCGCCCCCAACGCCCCGGTGCCGAAGTCATAGGTCTGGATCGACGAACCGCTGGCGAGATACAGCTGACCATCGGCGAGCCGCCACCCGGCACCGGTGTGCTCGGCGGCCATCGGCTGCCAGGAATCCACCTCGAGGAGACCGGCCTGCCGCACCAAGCGGTACGCGGTGGGGACCGCGCTGGTGGAACCCGAGAATGCGTAGAGGGCGTCGGCGTTCGCGTCGTACGCCAGCGACTCGAGATCCTCGTTGCGCTCGGGGCCCGCCGCCGTACCGTCGCCGAAACGGGGCGCGTTCGCGAACGCGGCCTGGGCCACGGTGCGCTTCAGGGCGCCGGTGGACCGGTTGATCTCGTGCGCGGCGTCGCCGTTGTCGTCGACGATCCACAGCGAATCGTCGGCGGGGACGTAGGCGCTGCCTTCGTTATCGCGGACGGTGACCGCGGATCCGACGAACGGCGAGGTGGTGATGAGGCGGTCCAGGCTGAGCTGGGGCGAGTCCGTCGTCGGTAACGCCCCGGCCGGTCCGGCGCCGAACAGCGTCGACAGCCCAACCACCGCCACCGCCGCCCGACGCGACGTCGATCGCCCAGAAACTTGCCGCCAACCTCGCATTGTGCCCCCCGCTCGACGTTCCCCCCATTGGGGACGAAGCCGGATCAAAGCATAGGAGATCGGGTGAACACCCGCCGCAACGAGTTCTCTCGCAACCGTCAGGCGGCGTGCCAGACGAAGTCTGCGTCGTCTGTCTCGGTCACGCTCGTTGGGGACGGACGCCGCAGTGCGGTTGTTGGCCTACTTGATGAGCTTGATGATGTTGAACATCGGGAGGTAGAGGCTGATGATCATGCCGCCGACGATCGTGCCCATGACCACGATCATCAGCGGCTCGATGAGCGAGGTGAGGGCATCGACGGTGGCGGTGACTTCCTGGTCGAAGAAGTCGGCGATCTTGTCGAGCATCTCGTCCATGGCGCCGGTCTCCTCACCGACCGCGATCATCTGCACCACCATCGCCGGGAAGACCTCGTGCTGTCCGAGCGGACGGGCGAGCGTGTCTCCCCGCTTGACCGCGCTCTGGGTGTCACGCAAGGCGATCGAGACCGTCTCGTTCCCCGCGGTCTCGGCCACGATGTCGAGCGCCTCGAGGATGCCCACCCCGGAGCGAGTCAATGCGGCGAGCGTCCGCGAGAAGCGAGCGAGGGCCGTCTTTCGGGTCAGGACCCCGAACACCGGGACCCGGAGCTTGAACGCGTCGAACTTGATCCGGCCGGGGGTCGTCTTGATCCAGCGCTTGAACGCGTAGACGCCGATCCCGGCGAGTGCGAACACCACCAGGAAGTACGACTTCAACATGTCCGAGAGCGAGATCAGGACGCGGGTGGGAAGCGGAAGCTCGCCACCGAGATCGACATAGATGGCTTTGAACTGCGGCACGATGAACAGCAACATCGCGGCGGAGATCAGCAGACAGATCGACAATGCCACGACCGGATAGGTCATCGCGGACTTCACCTTGCGCCGTAGTTCGACCTGCTTCTCGATCGTGTCGGCGAGTCGCATGAGCACCGCGTCGAGCACGCCGCCGACCTCGCCGGATCGCACCATGGCGATGTACAGACGACTGAAGACCTTCGGGTGTTTCGCAATCGCAGCCGAGAGTGACACACCCTTCTCCACGTCGAGCCGCACTTCACCGACCACGCGCGCCAGCTCCGGGTTCTCGGTCTGGTCGGCGAGAATCGAGAGCGCACGAATCAGGGAGAGGCCGGAGTTGATCATCACCGCGAACTGGCGGGAGAAGACCGCGACGTCCTTCATCTTCACCCGGCCGGACATTCCCGGGATCTTGATGTCACCCTTGAGCTTGATCTTGCTGGTGTTCTTCGCCTCGACCGCAATCGGCGTGTACCCCATCTGGCGCAGCTTGCCGACGACGAGCGTTGCGTCTTCCGCGTCCAGCTGACCTTCGATGAGCTTGCCGCTCTGGTCGCGCACCTTGTACGCGAAGGTGGTGGTCATCAGGCGGCCCACCCGGCGCCGGAGTTCCCGGCGGACTGCACGAGCCGGCGGAGGTCCTCTTCGTTGGAGCACCGCTCGATCGCGGTCTCCATCGTGATCGTGTGGCGGGCCACCAGTGCCGCGAGGTTCTGGTCCATCGTGACCATCCCCCACTTCCCACCCGTCTGCATGAGCGAGTAGATCTGGTAGATCTTCCCCTCCCGGATCAGGTTCCGGATGGCCGGGGTCGCCACGAGCACCTCGGCCGCGAGTGCGCGGCCCGTCCCGTCGGTGGTCTGGATCAGCTGCTGGGTACAGATGCCCTGGAGCGACGACGCGAGCTGGACCCGGACCTGCTGCTGCTGGTGGGCCGGGAACACGTCGATGATGCGGTCAATGGACTGGGGTGCGTCCTGGGTGTGGAGGGTCGCGAACACGAGGTGACCGGTCTCGGCCGCGGTGAGCGCGGTCTGGATCGTCTCGAGGTCACGCATCTCACCGACGAGGATGACGTCGGGGTCCTGACGCAGCACGTGACGCAAGGCCTCGGCGAAGGACTTGGTGTCCTCGCCGACCTCGCGCTGGTTGACCACTGCCCGCTTGTGCTGGTGGAGGAACTCGATCGGGTCCTCCACCGTCATGATGTGCAGCGCCTTCTCGCGGTTCACGATGTCGATCAGCGACGCGAGGGTGGTGCTCTTCCCCGAACCGGTCGGCCCGGTCACGAGGACGAGGCCGCGCGGCAGGTCCGCGAAGGAACGGACGGTTGCGGGAACGCCGAGATCGTCGAAGGGCACGATCTCGTACGGGATCGCCCGCATGACCGCGCCGACGTTGTCGCGCTGGAGGAACACGTTGACCCGGAAGCGACTCTTGCCCGGAAGCGAATACGAGCAGTCCAGTTCGAGGTCGTTCTCGAACTTCTCCCGCTGCTTCTGGGTGAGGACCGCGTAGATCATCTCCCGGATCTCGGAACCGGACAGCTTGCCGATTCCTTCCACCGGCTGGAGCTCACCGTGCACGCGAATCACCGGCGGGCTGCCCGCGGTGAGGTGCAGGTCCGAACCCCGTTGTTCCAAGACTTTGATCAGGAGGTCGTTCACGTGGGTGCCCTCGATCTCGTCTTCGACGGGATCGACGTCACGATCGGAAGCGTGCAACGAGGGCATCGCGGGACCGAACACGGAATCGATGGCGTACTGGATCTCGTACCGACCCGCGGCCGCCGGGATGATCTCGTAGCCACTCGCCTGGCCAACAGCTTGCACCGATGCGTCGTCTCCGGGATCGGGGAACGCCACGACGAGCTTGGTGCCGTCGAAGTCCACCCCGATCACCTGGTGCTCGCGCGCCACGTGCTCGGGCACCATGAGCGCCGCGTCCGGATGGAGCGGCGTCTCGGTGAAGTCGATGAAGCGCACCCCCACCGTTTCGGCCACGGCCGCGGTCAGGTCCTTCTCCGACACGAGGCCCTCGCGCCGCAACACGGCGGGCAGTGCCTCACCGGTTCGGCGGGAATCCGCCATCGCGATCGCGAGATCGTCGCGTGAGAGCACGTGGCGTTCGACGAGAAACTCGCCCAATACTCGAGCTTGACTAGACAGCATGGTGATGCCTCCTCGCTAGGCGTATCGGCGGCTCGGTCGGGCGACTGAAGACCCGCGGCGACGAAACTCCCGTCACCCCGATGAGCCGTCACCCCGATGAGGCCTCAATGCCGCGGCATCCAACGCCGATGGAAGGCAGGTGATCCACGAACTCGTCGGCAACCAGTCCGCCAACCCCGCGATCCGGCGCCGGATCGGCGACCTCTTCGTCGAGCAGGGCATCATCGACGACCAACAGCTCGCCGAGGCACTCGACGTTCAGCGGCGCACCGGTGGCCGGCTCGGTGAGATCCTCATCGAACTCGGCTTCGTGACGTCCTTGGACTCGGCTCGAGTGCTCGCCGAACGGCTGGGGATGGAGTTCATCGACCTCAGCGCGCGGCCGGTGGACGAGTTCCTCGCCCAGCGCATCCCCGAGGAAATCGCCCGGCGCTACCGCGCCATCCCCATCGGCGAGTCCGGCGGCGTCCTCAAGGTTGCCGTCGCCGACCCCACCGACGTCTTCGCGCTCGACGATCTCCAGGTGATCACCGGGTCATCAATCGCGCCGGTGGTGGCGGACCCGGTCCAGATCCTCGAATGCGCCAACCGCATCTGGACCAAGCCGAGCATGGAGAGCCGCATCGACGATGCGGTGGACATCCAGGACCACGAGCCCGAGCACGTGCTCGTCGCCGAGACCGAGGACGCGCCGATCATCCGCCTCGTCGACGCGATGATCACGCAGGCCACCGGGGAACGAGCATCGGACATCCACATCGAACCGTCGGGCGAACGGGTCCGGATCCGCTTCCGCGTCGACGGTGTGCTCCACGACGCGTCGTACACCCCTCGCGGCGTGTTGCGACCGATCGTCAGCCGGCTGAAAGTGATGGCCGGCTGCGACATCTCGAACAGTCGCACCCCCCAGGACGGGCGGTTCTCGGTCCAAGGCAAGGGGCGTCACGTCGACGTTCGGATGACGACCCTGCCCACCGCGTCCGGTGAGGCCGTGGTCCTCCGGCTGCTCGACAAGTCCCAGGGAATTCTCGATCTGGCGACGCTCGGGTTCGAAGCGGACGATCTGCACCGGTACGAGAGTTCCTACCGCGCGTCGCAGGGCGCGATCCTCGCGGCAGGCCCCACGGGTTCGGGCAAGACGTCGACCCTGTACGCGACCCTCGCGAAGCTGAACGACCCGACCCGGTCCATCGTGAGCGTGGAGGATCCCGTCGAGTACCACATGGACGGCATCAAGCAGATGCAGGTCGGTCGGCGAGGAACCGTGGGATTTGCCGGCGCGCTCCGCTCGATCCTGCGCGCCGACCCCGACGTGATCCTCGTGGGTGAGATCCGGGACTCCGAGACCGCGATGATCGCGGCCGAGGCCGCGCTGACCGGCCACCTCGTGCTGAGCACCATCCACACGCTGAGTGCCGCCACGGTCCCCGTGCGACTCATCGAGATGGGCGTCGAGCCGTACCTGGTGACGTCGTCACTGCAATGTGTGGTCTCCCAGCGGTTGGCCCGCCAACTCTGCCCGTCATGCATGATCAAGAGCCCGGCCACCGAGGACGAGATCGAGTTCCTCAGCATCCCGGGGGTGGACCCGGTGCAGGACGTGGGTCGCCCGGTGGGGTGCGCAGCGTGTGCGAACACCGGCTATCGCGGTCGGCAGGCGATCTACGAGATCATGACCCTCGACGACGAGATCCGCAGCCTCATCGCCCAGCGCACCGCCGGCCCGGAGATCCAGCGGGTCGCAGTCGAGAACGGGATGCGCACTCTGCGGGTCGCCGGCGCCCGACGGGTCCGTCAGGGCACGTTCGGCCCCGACGAGCTGCTCCGCGTCCTCTCCTGATCCCCCGCGCGCCTGTCACCTGCGCCACCTTTCCCGCGCGCGCTTGTCACCCGCGACACCTCGGCGACGCCTCAAGCACCAGTCGCGCCGCGGCGGCGACGCCCGCTCGGCACCCACGGCCGCGTTTGTCACCTGCGCCATCTCGGCGACGGGCGGGCTCAATGGGTGTTCGCAACGTTTGGTGTAGTGACGGGCGTTCTCATGATGGTCGAGGAGGTCTGTGGTGGCGAAGCGTCCGTGGAGACGGTTGAATCGGGAGGTCCGGGTCAAGATCATCCGGATGGCGGCGAAGGGGAAGTCGCGTGCGGAGATTGCCCGGGAAGTGAGCCGGTCGTTGGGTTCGGTCGGGAACGTGTTCCGTCCGCTGGGCGGGGTGTTCCGGTCGGATGTTCTCGAGCGGGGGACGGGTCAGCGACTCTCGTTGGAAGAACGGGTCGAGATTCTTGTCGGGCTCGAACGCGACTATTCGTTGGCGCGGATCGGCCGGGAGCTTGGACGGCCGACGTCGACGGTTTCGCGGGAGGTGAATGCGAATGGTGGCCTGCGCAGGTATCAGCCGATCGCGGCGCAGCGCCGGGCCTGTGAACGTGCGCGCCGACCGAAACCGGGTCGGCTTGGTGGGAACCCGCGGTTGTGTGCGCGAGTGATCGCGGATCTTGAAGCGTTGTTGTCTCCGGAACAGATCGCGGGGAGGCTCCGAGTCGAGTTCCCCGACGACCCGGAGATGTGGGTGTCGCACGAAACGATCTACAAGTCGTTGTACGTCCAAGGACGAGGCGAGTTGCGACGCGAGTTAGTTCAGTGTCTCCGGACCGGCAGGGCCACACGCCGGCCGCGGGGACGCCTCGAACAACGTGGCCGTATCCCGAACATGGTGATGATCAGTGACCGGCCGGCCGAAGTCGCTGATCGTGCCGTTCCGGGTCACTGGGAAGGTGACTTGATCATGGGTGAACGCAACCACAGTGCGATTGGGACACTCGTGGAACGCACCAGCAGGTTCGTGATGCTGTTGCATCTCCCCGCCGAGAAAACCGCCGAAGCGGTCCGCGTCGCGATGACGTGCGCGATCAGATCGTTGCCCGACGCGTTGGCACGGTCAGTCACCTGGGATCAAGGCCGAGAAATGGTCGAACACGTCCAGTTCAGTCTCGACACCGGCGTCGATGTCTATTTCTGTGACCCGCACTCACCCTGGCAGCGAGGCATCAACGGGAACACGAACGGCTTGTTACGCCAGTACTTCCCGAAAGGCAC
Organism: Acidimicrobiia bacterium; assembly: GCA_031422675.1. Taxonomy (GTDB): domain Bacteria; phylum Actinomycetota; class Acidimicrobiia; order IMCC26256; family JAENVU01; genus JAENVU01. The sequence goes on along the minus strand of JANPMG010000173.1, from coordinate 38,326 downwards.
CGACCTGTCCATCCACGACGCAGCTACCCTCCAGGCCGCGGCCGACAGTCTCAACAACCGTCCCCGCAAAACGCTCGGCTGGAAGACCCCTTCCGAAACACTCGCCGACCTCATTGCGACCACCGATTGAATCCGCCACGCCTCAGACACCAATCGCGCCGCGGCGACGCGAGCGAGGACCGTCAGGCGGCGACGTCCTGGGCCATCATCAGCGCGAGGTCATGCGGTCGGGTGGCCGCAGCCAGCGCCACTTGTCGGGTGATGATCCCGGCCTGGTAGAGCGCCAGCGCATGCTGGTCGAAGAGTTGCATTCCGTAGAACGCACCGTCGCGGATCACATCCTCGAGTTCGTGGGTGCGCTCGGGGTCGATGATCCGGTCGAAGACGCGGCCGGTGGCCACGAGCGTCTCGACGATCGGGACGCGGCCCACCAGGTCCGCACGCGGCACCAAGCGCTGGCCGATTATCCCGCGCAACGCACCGGCCAACGAGCTCCGCACCTGACCGTGTTGCGCGGCCGGGAAGAAATCGAGGACGCGGTTGATGGTCTCGGTCGCGGTCACCGTATGCAGCGTGGCGAGCACCAGATGGCCCGTCTCCGCCGCCGCGATCGCCGCCCACACGGTCTCGGCATCGCGCATCTCACCGATGAGAATGACATCGGGGTCCTGACGGAGCACCATCTTCAGGGCGGTCCGGAAGTTCTCGGTGTCGGCACCGATCTCGCGTTGGCTGATGAGGCAGCGGTCGTCCTCATGGCGAACCTCGACGGGATCCTCGATGGTCACGATGTGCGCGTCCCGAGTGTGGTTCATCGCGTCGATCATCGACGCGAGAGTGGTGGACTTTCCCGAACCGGTGGACCCGGTGACGAGGACGAGTCCATCCAGCTCCTGGGTGAGACGCTGTACGACCGCCGGCATACCAAGTTCGTCGAGTGACGCCACGGTCGGCAAGACATAGCGAATTGCGAGTGCGACGGTCCCCTGCTGGCGGTACACGTTGACCCGGAACCGACCGATCCCGTCGGTCTCGTACGCGAAGTCGACCTCGCCGCGCGCCGCGAACGCCTCGCGTCGATAGCTCGGCATGATCGCTTCGACCAGCGCAGCGACGTCGGCCTCGGACATCGCGCGACCGGCCATTGGCTCCAGCGTCCCGTCGACCCGCAGGATCGGCGGGCGGCCGACCTTGATGTGCAGGTCCGACGCGCCGGTCGAGATCACCCGGGCGAGCAGCTCGTGCGGTTCGGTCTGAACTGGGTTACGCCGATCGGGCTCGCCCCGGTCTTCGGTCCTTCGGTCAGGCAACAACTCTGAACACCTCTTCCAAACTCGTCATCCCCGCGGCGACCTTGCGGAGTCCGTCCCCGCGCAGGGGAACCATCCCCTGCATCACCGCAGCCTTCTTCACATCTTCGGTCGATCGACGTTCGATGATGAGCCTTTCCACTTCTTCGGTCACCGTCATCACCTCGTGCAGGGCGAATCGCCCCTTATATCCGGTTTTTCCGCAGTATCCGCAGCCGACGGCCCGGGACAGCGTCGGCCAATCCGGGGTGGAATCCATGGGCCAGCCGGCTGCGAGCAACTCGGCTTCGCTGGGTTGGTATTTCTCCGCGCAATGCGAGCAGAGTCGGCGGGCCAACCGTTGTGCGAGCACACAGCTCAGCGCGCTGGTGACCAGGAACGGCTCCACCCCCATCTCCACCAGTCGCTGCGGGGTGGACGCGGCGTCGTTCGTGTGCAAGGTGGTCAACACGAGGTGGCCGGTGAGCGCCGCTTCGATCGCGATGGTCGCGGTCTCCTGGTCGCGGATCTCTCCGACGAGCACGATGTCGGGGTCACAGCGCAGGATCGAGCGCAGCGCGGCCGCGAAACTGAGCCCGGCTTTCGAGTGGATCTGCACCTGGTTGATCCCCGCGAGCCGGTACTCGACCGGGTCCTCCACGGTGATGATGTTGCGGTCCACCTCGTTCAGGATGTTGAGGGTCGCGTAGAGCGTCGTGGACTTTCCCGAACCGGTCGGACCGGTCACCATGATTGTCCCGTACGGCTTCGAGTACGACGCTTCGTAGCGGGTCAGCACGTCAGGAAGGAAACCCTGGTCGTCGAGCGTCAGCAGGGCCTTGCTCTTGTCGAGGATTCGCATGACGATCTTTTCGCCGTACACCGTGGGGAGTGTCGCCACCCGCAGGTCCACTTCCATGCCGCCGATGCGCACCGAGATCCGGCCGTCTTGAGGGACTCGTCGTTCCGCGATGTTGATGTCGGCCATGACCTTCAAGCGGCTCGTAACCCCGGCTTGAATGGCCTTCGGCGAACGCATCGCTTCGTGGAGCACGCCGTCGATGCGATAGCGGATCCGCAGGTCGTGCTCGGTCGGTTCAATGTGGATGTCCGACGCCCGATCCGCAACCGCCTGGCTGATCACCAGGTTCACGAACTTCACGATCGGCGCGTCCTCGATGAGGTCGTCGACGTTGCTGGTGACAACGTCGGTGAACTCGTCGGCGGCCTCCTGCGCCATCGTGTCGACTTCGTCGTCGAGGCGGTGCACCTTGTCGATGAGCTGTTGGACCTGACTCGGCGGCGAGACGACGGTCACCACTTCCGCGCCGGTCATGGCGCGGATGTCGTCGGCGGCGAAGACGTTCGACGGGTCCGCCATGGTCACCACCAAGCGACCCTGGGCATCCCACTGGATGGGGATCGCTTGGTACCGGCGGGCCAACGACTCGGGGACGAGCATCGTGACCGTGGCGTCGATGGTCAGGTCGTCGAGGTCGACGAAACCCAGTCCTACCTGCTGCGCGAGCGTGCGGACGAGATCGGACTCCGAGATCCGGCCCATTTCGATCAGGATTCGGCTGATCGGCTTGCCGTTCTTCTCGTTGGCGGCCAGGGCCGCGTCGAAGTCAACCTGGGTGATCAGGCCCTGTTGCAGCAGCAACGCGCCGAGTTGGGCACCGTTGGACACGCAGCTTCCTCCACCAAAATCATCAGCACGACGTCCGAGCCCGGTTCATCGACCCGCCGCCGATCCCCCTGAAGAATGGGTCCGATTTGCCCCCCGAGAACGGGTCCATTGACCCACCTGCTTCTCCGCTCTCGGCCCGGAGGGCCGGGCCGCTCGGGCCCCGACCGCACCACACATTCGCCGCGACCTGGCCGCCCGCCGTACTCGGTGCGGCCTCCCGTCCTCCGCTCTCGGCCCGGAGGGCCGGACCACTAGGAGTCGTCCTTCAGTCCGGAGAACATGCGGAGGAGATCGCTGCGGTCGACCACGATCTGGGCCCGCTCGGGTGTGGGTGCGTCACGCTCGGGTTGGGCAACGGCCTCGGGAACCGGACCCGGGTCGGTGATACCCGCGCGCGACGCGAGATCGGCCCGCTCGCGCGCCCGTTCGACCGGATCCGCGGCCGGCTGCATCGTCTCGACCGTCGGTGCGGACGAGGCCACCGGCGCCGAAACCCGCACCGGTCCGAAACTGGTGTCACGCATCGGCGCGGGCGGTGCGTCGGTCACATCCACCATGGCGGGATGTGAGTTCAGCGGACCCTCGGTCGCACCGGCGCGCGCCGTCGCCAGGGCTCGCTCGGGATCGACGAGCACGCGCACCGCACCGGCGAGAATCAGCGACCGCACCTCCGGCGCCGCCACCACGAGGCTCGCCTCCGCCCGCTGCGCGAGCTGGCGAATCGTCGTGTGACCGTCGACCAGTTCGAGGATCCGGAACCCGATCGCGCTCAACGTGACCGAGGCGGTGGTGATCGAACCGGTGCGCTCCAGCATCGACTCGAAGCTCTCGACTGCACTCATGATGGACGGCCAGGCCCGGGCGATCTCGGACGCGCGCTCGAGGATCGACGCCGACGGAATGACCAGCGCGGCGGGCCACCCGGGCGTGACATCCACGAGGAACTCGAACTCGGCGGCGTGACATCGCAGCACGGAGACACACACTTCGAGCAGGCGGGTCTCCAGCGCACTCAGGTCGTCCACCGGCCCGGAGAGATCGGCCACCTCACCCCCGCTGAACTGGCCTTCGACCAGATACAGGGTGGCATCCACCTCGCGCCCGCGCACCACCAGCGCGCCGCTGGTTTCGGCGCGCTCCACCAGGCCGATGACCTCGGTGAGGGAGAACAGATCGAATGTGCCCGACAGCAACGGGAGACCTCCAACGGCCGGTCCTGACGATTGTCGGCTGCCGGCCGCCCCGGATTGAGCCCGTTCTCAGTCGGTGCTGGCGGCGGCCTCGAACATGGCGCCGAGCGGCGCCGGCGCGCCGGTCCACAGTTCGAAGGCCACCGCCGCTTGGTGCACGAGCATGCCGAGTCCTCCGACCGGGTGTGCGCCCACGGCGCGCGCGCGGGCGAGGAGCGCGGTCTCGACCGGGTGGTACACCAGGTCGATCACCCATTGTCCCGGCGTGGGCTCGAATGGGACCGTGGGATCGTCACCCATCCCGATGGGGGTGGCGTTCACCACGATCTCGGCGGCGACCGGTCCCGGTCCCGGCCACGGCACCGGCTCGACCCCCGGAATGCGCGCGGCCAACTCGGCCGCAGCTCCGTCCCGGCGGGCCGCCACCTGGACCCGGGCCCGCTGGGTCCGCAGAGCTGCAGCCACGGCCCGCGCGGCGCCACCGGCACCGAGGACGACCACCGACGCCGCGGCGGGGTCCAGTCCGGCGTCGGCCAGCGAGCGCAGGAACCCCTCACCGTCGGTCGAGTGCCCGACGGTGGAGCCGTCGTCGGCCACCACCACGGTGTTGACCGATTCCAACCCGGTGGCGGTCTCGCTCAGGCGGTCGCACGCCCGCGCCGCGTCGGCCTTGTGGGGCATGGTCACGTTGATGCCGGCGATACCGAGCGCCGGCAGCGCCCGCACCACATCGGCGCCCCGACCGGGTGGCACCTCGAGCGCGACGTAGACCCAGTCGAGGCCGCACGCCGCGAACGCCGCGTTCTGAATCCGGGGTGAGCGCGAGTGTCGAACCGGCGATCCGATCACCGCCACCAACCGCGTGGTGCCGGTGATCACGGCAGGACTCCGCGCCGGCGCGCGTCGGCGATGTTGCGCTCGTGTTCTGCGAACGTCACCGAGAACGCGTGCTTCCCGTTCGTTTCCGTCAGCACGTAGTACTTGAACGGCACGTCGGCCGGCGCGATCGCGGCGCGCAGGGACGAATCGGTCACCGTCGAGATCGGGGTCGGCGGCAAACCGGGGACGCGATAGGTGTTGTACGGCGAATCCCGCGCGAAGTCCGCGTCCGTGAGCGAACTCGAGCCTCCGCCGCGCGCGTACAGCACGGTGGCATCGATCTGGAGCGGCATCTGGTCACGGATCCGATTCGCGACGACGGCGGCAATGAGCGGACGGTCCTCGTCGACGCCCGCCTCGCGCTCGATGAGCGATGCCACGATGATGGTGCGGTACGGGTCCGCCGACGCTGCGAGCCCGGCGGCGTCGGCATTGCGGTCGAACGCATCAACCAGAGTCCGCAGGATCGACTGCTCGGTGTCGGTGCTGGCGACGAGATAGGTGTCGGGCCACGTGAGGCCTTCGAGCGAGGTCACCGTCGCCGGTTGGAACTTCGATCGCACGGTTCCGCTGACCGCGATGGCGCGAAATCGGTCCGCACTGCGGCCCGGGAGCTGACCCACCTTCGTCGCGATCTCTTCGAAGGTGATGCCGGGCGGCAGGACGAGCTTGGTGTACCGACGATCAGGCCCGCGTTCGAGCGCGGCGACTGCGGCGCGCGCACCGAGGTCCCGTCGGAGCCGATAGTCGCCCGCTTGGATCGCGGGCGTGCCCGAGAGCTGCGCGTACACCCGGAACGCGAACGCGGACCCGACCACACCACGCGCTTCGAGTCGACGGGCAATCTGCGCGATCCCCGCCCCCTTCGGGACCGTCACGCGCACCGCGGCACCCGGCGCGCCCGGCGGGTCCACCTGGTACCAGAACCAACCGAGACCGGCGACGAACGGGAGCGCGAGGAGCACCAGGACGAGGAACACCCGGCCCCGCCGGCGGGGCCGGCGGCGCCGCGCGGCGCGCGTCTGGCGCCGGCCCGATCCGAGGACACCGATACTCTCGACCGCCGGACCTTGGTCGGGCGGGGTCTCGTCGGGCGGGCTCATGTCGGGCCGGTTCGAGCGTCGAGGTAGGACGCCAGGATCACGGCCGCCGCCACCTTGTCCACGGTTTGGCTCCGGGCGCGGCGGCGGACCCCGGCATCGATGAGCGAGCGCTGCGCGATCACCGTGGTCAGCCGTTCGTCGACCAGTTCGAATCGCAGGTTCGGAGCCAGCGCTCGTAACGCCTCGACCTCCGCGCGGGCCGCCTTCGCCGCCGGACCCATCCGGCCCGACATCTCCCGGGGTAGCCCGACCACGACCACGAGCGCGCCGGCGTCGGTGGCGGCCGCGACGATTGCCACGCGGTCGCGGTGGGCATCACCACTGCGTTCGATCGTGCCGAGCGGCGAGGCGATGACTCCGCTCGGATCCGACAACGCGAGCCCGATACGACGGGCACCGAGATCGACACCGAGAACACGACCCACGCGGGTCACCCTACGGCGTGCGCCACCTGGGCCCGAGCCACTTCGAGCGCGTCGTCGATCGCGGCGACGTTCGGTCCCCCGCCGACCACCAGTTCCGCGTTTTTGGCGGTGCCCCCGCCGAGCAACTTCGCCACCGGCGCCGCCAACTCGGCCGCCGAGACGCCGGCGGTCACTCGATCCTTCCCCGCCGCGACGACCACGCCGGCCTTCCCCGAGTGCACCCCGAGGATCACCGCGATACCGCTCGAACCCAGGCCGTCTCGCACCGCAACGGCCACCTGACGAAGATCGTCCGGACCCAGCCCGTCGTGGCGGGCGACCACCGTGGATCCGACGGCCGCCTCGACCAGACCGTGCGCGATGGCCCCGGCCTCGCGTCGCCGAGCGGCCGCGAGTTCGTCGTTCGCCGCCTTCACCTGCGCCAGCAGCTTCTCGACCCGGGCGCCGATCTCGGCCGGCGTCACGTTGAGCAGTGCTGAAACATCTCGGAGTTGCTGCTCCTCCTCGACGACCCGATCGAGCGCGACCGCGCCCGTGACGGCCTCGATGCGCCGCAGGTTCGACCCGATGGAACCTTCGGTCACGATCTTGATCGGACCGATGAACCCCAGGGCGTGCACGTGGGTTCCGCCGCAGAGCTCGGTCGATGTCGGGCCCGCTTCCAACACCCGCACGATGTCGCCGTACTTGTCACCGAAGAAGGCGATCGCGCCCATGCTCTCCGCGTGGGCCTTGGTGGTTTCGAAGTGACGCACGGGCGCGTCGGAGATGACGCCACGGTTCGCGATGGCCTCGATGCGAATGAGATCTTCGGTGGCGACCGCCTCATGGTGGGAGAAGTCGAACCGGAGTCGATGCTGGTCCACGTGCGAACCGGCCTGCTTGACGTGGTGGCCGAGGACCTCTCGAAGCGCGGCGTGGAGCAGGTGGGTCGCGGTGTGGTTCCGCCGGATCGCGTCCCGCCGGTCACCGTCGATCGCGAGGCGGACGAGGTCACCCTCCGCGAGTTCACCGCTCTGCACCCGGGCCCGGTGGAGCACGAGCCGGGCCGGAATCGCGTACTGGGTATCGGTGACCTCGAGCCCAGTTCCGGATTCGCCGGGTCCGGATTCGCCGGGTCCGGACTCGCCGGTCATGGTTCCGACGTCGCCCACCTGACCACCCGACTCGGCGTAGAACGGCGTGCGGTCGACGATGACCTCGATGGTTCCGGTGGTGGGATCCGCCCGTCCGATGCGCTCGCCGCCCGCGATGATGGCGAGGACGCGCGCGCCGCTGGTCTCGTATTCCTCGCGCCCGGTGAAATCGGTGTTGCCGTGCTCGTCGAGGATCTCGCGGTAGAGCTCCACCGGCGCCGCCGCCGCGCCACCCTCGGCCTTGTGCGCATCTCGCGCCCGAGTGCGCTGCTCCTCCATGTGGGCGTTGAAACCTTCGACGTCCACGGCGCGCCCGGCTTCGGCCGCGATCTCGCGCGTGAGGTCGACCGGGAACCCGAGCGTGTCGTGCAGGAAGAACGCGCGCTCACCGGTGACGTCACCGGCGCCGAGCAGGTCGGCGAGCATGTCTTCGCCGCGTTGGAGCGTGCGGAGGAATCGCTCCTCCTCGCGGGCCACGATGGTGCGGACCAACCCGTGGTGCGTATCGAGATCGGGATACGCGCTGCGCATCGTTTCCACCGTGGCGTCCACGAGCGCGGGGGTGACGAGCTGGCGAGCGCCGAGGCGGTAGGCGTGACGAACCGCGCGCCGGATGATCCGCCGGAGCACGTACCCGCGCGTCTCGTTGCTGGGCACCACACCGTCCGCAACGAGGAAGGTCATCGTGCGCGCGTGTTCGGCCAGGATGCGCAGCGACACGTCGTTTTCGTCACCGGGGAATGTTCCGTAGGTGGTTCCGGTCACCGACTCGGCCGCGGCGATCAGCGGCGCGAAGACATCGATGTCCCAGATCGATGCCGCACCCTGGAGGACCGCGAGGTTGCGTTCGAGCCCGGCACCGGTGTCGACGCTCGGCGCGGGAAGCGGCACGAGCGTGCCGTCGGCCTGCGCGTCGTACTGCATGAAGACGAGGTTCCAGATCTCGACGAATCGAGCTTCGCCGCCGTGGGCGGGACCGCCGTCGGCGCCGAACTCGGGGCCGAGATCCCAGAAGATCTCCGAACTCGGCCCACACGGTCCGGTGTCGCCCATCCGCCAGAAGTTGTCGTCACCGAGCCGTTGGATGCGTTCCATCGGAACTCCGACGGTCTCGTGCCAGATCAGTTCGGCCTCGTCGTCGGTGTCGTGGACGGTCACCCAGAGCCGGTCCGGATCGAGCCCGAGCACGTCGGTGTAGAACTCCCACGCGAAGGGGATCGCCTCGGCCTTGAAGTAGTCGCCGAAGCTGAAGTTCCCGAGCATCTCGAAGAAGCTGAAGTGCCGGTTCGTGCGGCCGATGTCGTCGAGGTCGTTGTGTTTGCCGCCCGCCCGGACACACTTCTGGCTCGACGTGGCCCGCGGGTACGGCGCCGGTTCCTGCCCGTTGAAGTACGGGACGAACGGCAGCATTCCCGCGATCGTGAACAGCACCGTCTTGTCGTGCGGGATCAGGCTCGCACTCGGGACGACGGTGTGACCGCGCTGCGCGAAGTACTCGAGGAAGGCGCGTCGAAGCTCGTCGGCGGTCATCGAAACCATGGCCCGGCAGGCTAGTGAACTGCACTCCCGCTCATGCGACTGCGTCGCAGATACACAAACGGAGCCGAAGGCGAGGGACAAGCGATACGCGCCACGTCAACCCGCGCTCCCGAGCCGGGGCCTGAGCGGCCTGCGACGCAGTCGCAAGAGCGGGGAGTCAGTCGAGGCCAGCGCGGAGTTCCATCTCGCGGCGGCGCATGGCGGCGCGGCCTTCGACGGCAGCGGCCTTCACGGTCTCGACGGTGCCACCGACCCGATCGCTGAGCCCCTCGGGCGTGTAGCGGCGGGCGGCGTCCTTCACCTTCTTGGTGGCGTACCACGACGAACCGAGACCGGCGCCGTACCCGACCGTCATCCAGAACAGGCGCTTCGGGATCATGGCGCCGCCCGCCGTTCGCCGGATCGCATGCGGGCCACGGCGGACTTCGTGCCGGTCCCGATCGCCAGCACCTTGACCACGGGGTTCGTGACCGTCTTCGAGACCAGGCGGGACGCGCCGTCGATCCGACCGCCGACGCCTTCCGCCGCGGTGAGGAGCGCGTCGACGCGGTCCACTTCGTGCTCCGCGTCCCGGAGCGAATCGCGCATCGCGTTCGTGATCGCGAGCGTCTCGGCCTGGAGTCGCTCCACGGTCACCCGGAGTCGACGCACCGTCGAGACCAAGGACAGCAGCGCGAACAACACGCCGCCGAGCATCATCGCGAGCAGGATCGCTCCCGTGGCGGCGAGCCACTCCGCTGTCTTCACCGTTCCGATTTCCCTTCGTCGCGTTCGGGCCGGGCCCCACGGGGGCGACGGTCGACATCATCGCCGTTCCCGCTCGGCGCCCAGTAGGTGCGATCGGCGACCTCGGCGGGCCGATACTCCTGCTGGGCCCAACCATCGGGCTGATCGTGAGGATAGACGTAGCCCTTTCCGTGCCCCAATACGCCGGCGCTGCGGTAACTCGCATCCCGCAGGTGCATGGGAACATCACCGGCGGGCCGGTTGCGGACATCGTCGAGCGCGGCAACGAGCGCCACCTTGGCGCCGTTCGATTTCGGCGCATTCGCGAGATAGATCACCGCGTGCGACAAGTTGTGCATCGCCTCCGGCAACCCCACGTACTCCACCGCGTGTGCGGCGGCGGTGGCGATCGGGAGCCCGTGTGGATCGGCCAGACCCACATCCTCCGAGGCGAGGATCACGAGCCGGCGGGCGATGAATCGTGCGTCCTCGCCGGCCTCCAACATGCGAGCGAGCCAGTACAACCCGGCGTCCACATCGGAACCGCGGATGCTCTTGATGAAGGCCGAGATGATGTCGTAGTGCTCGTCGTCGCCGTAGCGCAGCGCGCGCATGGCGAGCGCAGTCTCCATCTGCTCGACGGTGATCGCGGGGACGCCGGCCTCGGACGCCAACGCGGCGGCGACATCGAGGCTCGTCAGCGTGTGGCGGGCGTCGCCTTCGGCGTGGTCGACCAGGTGATCGAGCGCGTCGGCGTCGATGCTGAGGTGCGCGTCGCCGAGGCCACGGTCCTCATCTGCCAGGGCGCGATGCACGAGGGTGCGGAGATGCTCCTCACCCACGGCCGAGAGCCGGAACAACGTGGAACGGCTCAGCAGCGGTGCGGTCAGTGAGAAGTACGGATTCTCAGTGGTGGCGCCGACGAGGACGATGAGTCCTTCCTCGACGTGTGGGAGGAGCGCATCCTGCTGGGTCTTGCTGAAGCGGTGGATCTCGTCGAGGAACAGGATCGTTCCTTGCCCGCGCTCACCCAGGCGTTGCCGGGCCCGCTCCGCAACTTCGCGAACGTCCTTGACTCCGGCGCTGACCGCCGAGAGCGGCTCGAACGCCTTGTTCGTGGCGCCGGCGATGAGCCGGGCGATGGTGGTCTTGCCCGTGCCCGGCGGGCCCCACAACACCACCGAGGTGAGCCGATCCGACTCGATGAGCAGCCGCAACGGTCGGCCAGTGCCCAACAACTCGTCCTGCCCGACCACCTCGTCGAGGGACCGTGGTCGCAAGCGCGCGGCGAGCGGCGCACGGCTAGTCAGGCGCGCCTCGGCAGCAGCCCCAAAGAGATCGGTCACCGGGCCACGCTAGCGAGGCCCCCGTCGCACCGGCCGATGGCAGATTCCAACGCGCGGCCGACGTCGAAGCAACCGAGAGGAACCGCCTCAAACCGTGTTCACTGGCCCCGGGGCCACCCATACGGTGGCTGCGGGGCCAGTGAACCGGCCCGCGAACGGGTTGGACCCCGGATCGCCCGACCGCCGACGACTACGGAGCTCTCGTGGGTTTGACGGTGAGACCAAGTTCGCGGAGCTGCGCCGGGTCCAAGGGGCTCGGCGCGCCGGTGAGGGGGTCGGCGCCGGACTGGGTCTTCGGGAAGGCGATCACCTCGCGGATGCTCTCCTCCCCGGCCAGGAGCGCCGCCAGCCGATCCACCCCGAAGGCGAATCCCGCGTGCGGCGGCGCGCCGAACCGGAACGCGTCCAGCAGGAACCCGAACCGAGCTTGGGCCTCGGTCTCGGAGATGCCGAGGAACGAGAAGATGCGCTGCTGCATGACCGGGTCATGGATTCGGACGCTGCCCGAACCGAGTTCCCACCCGTTCAGCACCATGTCGTAGGCCTGGGACCGGAGGTCGAGGAACTCCTCCCCCGACGCGGTGTCGAGCCGGGCGGCGTCGTCGGGATGCGGTTGGGTGAACGGATGATGCGCGGGTATCGGACGGCCGTCGTCGGCGATGGCCTCGAACAGTGGGAAGTCCACGACCCAGAGCGGGACGAGTCCGCCTTCGGTCACCGGCGGGCGGCCCAGATCGAGTCGCAGCGCGCCGAGCACCGTATTGGTCCGGCGTCGCTCCCCCGCCACGATCAGGACCAGATCCCCCGGCGCCGCGCCGAGCGCGCCCACGATCGCCCGCTGTTCGGATTCGGAGAGGAACTTCGCCACCGGCGACTCGAGCACGCCGCCGGCCTGCACTCGCATCCACACGAGCCCCTGCGCGCCGAGCGCCTTGGCCCGGTCGACGAGCGCGTCGAGCACCGAACGGGTGGCATCACCCCGACCGGGCACGCAGATGCCCTTGACCGCCGCCGCGTGGAACGCTTTGAACTCGGTTCCGGCCACGGCGTCACCGAGGTCGGTCAACTCCATACCGAAACGAATGTCGGGCTTGTCCGAACCGAAGCGTTCCATGGCCTCGGCCCAGGTCATCTGCGGCACCTCGGCGAGCGGTTCACCGGTGACCGCTTCCACTGCGGCGCTGACCGCCGTGGTCACGACCGCCATGACGTCGGCCTGGCCCGCGAAGCTCATCTCCATGTCGTACTGCATGAACTCGAACTGGCGGTTGCCGCGCAAATCTTCGTCACGCAAACAGCGGGCGATCTGGAAGTAGCGGTCCAGGCCACCGACCATCAGGAGTTGCTTGAACAGCTGCGGACTCTGCGGGAGTGCGTAGAACTCGCCGGGACGCAAGCGCGAGGGGACGACGAAATCGCGCGCGCCTTCCGGCGTGGACGCGATCAACATCGGCGTCTCGACCTCGACGAAGCCCTGATCCACCATCGAGGTCCGCAGCGCCGCGTTGACCGCGGACCGGAGCCGGAGGTTGTGTTGCATCGACGGCCGACGCAGGTCCAGGTAGCGGTGCTTCAAGCGCAAGATCTCGTCGACGTCGTCACCGCGGTCCGACACCGGGAACGGTGGTGGATCGGCCCGGTTCAACACGGTCAGCGTGCGGGCCGCGATTTCGACGGCGCCGGTGGGGAGATCGGGATTGACGGTGCCACCCGGACGAGCGCGGACCGGGCCGACGATCTGGAGGACCCACTCGCGGCCGATGTGATGCACGTCGTCGTCGGTGATCTGCTCGGGATCGACGACCACCTGTACCAGCCCGGTGGAATCGCGTAGATCGAAGAAGACCACACCACCGTGATCACGCCGCGCCGCGACCCACCCGGCGACCGTCACCTCGATGTCAATGTGCTCGGCCCGGATCGTGCCGGCCTCATGCGTGCGCATCACGACGCCTTTCCCGCTCTCGCGCCTGCGGCGCAGGCCGCTCGGGCCCCGCTCGACGGTCGGCCGGCTGCCACCGCTACCGCCGTCGTCTCGCTTCGGGCTCCCGCTCTCGCGCGAATGTCGAGACTTCGATCACGGCTCACGTCTTGTCCTCTTTCCGGCTCATGAGCCATGCCACCAGACCGGGGCGGGGCACTTCTACTTGTTCGCCGGTTGCGAGCACTTTCACTGCGACCGCGTCACGGTGGTACTCGTCGCGCCCGACCATGACCGTCACCGCGGCACCGGACTTGTCGGCGGCTTTCCACTGCGCCTTCACCGACCGGCCGCCGTACGCGCGTTCCACGGCGAAGCCTTCGGTCCGCAGATCTTCGACGAGAGTGCCGATCACCGTGCCGGCGCCGTCACCCAACCCGTCGACGACGAAGACTTCCGTGCCGCCCACCGGGATCGGCGCACCGAGCGCGTCCAACGCGAGCACGATGCGTTCGAGGCCGGTACCGAACCCGATGCCCGGTGTGGGCGGGCCGCCGAACTCCTCCGCCAGGCCGTCGTAGCGACCACCGCCGCCGACCGCGCTCTGCGCCGCATCCAACGCGGCGCTCTGGAACTCGAACGTGGTGCCGGTGTAGTAATCGAAGCCGCGCACCAGGCGCGGCGCAATCTCGAAGTGGATCCGCAGCGCGCGGAGCCCGTCCTGCACCCGCTCGAAGGCGTCGGCCGCGCCGGGAGAGAGATGTTCGGTGAGCTGCGGCGCGCTCTCGATGACGTCCTGCCACTCCTCCAGCTTCGAGTCCAGGACCCGCATCGGGTTCGCCTCGACGCGGGCGAGGAACTCCTCACCGAGCGCAGCGCCGTGGCGGAGGAAGTGATTGCGCAACGCGGCGACGAACGCGGGTCGGGTCTGCGCATCACCCATTGAGTTCAACAGCAACCGGACATCGGTGAGGCCGAGATCGCGATAGAACCCGGCGAGGAGGGCGATCACCTCGACGTCCACATCGGGATCGTCGACCCCCAACACCTCCACTCCGAGCTGCCAGTGCTGGCGGTACCGACCCTTCTGCGCGCGCTCGTACCGAAAGTTCGGCGCGACGTACCAGACCTTCCAGGGTGGTGTGGGCCGGTGCTGCACGTACGCGCGCACGACCGACGCGGTCCCCTCCGGGCGAAGGGCGAGCCGGCGCCCACCCTTGTCGGTCAGCTCGTACATCTCCTTGGCGACCACGTCGGTGTGCTCGCCCACCCGCTGGAACACCTCGACGTGCTCGAACATCGGCGTGATCGCGAGTCCGTACCCGTACCGGCGGGCGCGCTCGGCGAACCGGGCCACGATCTCCACCCAACGGCCCGAATCGGGCGGCAGGACGTCGTGGACCCCCTTGGGGGCACGAAAAAGATCGTCGCGGGACATTGACGGTCGATGCTACCGAGGGCGGCGGCACGAACTGCGGTTGTTACCCCGTCGGCTGGGCGCTTCCCGGCAGCACCCGCGTCGCGTCATAGACCGAGTCCACCCGCTTCAGCGCTGCGAGCAGCGAGTCCAGATGCCCGGGATCCGCAAGTTCGAAGTCGAATCGGAACCGCGCCACCCGATCCGCGGTCGTCTGGCTCTGACACGCCAACACGTTCACGTGGTGTTCGGCCAAGGTGTTCGCAACGTCGCGCAGGAGCCGCGAGCGGTCCAGTGCCTCGACCTCCACCGACACCACGTACGCGCCGGTGGCGTCGTGGTCCCACTCCACTTCTACGAGCCGTTCCGCCTGACTGGCGAGCCCGCTCGCGTTGGCGCAATCCGATCGGTGCACCGAGACCCCCCGTCCGCGGGTGAGGAACCCGATGATTTCGTCGCCCGGCACCGGCGTACAACAGCGCGAGAGCCGCACGATCATGTCGTCGAGTCCCTCGGCGTGGACCCCGGCGGCACGGCGCCGCGCGCTCGAACGGGACGGCCGACGGGCGGTGACCGGCATCTGTTCGGTACCGCCGACCAGCCGATGACGGACGCGCTGCGCCACGTGGCGACCGGTTACGTGGTGCTCGCCGATCGCGGCGTAGAACGCGTCGAGATCGGAGTAATGCATCTCCTCCGCGATCTCGGCCAGGAGTTGGGAGCCCATGATCTTCTGTACCGGGAGCCCCTCCCGGCGCAGCTCGACGACGAGGTCATCGCGGCCACCGTCGATGGCATCGACCCGTCGCTCGCGCGAGAACCGCTGGCGGATCTTCTCCCGCGCGCGCGGCGTGGTCGCGAACTCGAGCCAGTCCTGGGTGGGGCCCGCGCCTTCCACCTTGCTCGTGACGATCTCGACGGTGTCGCCGGTCGTGAGCAGCGCGTCGAGCGGGATGAGGCGACCGTTCGAACGGGCGCCGATACACCGGTGGCCCACCTCGGTGTGGATCGCGTAGGCGAAGTCGACGGGCGTCGCACCCGTGGGCAGGGTCACGACCGCGCCCTTCGGCGTGAAGACGAACACTTCGTCCTGTTCGAGGTCGCCTTTCAGCGTCTGCATGAACTGCGCGGGGTCGTCGGTCTCCTGTTGCCAGTCGACCAGGCGCTGCAACCAGACCAGGTCGTCCGTGTTGGTGGGGACCGAACCGTTCTTGTAGCTCCAGTGCGCCGCCACGCCGTACTCGGCCCGCCGATGCATCTCACGCGTGCGGATCTGCACCTCGACCGGCCGCCCGCTCGGCCCCACCACCGTCGTGTGCAACGACTGGTAGAGGTTGAACTTCGGCATCGCGATGTAGTCCTTGAACCGACCCTGCACCGGCCGCCACCAGGCGTGGATCGAACCGAGCGCGCCGTAACAATCCTTGACCGTGTCCACCACCACGCGCACGCCGATCAGGTCCTGCACCTCGTCGAACGCCTTCTCGCCCACCACCATCTTCTCGTAGATGGACCAGAAGTGTTTCGGGCGGCCGCTGACCTGCGCGTCGATGTGGAGCTCGGTGAGCCGCTCGCCCAGTTCGGCGAGCACCTGATGGAGGTGGTCTTCGCGCGCGGGTGATTCGGTGTAGACCAGCTGCTCGATCTCGGCGTAGCGCTTCGGGTGCAGCACGGCGAACGAGAGATCTTCGAGCTGCCACTTGATGTCGCCGATGCCCATGCGGTGTGCGAGCGGAGCGTAGATGTCGAGCGTCTCGCGCGCGATGCGCAGCTGCTTCGCCTCCGGGAGCGACGCGATCGTTCGCATGTTGTGCAGCCGGTCCGCGAGTTTGATCAGCAACACGCGGATGTCCTTGGCCATGGCGACGAGCATCTTGCGCATGGTTGCGGCCTGTTGGGCCTCGCGGGTCGTGAACTGCAACCGTTCGATCTTCGTGACGCCGTCGACGATGGCCGCGACCTCGCCGCCGAACTGTTCGTCCACGGTCTCGTTCGTCAGTTGCGTGTCCTCGACGGCGTCGTGGAGCAACGCGGCAGCGATCGTGACGTCATCCAGCCCGAGCTCGGCGAGGATCAGCGCGACGCCGAGCGGATGGGTGATGTAGGGCTCACCCGAACGCCGGACCTGTTCGGCGTGCGCTCGGTGGGCGGCCTCGTACGCCCGCTCGATCAACGCGGTGTCGGACTTGCGGTGTTGATCCAGGTACGCGGTGAGCACCGGCGCGATGGCGACATCGACCTGGTTCCGACGCCACGGCAGCACCGACCGCCGCTCGGGACGGACCTCGGGTCGGGGAAGCTCGGACAGGCTCAAGATTTCGACCGCACGCACACGCTCGTTGATCGCGGAAGGCCCCAGTATCGCGCGTGGGACGGCGGGATCGGTTGATTCCTACTTCCGCTTCCGAGCTTTCTGTTGGCGCGGCCGGGGCGCGATGACGACGTTGTCCTGCTTTGATGTTGGTGGCTTCGGTACCGGTGGCTTGGATGCCGGCGTCTTCCGGCCCGGAGCCGGATCCGGTTGCACCGGCGGCTCGGCGGCATCGGCGAGAGCGGCGAGATCGTTGGGCCGGGCGATCTTGCCGCCGCCGGCCATCGCCAGGTCCCGCCCGGCCCGAGACGCGCTGCGGTCGGCGAGGGCGCGATAGCGCGGCTCGCGTTCCTTCCACCATGCGAGGATCGGCGTAGCGACGAAGATCGACGAGTAAGCACCGATGATCAACCCGATGAAGAGCGCCAACCCGAACTCGCGCAGCGCGACCGCGCCCTCGAATCCGACTCCCACCACGAGCAGTGACGTGACGGGAAGCAGCGCCACGAACGAGGTGTTCAAGGAACGCATCAGCACTTCGTTCAGCGACCGGTTCGCCATCGCCGTGTAGGTCATCCCCTTGACCGTCGTGAGCTGCGGCGTGTTCTCCTTGATCTTGTCGAACACGACGACGGTGTCATAGAGCGAGAACCCGAGGATCGTGAGGAAGGCGATGACCGTCGCGGGGGTGACCTCGATCCCGGTGACCGCGTAGATGCCGACGGTGATCGCGATGTCGTGGACCACCGCCACGATCGCCGCAGCCGCCATCTTCGCCTCGAACCGAAACGACAGGTAGAGCGCGACGGCGACGAAGAACAGCCCGAGCGCTTCGAGCGCCTGCTGACTCACCCGGTTGCCCCAGCTCGGCCCGACCTCCGACACCGAGACCACCCGAGGGTTCACGCCGGCGTACTTCGCCAACGCCTCGGTCACCCGGCTCTCGGTTGCGTTCGAGACCGTCGAGGCCTCGATCCGGAGACCGTTGCCACCGAGCACCACGATCTTGGGTTCTTTCACCGAGAGACCCTCGAGCAGGTCACGGACGTCGCCGGTGGAAACCGCCTTGCCGCTGGTGGAGGTGAGCTGCCACGAGGTGCCGCCGGTGAAGTCCAAACCGAGGTTCAGGCCGTCACGGAGGAAGAACCCGGCCAGGGACACCACGATGAGCACTCCGGAGAGCAGCGCCCACCGCCAGCGCCGTTGCAGGAAATTGAAGTTGGTGTTCTCGTGGTACAGGTCCGCCAGGGTGTGGCGAGATCCGTCGGATCTCATACGACCGCCTCCGGGGTATCGAGACCGGCCGCGATGCCGACGCGCTTCGTTCCGACCAGCGTGCGGCTCCGCGCGAGTTGCTGCACCAGTGGATGCATGAAGAAGTACGCGACGACGAGGTCGAGCACGGTCGAGAGCCCGAGCAGGAACGCGAACTGCGCCACCGAACCAATGGCCCGCCAATAGAGGATCCCGGCTGCGATCAGCGACACGAGGTCCGCGGCGAGGATCGTCTTGAACGAGCGGGCGAAGCCGCGGTCGACGGAGCTGCGGACCGTGCGCCCGGTGCGCACCTCGTCCTTGAGTCGCTCGAAGTAGACGACGTAGGAGTCCACCGTGATACCGACCGACACGATCAACCCCACCACCCCGGCCAGGGTCAACGTGAGGCCGATGCTGGCTCCGAGGTAGGTGATGAGCGTGTACACCGCCATCCCCGAGAGTACGAGGCCGACGATCACGACCAGTCCGAGCAAGCGGTAGAAGGCCAGCATGTAGAGCGCGACGAGCGCCAACCCGATTCCACCGGCCAGGAGCCCGGCGTCGAGTTGGTCCCGGCCGAGACTCGGCGAGATGCTCGTGGTGGTGATGGGTTCGAGCTGGACCGGCAGGGACCCGAACCGCAGGACGGTGGCCAGGTCCTCGGCGTCGGACTGATTGAAATCACCACTGACCTGCACGTTGCCGCCGCTGAAGCTCGCCGCCTGGAACGCGGGAGCCGATTGCACCACGCCATCGAGGACGATGGCCACTGCGTTCTGGGGGTCCGGCTTGGGGTAGGACTCGGCGGCCAGCGCGTCGAACTTTGCGCTGCCCTCGGAGTTGAACTTGATATCGACCACCCAGCCGTCGGCACCACCGAGGAAACGGGCGTCGGCGCCGGTGACGAGCTTGCCGGTCAATGCCGTCGGCCCGAGTTGGTACCGGGGGCCCGACGCGTCGCGACCGGGGAGGATCACCGTGGCGTCCCGCTTGTCCTGCGCGGTCGGGGTGTTCGGCGGATTGGCCGGGGCCGCATCGCTCGCCACCGTCGGCGCCGGAGTCGAAGCGGTCGTGGTCGTCGTGGTCGTGCTGACCGGAACCGTGGTGGTGGTCGAGTGGCTGTCTCGAGTCCCGAGTGCCTTACCCGGTCCGCCCGTCGGCGCGGGCTGGGACGATGGTCCGCCCGTCGGCGCAGCCGTCGACGGGGTGGTGGAACTCGTCGAACTCGACGAACTCGAACTCGTGGAACTCGTGGTCGGGGGTTTCGCATCGAGCGGCGGGACCAACGCCAACACGGGACGGAACCGCAGCTCGGCGGTCTTGCCCACGAGCCGACGGGCCTTGTCTCGGTCCTTCACGCCGGGCAGGTCCACGACGATCTGATTGCCGTCGCGCTTGACCTCGGTTTCGGCCACACCGAGGCCGTTGACCCGGTTGCGGATGATGTCGACGGCCTTGTCCAGAACACCGGTGCCGCGATCGCGCCCGACGGGTTGGAGCCGGACCTCGATCCCGCCCTGGAGGTCCAGGCCGAGCACCGGGGAACTGCTGCCCACCACCGTGACCAAGAAAGTTCCGATGACCACCACCAGCGTGATGATCAGGTACCAGAAGTTGCGGCGCACTAGTCCTCCGTCGCCGATGGATCGTGAGCGTTCCGGTCGAGATCGGCGTCGGGCGCGCCAACATCGGGCGCCACAACATCGGGATCGGTGACCTCGTCGTCACGCCGACGGGCGATGGCTTCACGCGCGAGCGTCAGGACCACTCCCTCGGCCACTTCGATCTTCAACACGTCAGCCTCGATCTCGCGCACCGTTCCGTAGATCCCACCCGCGGTGATCACCTCGTCGCCCACTTCGACGGCTGCGATCAGGGCCCGACGAGCCGCCAACTGACGCCGTTGCGGGCGCACGATCAGGAAGAAGAAGACGATTGCGAGCAGCGCGAGGTAGACGAGAAAGACTTCCATGCCGGGAGGGCAAACTAGCGGGCGCGGCGCACTCCGCCGGGTTCATGACCGGCTCAGATGGCTCCGGGGCCGAACAACGTGGCCAATCCGGGCGGCGCGGCGATCCCCAGGTGCGTATAGGCCGCGGCGGTGCCGACCCGCCCGCGCGGGGTGCGCTGGAGCAGACCCTGCTTGAGCAGGAACGGCTCGTAGACGTCCTCCACCGTGTCGGGCTCCTCGTTCACGGCGACCGCGAGCGTGCTCAGCCCCACCGGATTCCCTGCGAAGGTGACGCAGAGCGCGTGGAGCACCGCGCGGTCGGTGCGATCCAGACCCCGCTCGTCCACCTCGAAGACCTCGAGCGCGGCCCGAGCGGTGGCGCCGGTCACGGTCCCGTCCGATCGGACCTCGGCGTAGTCCCGCACGCGCTTCAGGAGTCGGTTGGCGATACGGGGCGTCCCGCGCGCGCGGCGGGCAAGTTGGGTCGCACCGTCGGAATCGATCTCGACGCCGAGAATCCGGGCCGCACGGAGCACGATCGTGTGCAGGTCCGCGGCCTCGTAGTACTCGAGCCGCGCGACGAAACCGAACCGGTCCCGCAGCGGGCCGGTGATGAGACCGGCGCGGGTGGTGGCACCGACGAGGGTGAATCGCGGGAGGTCGAGCCGGATCGACCGGGCCGACGGCCCGCGTCCGATCACGATGTCGAGCTGGAAGTCCTCCATCGCGGGATACAGGACTTCCTCGACCGCACGCGGCAGCCGGTGGATCTCGTCGACGAACAACACGTCGCCGTCTTCGAGGTTGGTGAGGATCGCGGCGAGGTCGCCCGCGCGTTCGAGCGCGGGTCCGCTCGTGACCCGGAGGTGCGCGTCCATCTCGGCGGCCACGATCGCGGCCAACGACGTCTTGCCGGTACCCGGTGGCCCGGCGAAGAGCAGATGGTCGACGGCCTGGCCGCGTTGGCGCGCCGCGAGCAGCACGATCTCGAGGTGTTCGGTGAGGCGGGGCTGGCCCACGAACTCTTCGAGCCGGCGCGGCCGGAGCGAGGTTTCCTCCGCGACCTCCACCGGGTCCGCCCCCGGGTGCAACAGCTCTTCCCTCATGCTCGACTCCCGCTCATGCCCCTTCGGGGCGGGCCGCTCGGGCCACGCGCCGCTCCGGCACCGCTCATGCTTTCACCGCGAGCTGTTTGAGTGCGGACCGCAGGAGGTTCTCCACCCCGCCGTCGGCGTCGGGCAGATCGGCGAGGACGGATCGGACTTCGTCGGGCGCGTACCCGAGCTCGGCCAGGGCGGCCCGCACCTCGGCCCGCACCGACGGAGTCCCGGAGGTGTCGTCACGGAGATCGACCTCCGGGAGGTCCAGGCGCGCCTTCAGTTCGATCATCAGCTTCTGCGCCGTGCGCTTCCCCACCCCGGACACGAGACACAGCGCGTCGACATCGTCGGCGGCCACCGCGCGCCGCAGCGCCGACGGTGGATGGACCGAGAGGATCGCCAACGCCAGCTTCGGTCCCACTCCGTTGGCGAGGATGAGAATCTCGAAGGTGTCGCGCTCCTCGCGCGTGGGGAATCCGAACAACGTCATCGCGTCTTCGCGCACGTGCAGGTGCGTCATCAGGAAGGCCGGGCCGCCCGGTTCGAGTGGGAGCAGCGCGCTGAGCGGCACGAGACACCGGTACCCCACCCCGCCCACTTCCACCAACACTTCACCGGTCGGGCTCCGTTCGAGGACCGTGCCGCGCACCGACCCGATCATCGGGACTCCCGAGCCAGCGCCGCCGCCACCGCGCGATCCAACCCGGTGACCTTCGTGGCACCGACTGCCGCGCGATCCGAGGCGGTTCGATCCCGCAGTGGGCCGGCCCACTCGTGACACAACGCGAGCGCGAGCGCATCGGCCGCATCGGGCGGCTTCGGGATCTCGCCCAGGCGGAGGAGTCGGGTCACCATCAGCTGCACCTGTTCCTTGTCGGCGCCGCCATGACCGGCGACCGCGAGCTTGACCTCGTTCGGGCTGTACAGCTCCACCGGCACGCCCGCTCGCGCGGCCGCCACCAACGCGAGCCCGCTCGCCTGGCCGACCGAGATCGCGGTGCGGGCATTGTTCTGGAACAGCACGCGCTCGACGGCCATGGCACGCGGCGCCAGCTCGGCGACCAAGATCTCGATCTCGGACGCGAGCTGCGCGAGTCGATCCGGCAACGGCGCCGCGGGCGAGGTACGGATCACGCCGTAGCTCACGGCGCGGATCTGGCCGCCCTCGCGCCGGACCGCGCCGTACCCGCAGCAGGACACACCCGGGTCGATACCCAGCACCGGACCGCGTGAGTCGAACACGAGTTCGTACTCTAGAGGGTGCGGGGGCTCAGCGCGCGGACCACCGGCGGCGGATGAACCACAGGAGCAGGGTCAAGGCGAATCCGACGCCGACCACCGGGACCAATCGCGCCAGCATCCGGGCGCCGCCCATCTCCAACAGGTCGACCGGGGCCGCCTCGGGCTGATGGATGGTCCGGACCGTACTGGACCCCCCGGAACCCGCGCCGTTCGTGCCGTTCGTTCCGGGTCTCCCCGCGAGCGCCGGGTCGCTCGCCGCCGCGGCCTGCTCGGCCGCGGTCGCCACCGGCGCGGACTCCGGCGCCGGCTGGGCAGCCGAACCCGCGCGGGCCGCCGTCTCGGCGGCATCCGCAGCGTCGGCGACATCGGCGGCCACGAGATCCACGATCGGCTCACTGAGAACGTCGCGCTCGAGGTTGGCAACGAACTGCGCGAGCAACTTGGTCGACACGTCGGCCATCACGCCGCGTCCGAACTGGGCGACCTTGCCCGTGACCGAGAGGTCGGTGGAAACCGTGACGACCGTGCCGGTGCCGTCGGGGGTCAGGGTCATCGTGATGGTGGCGCTCGCGTTTCCCTGGCCGCGAGTGTCGCGGCCGGAGCCGACGATCACCGCGATGTAGTTGGCGTCGTCACGGGACTCGAAGTGCGCAGTGCCCTTGTACTGCGCGGTGATCGGACCCACCTTGACCTTCACCACCCCGCGGTACTCCTCCCCCGCGATCTCCTGGAGCTGCGCGCCGGGAAGGCACGGCGCAATGCGCTCGATGTCGAGCAGCAGCCGCCAGGCCTCCGCCACCGAACGGTCGACCCGGAATGTGTCTTCGATCGTCTCCACTACCGGTCCATCCCGTCGAAGTCCTCATCGTCTCGGTCCAGCTCGCGTTCCAGACGCGCCAGATCGGCCAGGGTATCGACATCGTCGGGGCGACCGGTTCCGTCGCAGGCGACTTCGAGCACCGGGAACCGGTCCATCAGGGCGCGGGCGCCCACATCGCCGCGTAATCGCAGCAGCGCCGGCCAGTGGTTGCGCCCGATGAGCACCGGGTTCCGGCGCTGACCGGCGTAGGTGGCGACCGCCAGACTCGACCCGGCGGCGTAGCTCGCGGCCAGATTCCGGTACGCGTCCGGCCCCACGAGTGGCTGATCGCCGAGACCCACGCAGACCGCGCCCACCTGGCGCCAACCGTCGAGCGCCCGGATCAGGGCCCGCAGGCTGTGGGCAAGGCCGAGCCGAGCCGCGGGCGCGGTCACGACGTCAACCCCGGCAGGGAGCACCCGTTCGATGGATCCGAAACCAGGCCCGACGACGGTGATCACCGGACGCAGGCCGGACTCCATCGCAGCGTCCACGGCCCGGCGCACGATCGGGCGACCACCGAGTTCGGCGAGCACCTTCGGGCCGCCGAATCGCGCGCCGGCGCCGGCGGCCAGGATCCCGATCGCCACCTGGCTCCGACTGCCCGGCGCCGCGCGATCCCGCCCGACACCGTCCCGCGCACCCACGCGGCGGTTCAGACCATCGCCTCGAGCGCGCGCCGGGTGAGCACGCGCGCCAGGTGGCCGCGATACTCCGCGGTGGCGTTGATGTCCGCCGATGGTTCGGTGCCCTCAGCGGCGGCACCGGCCGCGTCGGTGGCGGATGCGCCCTCAGCGAGCGCGGCCTCCACACCTCGGGCCCGCAGCGGGGTGGCGCCCATGTTCACCAGCCCCACGCGCGTGGTGCCCCCGGCCCTCACCGCCACCGACCCGACGATCGCCCAGTCCTGGGCTCGCCGATTGAACTTCTGGTACGAGAACCCGCGCGGTCCGGACTTCGGGACCCGGATCTCGGTCAGCACCTCGTCCGGCGCGATCACAGTCTCGAAGTAGCCGGTGAAGAAGTTCGCGGCGTTCACCACTCGTTCCCCACCGGGACCCCGGATCACGAAGTTCGCGTCCAACGCGAGCAGCACCGCCGGCAGATCGCTGGCCGAGTCCCCGTGGGCGACCGAGCCGCCGATGGTGCCGCGATGGCGGACCTGATTGTCGCCGACCTCGGCCGCGACCGCGCGCAGCACACCGCACTCGGCGCCGAGCAGCTCGTTGGTCTCGAGGTCTCGGTGGCGGGTGAGCGCACCGACCGCGATGTGATCGCCGCCGTCGCGCACGTAGCGCAACTCGGACAACCGACCCGCGTCCACCACCACCGTGGGCACGGCGAGGCGGAACTTCATCAGCGGGATCAACGACATGCCGCCGGCGAGGATCTTGGCGTCGTCGCCGTGTTCGGTGAGCGCGCCGAGCAGCCCGTCGACGGTGTCGGCTCGGATGTACTGGAACGGGGCGGGGATCACTGCGCCCGCATCGTGTCGGCGGCGGCGAGGACCGACGCGACGATGTTCTGGTATCCCGTGCACCGGCAGAGGTTGCCTTCGAGGCCGAGCCGGACCTCCCGATCGGTCGGGTCCGGATTCTCGGCGAGGAACCCGACCGCGGCCATCATCATCCCGGCGGTGCAGTACCCACACTGCAGGCCGTGTTGCTCGTGGAACGCAGTCTGGATCGCATGCCAGTTCGGACCGTCGGCCAAACCCTCCACGGTGGTGATGGCGGCGCCGTCGGCTTGAGCCGCGAGCATCGTGCACGACTTCACCGACTCGCCGTCCACCAGCACCGTGCACGCCCCACAGCTCGACGTGTCGCACCCGACCTTCGTGCCGGTCAGGGCGCAGGACTCACGCAGGTACGCCACCAAGAGCGTCCGGGCTTCGACGTCGTGGCCGTGGACCACGCCGTTCACCGTCATTCCGATCTGCATCGCGCAATCTTGGCACGCGCCGTCTCGCCGGCCGGACGAGCAGAAATCAAAGTTCGGCCAGGACCTTGGCCAGCGCCTTGGGCTTCTTGAAGATGGCCTTCACGGTGCCTTCGTAGCGGTACCGGATGATGCCGGTTTCGTCGACGATGAACACGGATCGCTTCACGGGGATCGCCTTGTTGCCCTTCACGCCGAACGCCGCCGCGACTTCGAGGTCCACGTCGGCGAGCAACGCGAACGGGAACTGCTCCTTGGCGATCCAGCGCTCGTGGCTGTCCACGTCTTGAGGTGAGATGCCGAGCACGACCGCGCCCGCCTGCTCGAACTCCGCGATGTCATCGCGGTACGAGCGGAGTTGGATCGTTCAGCCAGGGGTGAAATCACCCGGGTAGAAAGCGATGACGACCTTCCGACCGCGGAACTCCGCCAGCGAGTACTCGCGTCGCACTTCCCCTGCCACGCCCGGGAGCGTGAACTCCGGCGCCGCGTCACCCACGTTCGCACTCATCACGCACTCCTCGTCGATCGGCTCCGGATCATGCCATGGCCGCTTCGAGAACGGCTTCAGGGATGTCGAAGTTCGCGTACACGTTCTGGACGTCGTCGTGTTCTTCGAGTGCGTCGATCACGCGCAGCACTTGCTTCGCGCTCGCGGCGTCTTCGAGCGGCACCGTCTGCTGCGGCAGGCGCGTGAGGTCCGAACTCTCGAACGCGATGTCGGCGGCTTCGAGCGCGGTGCGCACGGCGTGCAGGTCCGTGGCCGGAGTCACCACCTGCCAGGTCTCGCCGTGATCCTCGACGTCTTCGGCACCGGCGTCGAGGACCACCAACATCAGGTCGTCCTCGGTCGTGGCGGACTTCGCAATGAGAATCACGCCTTTGCGGTCGAACTGCCACGAGACCGCGCCGGGCTCGGAGAGCGAACCACCGTTACGGCTGAAGATGTTCTTCACCTCGGAACCCGTGCGGTTCCGATTGTCGGTGAGGGTCTCCACGAGCACCGCCACGCCGTTCGGTGCGTAGCCCTCGTAGTTCACCTCTTCGTAGGTGACCCCTTCGAGCTCGCCGATGCCGCGCTTGATCGCCCGTTCGATGTTGTCCTTGGGCATCGACGCGTCCCGCGCCTTCTGCACCATGGTGCGCAGGGTGGGGTTGCCCTCGACGTCACCGCCGCCGGATCGAGCGGCCACCTCGATCTGACGGGCGAGGCGGGCGAACACCTTGCCCCGCGCCGCGTCGGCGGCACCCTTCGCATGCTTGATGGAGTGCCACTTGGAATGCCCGGACATCTACGCAACCTCCTGGAGAAATCGCTCGTGCACCCGCACATCACACGCGAGCTCGGGATGGAACGTACTCACCCACACCCGACCCGACTTCGCGAGCACCGGAGAACCATTGTGCTCCGCGAGCACCTCGACCGCGTCACCCACCGCTTCGATGGCCGGCGCCCGGATGAACACGCCCCGAAAATCGGGGCCGACGAGTTCGGAAATTTTGAGGTCGGCCTCGAAGGAATCACGCTGGCGGCCGTAGGCGTTACGGCGCACGGTGACATCGATGGCACCGAGCGGCGTCTGATCCGGGCGCCCGTCGATCACGTGGCGCGCCAGCAGGATCAGGCCGGCGCACGTGCCGAACACGGGGAGACCGGCGGCGATCGCATCGGTCAATGGTCCGACCATGCCGCACGACGCCAGGAGGTGGTGCATCGTGGTGGACTCACCGCCCGGGATCACGAGCGCATCGACCGCATCGAGGCCGGCGACGGTGCGCACGTCCGTCACCGTCGGCCCGAGCGACTCCAACGCCTCCCGATGTTCCCGAAACGCGCCTTGGAGGGCGAGGACCCCGACCTTCACCAGCCGCGGTCGGCAAACGTGACGTCGAGCTGGTCGATCTCGGCGCCGGGCATAGCTGCGCCGAGTCCGCGAGAGACCTTGGCCACGATTGCGGCGTCGGCGAAATGCGTGGTCGCTTCCACGATGGCCTTGGCCATCACCTCGGGCTGCTCACTCTTGAAGATCCCCGAACCGACGAACACTGCCTGCGCGCCGAGCTGCATCACGAGCGCCGCATCGGCCGGGGTGGCGATGCCGCCGGCGCAGAACATCGGCACCGGGAGCTCGCCGCGGGCCGCGACCTCGGCCACCAAGTCGATGGGCGCGCGCAGTTCCTTCGCCCATCCGAACCGCTCCTCGGGTGTGGCCACCGTGAGCGCCCGGATGTCACCGAGGATCGACCGGAGGTGACGCACGGCCTCGACGATGTTGCCGGTACCGGCCTCACCCTTCGAGCGGATCATGCAGGCGCCTTCGCTGATCCGCCGGAGCGCCTCACCAAGGTTGGTCGCCCCACAGACGAACGGCACCGTGAACGACCACTTGTCGACGTGGTGGGCTTCGTCCGCCGGGGTCAGCACCTCGGACTCGTCGATGTAATCAACGCCTAACGATTGGAGGACCTGCGCCTCGGCGAAGTGTCCGATGCGACACTTGGCCATCACCGGGATCGTGACCGCGGCCTGAATGCCCTCGATCATCGCCGGATCGGACATCCGCGCGACTCCACCGTCTCGACGAATGTCGGATGGAACCCGCTCGAGCGCCATCACCGCGGTCGCACCCGCATCCTCGGCGATCTTGGCCTGCTCGGCGTCGACGACGTCCATGATCACGCCGCCTCGCAACATCTCGGCCAGACCGCGTTTGACCCGGGCCGTACCGACTTCAGGGGAACCAGTCATGGGCTCATGCTACCGGCCGCGCCTCGAATCCCCCGATCCGATTGCGCGACGTGAAGCCGATCAGGGGGAGCCCGTATCCGAACATTCGGCGATCAGGGAGCCGAGGTCGAGGGGCTGCGATCAGGGGGCTGCGGCCGCCGCGGCGGGGACCACTTCGATCGGGTAACTCACGTCGGGGATCTCGACCCAGGTCTGGCCGGGAGTCAGCAGGATCGGCGCGCCCGCGCCGTCCGTGAGCTCCATGCGCGCCGCCTTGTCGGCTCGGGTCCAGGTGCCGTCGATCACGCGACCGTTAGTGAACACCTTCACCGCGCCCTGACCGACGAGCTGCGCCTCGGCGCCGATCTGGCCGACACCGCCGGCGTACACGGCCGGCACCACGATCACGTTCTTCGGTCCGACCTGGGTCCCCGACTTGGCCATGAACGGACCGGACGCCGTGGATCGCAACCACGTTCCGGACCCGCCCTCCCAGGTGTAGGTAGGTGCGAACTCGCGATTCGAGAACGCGATGCGAACCGACGCCACCGGAGTTCCGGCGGTGATGGGAACCGCGGAATAGCCGAACAGCGGCGGTGGCGGTGTGGGATCTCCGCCGAGCGCGAAAAGGTCGGCGGGCCGCGAGTAGAGGTTGTGCGGCGCCCGGCGACTCGAGTCGCGGAACATCGCGTTCCCGGCGGCACCCTCGTTGATGCGTTTCACCGGC
Organism: Acidimicrobiia bacterium; assembly: GCA_031422675.1. Taxonomy (GTDB): domain Bacteria; phylum Actinomycetota; class Acidimicrobiia; order IMCC26256; family JAENVU01; genus JAENVU01. The sequence goes on along the minus strand of JANPMG010000173.1, from coordinate 9,552 downwards.
GCCTGATTGATGCCGTCGACCGCGTATCTTGCCCCGCCCGAGTAGGCGAAGACCCCGCCGACGGGCCAGACGATGAGCGGGTCGGTCAAGCGCACCGACCGCACCGGTCCCACCACATCGGGCGTCTGGCTCTGGAACATGGCCAGGAACCGCGTGCCGCCGCCCTCGACGACTTCGTCCCACACGATGTCCGCCTGTTCGATCCCGGTCTGGGGTCGGGCCTCATCGTTGTCGTTGTCGATCTTGATCGAGACCACCGGCCGGCCCTGCGCCACACCCGTGGGATCCGGAAGGCCGGTGAGCGGCGCGACCGGCGGCGCCTTCGTGGTGGTGGTCGTCGTCGACGCCACCGGCTTCGCCCCCCGCTTCACCTGCTTCTTCTCACTGCTCCCACCACACGCACCGACGACCAACGCGCCGGCCAATCCGACTGCAACTATCCCTTTCACATCGCCTCCAGCGCTGCGATCCGATCCGCCAGTGGCGGATGGGTGTCGAACTTGCGATTGAGCCAGTTTCGCTTCGGCTTTGAACCGTCGGCTTCGGTCGTCTCGTCGCGATCGAGTGGGCTCTCGATCCAGAGCTGCGCCGTGGCACGCGTTGCGTAGTGGACGACGGCTTGATCGCCCTCCAACTTCTTCAGCGCCGAGATCAGCCCGGGCGGGTACCGCGTGAGCGCCACGCCGGACGCGTCGGCGAGCAGCTCGCGCCGCCGACTCATCGCGAACTGCATCAGCTGGGCTGCGAACGGGGCGAGGATCAGGAGCGCGAACGAGAGGACGACGAGGATCATCCCCAACCCACCGCTGTCGTGGTTGTCGCGCCGGTTCGACCGACCGCCGAACCACATGAACCGCATACCGAGATCCGCCATCAGCGCCACCGCGCCGACGGCCGTGACCGCAATGGTGGAGACGAGGATGTCGTAGTTGCGGACGTGACTCAGCTCATGCGCCAGCACGCCTTCGAGTTCGACGCGGTTCATGAGTTGGAGGAGGCCGGTCGTCACCGCGAGTGCGGCGTGTTCGGGATTCCGACCGGTTGCGAAGGCGTTCGGGGCCGGGTCGTCCACCACGTAGAGCCGGGGCTTCGGGAGACCGGCCGCGATGCACAGCCCCTCGACGAGGTTGTGGTAGCGGGCGTACTCGGGCCCGTCGGCCGGTTTCGCGCGGCTGGCCGCGAGGGCGATCTTGTCCGACGCGAAGTACGAGGTCCACGCCATGGCAATGGCGATCACGATCGCAATCGGCACGATGATCGAACCGGCGCGGAAGATGGTGCCGAGGGCCACCGCGACGCCCGCGATGAGGACCACGAAGGCGGCCAGCATCACGAACGTGCGACGTTTGTTGCGCGCGATCTGTTCGTACATTCCCACGGAGGTACTGCTCTCGGACGAGGCGATCTAGAACTGGACGCTGACCGGGCCCTGCTCGGTAGAGTCACCTTCGAAGTACTCGCGGGGGGTGAAGTTGAACATCCCGGCCAGCACGTTCGCGGGGATCGCCTGGATCTTGTTGTTGTAGCCCAGCACCGAGTCGTTGTAGAACTGGCGCGAGTACGCGATGCGGTCCTCGGTTGAGGTCAACTCTTCCTGCAGGGAGAGAAAGTTCTGGTTGGCCTTCAGGTCCGGGTAGGCCTCGGCCACCGCGAACAGACTCTTCAGGGTTCCGCTCAGTGCGTTCTCGGCCTGGGCCTGGGTGTGGGGGCCGGCGTCGGTGGCGTTGATCGCGTTGGCGCGTGCCGCGGTGACCGCCTCGAACACACCCTTCTCATGCGTTGCGTAGCCCTTGACCGTCTCGACCAGGTTCGGGATCAGGTCGTGGCGTCGCTTGAGCTGAACCGCGATCTGGGAGAACGCGTTGTCGATGCGGTTGCGGGCCCGAACCAAGCCGTTGTACGTGATGACCACGAACAGGACCAGGAGGACCACCACCACCGCGACGATGATGATGCCAGTCATTGATTTGCTCCTCAGGGGGCGTTGTCGGGGGCCATGGTAGGTCCGGGCCGCCGTCCGGCTCGGGTCATCGCCCCCGAAGAGGGAGCGGCGATCGCCTGCTCGTAGACGGCCACGTACCGCTCGGCCAGGCGGGCGAGCGAGAAGTCGAGCACGTGGGTGGAACCCGCCTGCTCGACGCGAGCGCGGAGGTCGTCGGCATCGAGGGCCCGGCGCAGCGCGAGGCGCAGGGCGTGCGGATCGTTGGGGGTCACCATGATCGCGTCGACGTCGTGATGGGCCACATTCCGGTATCCCGGGATGTCCGAGGCCACCACCGCGGTGCCCGCCGCCATCGCCTCGAGCAACACGATCCCGAACGACTCCTGCCCGAGCGCCGGTGCGCAGAACAGCGTGGCGCCCTTCAGGCGGGCCAGCTTCTCGGGTTCTGAGATCCGGCCCAACCACTCCACGTGTGGGGTGCCCCGACTGCGCAACGCTTCGGTCTCGGGTCCGTCGGACGCCACCCAGAGCGTGGCGTCCCGATCGATGCCGGTCCACGCGTCGAGCAGCACCCCGAGGCCCTTGCGCGGCTCGTGCCGACCCACGAAGAGCACGCTCGGCTTCACCGTGGGGAACGGCTCCACTTTGGAGAACGCATCGACGTCGACGCCGTTGGGGAGAATCAGATACGAGCCGCCGAGCGCGGCCTCGGCCATGGCCCGCGCGTCGGGACTGACCGCGACGCGCACCGCCAGACGGCGCGCCGCGCTCACCGCGAGCTTGCGCAGCGCCTTGTAGGCCGGCGCCCCCGACTCCCCCGCCGCGTGGAACGTCCCGACCTTGGGCACCTCGCTGCCGAGCAACGCGGCGCTGGTGGGCCCGGGGACGAGCGGCTCGTGGAGGTGCAACACGTCGGGTTCGAAGGCGCGCAATGCCTCGAGTGTGCGCTCGGATGCGATCGTCTGCCCTTCGGCCATGGGCGACACCGAACCGTTGGTCGCGAAGCCGACGCTCGGTCCGACGGTGGTGATCCCGGGCTCGGGCGGTGGGCCGTCCGTGGGCCCGATGACCCGGGCGTCGACCCCGATCTCGCGCAACGCCCGGGCCAGCCCGAGCACCTGACCCTGCACTCCGCCCGGAACCGACAACGAATACGGACAGAGCAGCGAGACCCGCATCACTCCGCGCCGGGTTCGGGGTCGGTGTCGGTCGCCGCGGGTTCGTCCCGATCGCTCGGCCAGTTCGGCTGCATCACGTGCCACTGCTCCGGTGCCATCCGCACCAGTTCCTCGAACCGGCGGGCGAGATCCTGGGTGACGCGCGTGACGTCCGCACGCAGCCGACCCTGGCGCTCGACCACCAGCGGCGGTTCGAGTTTCACGAAGTGATGGCCGTGCGGCCGGAAGTAGACCGCCGCCGGGATCAAGGTGGCACCGGCGCGCAGCGCCAACGTGGCCGGTCCCGCCGGCAGCGTGGTCGCTTCGTCGAAGAAGTCCACGGTCACGCCGTCGCCGGCGAGGTCCCGATCTGCGAGCAAGCACACCACCCGGTTCTCGCGCAGCGCGCGGAGGACACCGCTCGCCGCCTTCGGGCCGAGGGGGATCACCTCCATGCCGATGTCGCGGCGCACGGACGCGAACCACTCGAACAGCTCCGGCGGTTCGACGGCCTCGACCACGACCGTGGGTGCGACCCCTCGGCCGGCGAGCCAGGCGGCGGCGAAGTCGAAGCCGCCGAGATGGGGCAATGCGAGGATGACGCCCTTCCCGCGCGCGAGACCGGCCGTGATGTGTTGGAACCCGACCGAGGTCACCCGGCTCTCCACCGAACCGCGCGCATCGTTCGGGAGTCGGAAGAGTTCGAGCCAGTATCGACCGTACGAGGCGAAGGTGTCCGAGACCGCGCGTTCGAGCGCGAGTCCGCCGAGCGCACCGTCGGTGGCGCGCCCCAGGTTGCGGCGCACGATCCGGCGGCGACCGGCGAGCACCGGCGTCATCGCCACCGCGCGGCCGGCCATCTCCGCGATCGGATGCGCCAGGGGCGACGGGAGCGCGTTCGCGAGGACCGAACCGAATCGGTACGCGACGTAGGACGCAGAGGGCACGGGAAGAATCTACGGGCGGCTGCGGCGGGACGGACGCGGCGCCCGGACCGAACCGCGGCCGGGTGGGCGGTCCATCGCCCGCCAGCGCCCGAACGGAGACTCGCGCTCACCGTCGCCGTCGCGCGAGCGCCGATGGCGGCCACCGAAGGGCGACGGCCGCGCGGGCAGGCCGTCGGAGGCCTGACCCCACACCTTGATGAACCGTTGCACGGCGGTAAAGGCCATGAGCCCGACCATGATCCACAGCACGGGGACCAGCACGTCGAAGACCAGGCCGATCCCGAGCATCACCATGCGTTCGGCGCGCTCCATGAGACCGCCGCGAGCGTCGTATCCGAGCCCCTCGGCCTTGGCCCGTTCGTACGAGATCATCATCGCCAGCGCCACGGCGGCGAGCGCGAGGACGGGCAGGCGGCCACTGGACCGACCGAGATACCACGCGACGCCACCGAAGACCACGGCGTCCGACGCGCGATCCATCACCGAGTCGAAGAACGCGCCGCGCGGAGATGCCCGACCCGACGTGCGCGCCACGGTGCCGTCGAGCAGATCCACCAGACCACTCGCGGCCAGGCCGAACACCGCCCACAGCAGGTGGCCGGAACCGATCAGTACGGCGGTCACGATCGAGAGCATCAGGCCGAGCAACGTGAGTCCGTCCGGACCGATCCCGCAGCGCTCGAGGCCATTGCCGATCGGCGTAAGTCCGCGCGAAACGGTGGCGCGCAGTCGTCCGTCGAGCATGGGCGTTCGCTCTCCATGAGGTGGCGGCAGCGGGGTCTCCACGGTACCACCACCTCCGCCGATCGCCGGGCAACGCGACCGAGCGTGCCGACCGCGCCACCGGTAATGTCCCACTGCCTTTGAGCCCGGGGGTCCGATGTGAAGACGTTTTCGACGGCCAAGATTCGCAATGTGGCCCTGATCGGCCACAGCGGTTCCGGGAAGACGACGCTCGCCGAGGCGTTGCTCTTCACCGCCGGTGCGATTTCGCGGGTCGGCCGGGTCGAGGACGGAAACACGGTCTGTGACTTTGACCCCGAGTCCGCCCGGCGCCACCTCTCGATCTCGCTCGCGCTCGCGCCCCTCGAGTTCGACGGTCACAAGATCAACGTGATCGACACGCCGGGCTACGCCGACTTCGTCACCGATGTCGCCGCCGCGTTGCGCGTCGCGGATCTGGCCGTGTTCGTCGTCTCGGCGGTGGACGGGGTGGAGGTCCAGACCGAGATGGGCTGGCGGCTCGCCGAAGAGCTCGGCATTCCTCGAATCGTGTTCGTGAACAAGCTCGACCGGGAACGCGCGTCCTTCGAACGAACACTCGACGATCTGAAGGCGCGGTTCGGTGCCGGAATCGCACCACTGGAGCTCCCGATCGGCGCAGAAGCGGGCTTCCGGGGCGTCGTCGATCTCCTGAGTGACACCGCCGAGACCTACGCCGACGGCTCACCGCGCGGCGCCGAGGGTCCGGTGCCCGAGGCGATGGAAGATGAGGAACACTCCGTGCACGACGCGCTCATCGAGGGCATCGTCGTCGCCGACGACGACCTCACCGAGCGCTACCTCGCAGACGAACCGATCGCGGTGGAGGAACTCGGGCACGCGCTCGCGAGCGGCATCGACGCGGCAACGGTCTTTCCCGTGCTCTGTGGGAGCGCCACCAAGCTCATCGGCATCGACCGGCTCGCCCGGTTCATCGTGGACGAGGGTCCGCCACCCCACGTGGCCGGCGACGACCAGGACGCCGCGCTGTTCGTGTTCAAGACGCTCGTCGATCCGTACGTTGGTCGGGTCAACATCTTCAAGGTGCTCCAGGGGGTGGTGGCGACTGACGCGACGTTGGTCAACGGTCGGACCATGCACGATGAGCGACTGCACCAGCTGAGCACGATGCGCGGCAAGGAGCCGTCACCGGCGACGGAGCTGCACGCAGGCGACATCGGCGCGGTCGCGAAGCTCACCGACACTCAGACCGGCGACGTCATCGCAGTGCGCGGGGCGGCCATCTCGGTGCCGCCGCTGACGCCCCCTCCTCCCCTCTTGTCCGTCGCAATCCACGCGAAGTCCAAGACCGACGACGACAAACTCGCGACGGCACTCCATCGCATCGTCGACGAAGATCTCGCGTTGCGCGTCGAGCGCGACCCGGAGACCCATCAGACACTTTTGGCGGGAATGGGTGAGACTCACCTCGCGATCACGATCGACAAGTTGGCCCGCAAGTTCGGGGTCGAGGTGGAGACCGAACCGGTGAAGGTGGCGTACCGAGAGACGATCAACGGGACCGCCGAGGCCGAGGGCAAGGTGAAGAAGCAGACCGGCGGCCACGGTCAGTTCGCGATCGTTTCGCTGCGCGTCGAAGCCCTCGAACGGGGGCAGGGCTTCGAGTTCGTCGACCGGGTGGTGGGCGGCGCGATCCCCCGCAACTACATCCCGGCGGTCGAGAAGGGCCTGCGCGAGACGATCGAACACGGCGGCGTGTTCGGATTCCCCGTCGTCGACATCCGGGTGACGGTTCTCGACGGCAAGCACCACGCCGTCGACAGTTCCGAGATGGCGTTCAAGTCGGCGGCCGCGCACGGATTCAAGGATGCGCTCGAACACGCGCACCCGGTCCTGCTCGAACCGGTGAGTGAACTCGTCGTGACCGTTCCGGAATCGTCCCAGGGCGACATCCTGGGCGACCTGAACTCCAAACGGGGCCGGATCCAGGGCACCAGCGCGGTCGGGCGCGGCGAGGTGGAGATCGTGGCGAGGGTCCCCACCGCGGAGATTCTGCGTTACACCATCGACCTGCGATCGATCACCGGCGGGCGGGGCCGGTTCGCCGCCACCCACTCGCACTACGACCCCCTGCCCGAGCACCTGCTCAGCGCGGTGGCGCGCTGATCACTTCGCGACCGGCGCCGAGACCGGATGCAGGAGATGCAGGACGGGCGCGTCGGGCGGACCGTCGATCGTGAAGGTCTGCACCAGATTGCGTCCGTTGTTGAAGAAGCGTGGCACCAACGTGCCCCAGAACTCGGTCTGGTCCGATCCGGGCGCGCGATAGGTGAAGCTGAGTCCGGCCACGATGCCGTTGACCGCCACCGCGAGCGGCCGGCCCGTTCTCAGGGAGGTCACGCCGTGGATCGCGGCGTACTGCGCCTTCGCTTGCGCATGATCCACGACCAGGTACCGGAGCGGACTGTCGAGGGCGACCGTGGCGTCTGCCGGTGCCCCGGGACGCGCCACCGATCCGAGTAAGTCCGCGTACGGACCGACTCCGAAGACGCGCAGGTCCGCGAAGTCGTTAGGTGCCGCGACGCGCGCGGACTTCACGGTGGCGAAGTTGCGCGCCCGATCGAGTTGCAGGAGATGTTCGCCGCGCCGCGGTTTCACGACGTTGCGCGACCAGTCCAAGAGCGGGAACGTCCGCGCCTGGAGCGACGACCGCGGCGTCCCGAGCAGTGACCGACCGTCGATGCGCCACGGGAGACCGAGCCCGAGATGGTCCGCCATCGTCGGCAGTACGTCGACGGCCTCGGCCGCCCGGTCGTCCACCCCACCCACGCGCTGGTTCGGGGCCTTCACGATCAACGGCGTCCACGCGATGTCGGGAACGCTTTTGTCCGTCACGCCGCGGATGGGACCACCACCGCGGAACGCCACCCCGTGATCCGCGGTGACGACGAGCAGAGTGTCTTCGTACACGCCGAGCGTCTTCAAGCGCGCGACCACTTGACCGATGAACGTGTCCGTGGCCTGCACCTGCAACAGGTGCCGCACGCGCGAGAGATCAGCCACCTGTTGGTTGGCCCAGTTCTGCCCGCGCAGACCGTTCGTGTGGCCGGGGAGCACCGCATAGTCCTGGCCCGTGGGCAGGTAATGCCACGGGAAGTGTGGGAGCAGCACGTGGAGGAAGTCGAACGTGGGAGTGGCGCTCGGGCGGAGCGAGTTCACGAACCCGTTGGCCGTGAGGACCGCTTGGGTGTCCTCACCACCCAAGCCGCCGAAGCCGGGAGCGGCGCGGTTGGCGGGGTCCGCGAAATCTCCCCAGATCGACGCGACGTCTCGCATCATCCCCCGCACACCGGGATGGACACCGACGGCGCGGTTGCGCGCCGGACACTCGGTGCGCGGGCACAGGCGCGTGACCGACTCGTGCACGTTGAGTCGGTAGCGGTCGGCGAGCACCGTGAACAGGTTCCGGGGGTGCTCCGCCGCAACCGGGACATTCTGATCGGGGGCGGGCAACTGGCCGGTCAGGATCGCGGGCACCGCCGCCTCGGTGTACGGCGCGGCGGTGGTGTGGTTCCGGTACCACGTGCCGGTCTCGGCCAGCGCGGCGAGGTTCGGGAAGAGCTCGGCGTCGATTGCGCCCAGACCGTCCAGGAGTGACGTGGTCGGCAGCTCGTCCATCACGATCATGACGACGCGGTGCGGTGCACGGATGGCCACCTTCACCGGCGCGGGTTCGGAGTCGAACACCACCGTCGTGGCCGGCGAGGCGAACAACAGCAACGCGCCGAACCCGACCGGCGCTACCGAGAGGTATCGCAGCCAGGTCCGCACCGGCGCGAACCGCAGCGTGACCACCAACGCCAGCGTCGCGCCGACAACCCCGAAGGCGATCAGTACGCCGGCGTCGAGCTGCGAGGCATGTTTGGCCGCTTCGCTGACGATCACCCCCACGCCGATCGCGAGCATCAGCGCGTGCGCGATCGAACGGGCGCGTGGGCCGACGAGCCCGATGACCACCTCGAGCCCGTACGCCACGAACGGCGGGACCAGGATCACGGTGGCAACCAGGAAGAGGACGCGCGGGGTGGTGGCATTCCACGCGACGAAGAGGCTGGCGTTCTTGCCGAGCAGGTCGAAGGTCGGCTGGGCGATGGCCAAGCCGAAGACGCCGACGAGTTCGAGCAGTCTCGCCGCTTCCGTGCGCCAAGGACCGAATCGGGCGCCACTCATGAGCGGCGCACGCTACCGGCTCGGCGGCGGTGGATCGTTCCGGGTCGGCGGACCTACGCCGGTTCGGTGGCCGGTTACGCCGGTTCAGAGGCCGCGAGTCCGAACTCGGACCAGTCTTCGGGGTTGTGCTCGGTGTACTCGCCCATCACCCGACCGTCGACGGCATCGCACTCCACGAGGCCGCGCAGGCTCGGCGGCTCGTCGGCGCTGTACAGCAGGATCCGCCAGGCGGGACGGCTGCGTACGCCGTACCAGGCGAGTTGCGCCGACGCGTGACCGACCGGGAACCCGACGGTCCGACTCGCGATCGCCAGCGCTTCGGTCTCGTTGATCCCGACCTTCCAACCGGCGGCGAAGTGATACGCCCCGATGAGCACGAGCAGGATCCCCACCGCCAGCAGACCCTTGTTCCCGCTCTGCGCGAACTGCGCCAGACATCCGGCCGCGATCACGAAGTCGATCGTGCCGGTGATACGGCGCTTGGCGTTGTCGGGGAACACCGTCGGCCCGACGAAGTTGGTGACGTCGAGATCTTCGGGCAGGGCGTCCATAT
>JANPMG010000172.1:0-67075 GCA_031422675.1 Acidimicrobiia bacterium | reverse complement strand
GGTGCAGCTGCATCGGGTAGAAGACTTCCGGCTCGTTCAACTCGGCCGCGGTGAGGATGCGGTCGCCGATCGGCTGGGGACCGACATCGAGACCCGGGACGGTCTTCGCACCACAGATCTGACACGCGACGACCGCCTTCGCGCCGCGCGCCGATCCCGAGGCCGACATGCCGCGACTCTTCGCCGACAACGACGGACCCGCCATCAGGTTGCTCCTTCGAAGAACTGGTGAACGACATCGATCACGTGGGCGATCTCTCCGTCGGTCAGATACTGATGACAACCGATGTAGAACGCCGCCTCGTTGAGGTACGCCGCCACCGGATTGTCCGCGTCGAGCGAACCATACAAGCGCCGATACAGCGGCTGATTGATCAACGGGAGGAGCGGCCGGGTCTCGATGCCGTGCGCTTCCAGGTAGCCGACGAGCGCGTCGCGCGAGACCGCCGGGGGGCGGACCACGATCGGAAAGAACATGTAGCCGTGCTCGGAGTCCGGCCTCGGGTACGGGAGTTGGAGCCAATCCTCGAGGTCGGCGAAGCCGTCCAGGAACGTCTGGGCGTTGCGCCGGCGCGCCACCATTGCCGGCTCCCACTGTTCGAGCTCGGCGAGCCCGAGTGCCGCCTCCATCTCGGTGCATCGGAAGCTGTGGCCGAGCCGTACGAACGAGAACCGACTGCGCGTGATCGCATCCAACTCGTCGCCCTCGGCGCCCCGATCGTCGTCGATCCGGGTATAGAGCGGGTCCCGTCCGTGGTTCATGAGGCTGCGGAGAATGGTGAGGATCTCGTCGTCGTCGGTGATGCACACGCCGCCGACGCCGGTGTTGACGAGGTGCGCGACGTAGGTGGAGAAGCACGCAACATCACCAAAGGAGCCGACCGGTCGGCCGCCGACGGATACGAACATGGCCTCGGCCGAATCCTCCACGATCCGAAGCCCATGGCTGTGCGCGACCTCGGAGATCGCGGGAAGGTCGCACGGCTGACCCCCGATGTGTACGGGCATGACCGCCCGCGTGCGCGGAGTGAGGTGACGTTCGATCTGGGCCGGGTCCATACCGAAACCGTCCGGCTCGACATCCACGAACACCGGGGTCAACCCGTTGTGCAGGACGACGTTGGCGGTCGCCACGAACGTCAGCGCGGGGACCAGCACCTCGTCGCCGGGTTCCCAACCCTCGATCTCACCAAGGGCGGCCAGCGCGATGTGCAGCGCACTGGTCCCGCTGTTGCACATCAGTCCGTACCGACGGTGATGCAGACGCGCCAGCTCGCCCTCGAGTCGCTCCATCATCGGCCCGGCCGACAACCGACCGCTCTCCAGCACTTCCATGACCAGGTCCCGCCCTCGGTCACTGATGCGACATGCGCCGACACCAATCTGGGCCGAGGCCGACTCTGACATTCCGCCCGCTCCTCCGACTCCGCGGGCCGAATGCCGGACCGCGGAGGTTTTGTCTACCCGAAAATGCCCGAACAACCGGGCATTCAGGGAATTCCATCGTGCGAATCAGTCGAGTCGACGCTCCCATGCGGGTAGTTCGATCAACGAGCGATCGAGTTCGTCGATCCGGCCGACCCCCAGCAACGTCATGGTTCGGATCACGTCCTCGAGGAACCAGGTGAGCACGCGGTCGACGCCTCGCTCGCCGGCCGCCCCGAGACCGTACAGATACGCACGGCCGGCCATGCACGCGGTGGCGCCGGCGGCCACCGCCTTGACGATGTCGCCGCCCCGGCGCACGCCACCGTCGCAGATGATCTCCATCCGGCCGCCGACGGCATCCGCGACCGGGGCCACGAGCGAGAAGGGCGCCGGCGCACCGTCGAGCTGACGACCACCGTGATTGGAGAGGGCGACGGCTTCGACGCCGATGTCTGCGGCGAGCCGCGCGTCGGCGACGGTCTGGATTCCTTTGAGGACGATCGGACCGCTCCAGATCGAACGGAGCCAATCCAGATCGGACCACGAGAGCCCGGGATCGAACTGGTGGTTGATGTAATCGGACAGTGCCACCGGGGACGCGCCGTCACCGACGGACTTCCCAGCGACGTTCGCAAAGCGGATCGGCTCGCTCCGAACGAACGACCACGTCCAGCCCGGATGGCGCGCGCCGTCGAGCAGGGTGCGCGCACCGATCGTCGGCGGCAAGGAGAACCCGCGGCGCACGTCCCGTTCACGCCGGCCCAGCACGGCGGTGTCGACCGTCAGGACGAGGGCCTCGAACCGAGCGGCCGCGGCGCGTTCCACCATCTCCTGGATGAGTCCGCGATCGCGCCACGCGTACACCTGGAACCACAACCGGCCTTCGCTCACCGCACGAACCTCCTCGATCGACCGAGTGCCGAGCGTGGAGAGCGTGTACGGCAGATTGGCCCGCGCCGCGGCGCGAGCCACCGCGAGTTCGCCGTCCGGATCGGCGATGCGCGTGAACCCGGTGGGTGCGAGCACGAGCGGATACGCCAACGGCCGACCCAGGATCGTGGAACCGGCCTGCGCGGCCGTGATCCCGCAGAGCACGCGCGGTCGGTAGGTGGTCTGTGCAAACGCGGCCTCGTTCGCGACGAGGGTGCGTTCGTCCTCGGCCGCGCCGTCGATGTAATCGAACACGCCACCCGGCAGGCGCCGCTTCGCGATCCGGCGGAGGTCGGCGACGGATGCGGCGCGGGCGAGCCGGCGGGTCACCGGATCGGTCTCGATTCGGCCCAACCGAATGACCGAGCGCAGGGTCTCGACCCTCTGGCGCGCCGCCGCGATGGGCTTCATGGACGGCTCCCGGCCTCGGACTCGATGCGACGACGGTGCCCGCCGTGCCTCTGATCCTCGCGCACCCGCCGAGTGCGACCGGTCAGTGCGTGGTCGATCGCAGCGCGAGCACGCGTCCGAGCACCAGCACGGCGACGACCTCCGCAACGGTCACGACGACGGCCTCGACGGTCCAGGAACTCTCTTCGAAGCCGAGGAGGCCCGTCGTTCGGGCGAGGACAGACGCACCGAGGGCACCGAGCGCGAACCCGATACCCAGAATGGACGCCGGGAGCGCGAGCCGTTCGAAGCGCACTGAAACCACGAGGAACTCGGCGATCACGAGCCCGGCGATGGCACTGAGCGCGAACGAACGACTGATGTCGAGGCCGGCGATGCGATCCGGACTGATGCCGCGGTAACCACCCCAGAAATAGAGATAGAAGTGCACGTAGGCGCTCACGAACACGCCGGCGGCGCCGACGAGAAGCCACGGAGTTCGGGCCCGCATCATGTGACCACCACGGTGGCGGTCATGTTCGGGTGGATCTTGCACACGACCGGGAACGATCCCGCCGACTCCAGAGCGATCGACGCCGACCCTCCGGCGTCCAGCACCGGCGTCGAGAACCCATTGTCCGCGGCCGAGAACGTGTGCGGGGTGCCGTCGCCGTTGGTGATTTTCAGCTTCGACCCGCGGGCCACGCTCAACGTGGCCGGGCGGAACGAGAAGTCCTTGATCACCACGGCCGATCCGCTCCCAACCGCGCCCTGCGGAGCGGTCGGACCCTCGACGGCCCGCGTGACCAAGATGGCGATGACGGCCATCACGGGAACGGCGAGCACGAACAGCACCGTGGGCAACCGACGGGTCGACACCGCTTCATCTCCTTCCGGACCCGCCCGTCGCCGGCCCGAATGGCGCGGATCACGGAGAGTTCAGATCACGGATGGTTCGGAGCCGCAAGACGATCCGGATGTCCGGCACCCATTACGACGTGCGGCGGCGTCGCCGAACTCGCTGGAACAGCAGCGTGGCTCCGACTCCGCCCGCCACTCCGAGCAGACCACCGACCGCGAGTGCTGGGAGCGAGGTCGACGTGCCGTTCTCTTCCCGGTTCGCATCGCCGTCGGCCTCGGCGCGTGCGACGGGATCGCCGGTGGTGGTGGTGGTGGTGGTGCTGGAAGTCCTGGACGCGGGCGCCCGACGTGGCGAGAACGTCCCGGCGCGATCTGCGTTGCGCGGTAGTCGTGGTCTCGGGCCGATCGTGGTGGGCGGGCGGGGGCGCGCTTGCGGTCCCGTGGTGCAGTCGCCATCACGCTTCACGACGGCACCGGCGGCGACACCACCGAAGTCGTTGTCGGTCACCGTTTCGTTGCACGAGTTGAGGAGCACGATCGGCGTCACGCCCGGTGCGACGCGCTGACGATTGCCGCGCACTTCGATACCGTCGAATCGCGTGAACCGCATCAGCGTGCCCTCGTAGCCTTCTGACGGGCCGACACCGCGGTTGTCGATGACGTGGATCCCCACCCGCGTCGAGCGTTCGGTGCCCACGTAAAGGCTCACGCCGCGGCCGCCGGTCACGACGTTGCGCTCCAACCACACGTCCGCCACCCCCTCCCCGGCGCCCACCGCCGCCAGCAGAAAGTTGGTGTACTCGCCGATGCGATTGTCGCGGATGTGCACGGTGCGCACGAGACCGTGTGCGGGTTCGAGATCGATCACCGATCGGCCCGTCCCCGTGATGTCGCACTGCTCGACCGTAACGTTGTCGCCGTCGACGACCGCCACCCCCTGCCGCCCGTTGTGATCGAGGGCGCACCGCCGCACGGTGACATCGACCGAACCTCCGGTGACATACACGCCGTCGCCGTAGGTGGCACGTGCGGTAACCCGATCGAGGGTCACGGCGCGCGAACGACTGACCACGAATCCGGCCTGGGCCTCGAACTCGGGACGGAACATGCCATCCGGGTTCGGCCCTTCCACCGCCAGGTCGCGCACGGTGACGGACTCGCTGTCTCGGATCTCGAAGTGCGCGCGCATGCGCGGCCACCGGTGGCGGTAGTTGTAGAAGGGCGGCGGTCCGCTCGCACCGTCGGTCTCCGCCACCAACGTCGACCGATGACCCAGGATGGTCACGTCGCGCGCGCCGGCCACCACCACGATGCCTTCGGTCTTGAACCGTCCGCGATCAGGAAAGTCCACCGTCGCCCCGGCCGGGACGGATGCGAAGAAGGCGTTCAGGTCGCTCGTGACATCGCGTGACCCGGTGGCGTCGATGGCGCTCGGGACTGCCACCGTGACCGCGGCCCCTGCGGGGTCCGCGCCCAGGAAGCGGGGGGCGGAGATCCGGCCGCTCGGTACCACGGTGGTGACGCCGATCATCAGCGCCACGAGTCCGGAGCCGCGCCCAAGTCGTCGGATCACGGGCCAAGGGTACTGAGCGGATCGCCACCCCTCCCCTACCATTCTCTCCTCGGGCGTGGCCCGTTCACCATCCCCGCCAGTCTCCGGAGACGATCACCGCGCCGATGAGCACCGGCCCCACCCTTGCCGCAGCGTCGGCACCACTTGCGCATCAGCCGTCACTCGACGGCGTCCGCGCCCTGGCTGTCATCGCCGTCATGCTCTTTCACGGCGGGGTGAGTTGGGCCCCGGCCGGGTTTCTCGGCGTCGACGTATTCCTCGTCCTCTCCGGGTTCCTGATCACCCTCCTCCTGGTTCGGGAGATCGATGCGACCCACCGCATCGACGTGCGCGCGTTCTGGCTCCGTCGGGCCCGCCGGTTGCTGCCCGCGTTGGTCCTGGTTCTCGTGGCCGTCGCGATCTTCGGCGCATTCATCGCCACCGACGACGAAGCGCTCGGCCTGCGGGGCGACCTCTTCGGCTCCTTGTTCTACGTGCAGAACTGGCGGCTGGTCTTCTCGGGCCAGCCGTACTTCGCCGAATTCGGTTCCCCGTCGCCGCTCCGACACATGTGGTCGCTGGCAATCGAAGAGCAGTGGTACTTGATCTGGCCCCTCGCGTTCTTCGGCATCACGCGCCTGGCCCGGCGCCAGACCCGGCTGATCGCGGTCTCGATCGCGATCCTCGCGGCGGGGTCGGCCGTGCTGATGACACTGCTGCACGAGCCCGGCAGCGATACCTCGCGGATCTACTACGGAACCGATACCCGCGCGCAGGCGCTCCTGATCGGCGCGCTCCTGGCCGTCGGCTTCGCGGCGCGGCGGGCCGACTGGACCCGCGCGTGGCGCACCGCGTTTCACATCGCCGGCGGCGGCGGCTTCGTGTTCCTCGGCTGGGTGATCGCCACCAAGTCCGACTCGTGGCCCCGCTTCTACCGTGGCGGGTTCACGCTGGTTGCGCTCGCGGCGGCCGCGGTCATCGCCGCCGCCATGACCGCGGGACCGGTCCGGCGCCTGCTGGCGCTGCCGCCGTTCCCCGCGATCGGACGCATTTCCTACGGCCTGTACCTGTGGCACTGGCCGATCTATGTCTGGCTCTCGCCCGCTCGCACCGGACGGGAGGGGACGGAGCTTCTCCTCCTCCGACTCGCGGTCACGCTGGTCGTCTCCCTCGCGTCGTACTTCCTGGTGGAGCAGCCGATCCGCGAACAGCGCTTCCGTGCCGTGCGGAATCGGTTGCTGTGGGTCCCGGCGACGCTGGCAGTCACTTCGCTGATCCTCTTCGGGTTCACCGCGTCGGGCGCGGCGTCCCGTACCCGGCCCAACATCTTCGCCGAGCTCCGGCGCCGCATCAACGCTCCGCCGCTCCCCGGCGCGACGCGGGTGCTGGTCGCCGGCGACTCCATCGCGTTCACCCTCGTCACTGCGAAGATCGACGACCGGGACGAGCGTCGGGTGTGGAATCGCGGCGTCACGATCATCGGCTGCGGCATCGTCACCGGGGTACCCCAGAGCCGGGGCGTCGCGGGTGAGAACCAGGATCACTGCGCCGAGTGGAAGACCACCTACGCCGACGGCGTGGAGAAGTACAAACCCGAGGTCGTCGCACTCCTGCTCGGAGGCTGGGAATTGTTCGACCGTACCGTCGACGGGCGGAAACTGCGGGTGGGCACGCGGGAAATGGAGGAGTACCTGCGGGTCCAGCTCGACCAGGCACGCGAGATCCTCACCGCGGACGGCGCACAACTCGCGCTGCTCACCACGCCGTGCTTCTCGGTGACCCAGCGTGCGCTCGGCGCATGGGGAGAACCGGAACGTGACGATCCCGCGCGGGTCCGTTGGCTCAATCAAGTCTGGGCCCGCTACGCCGCCGATCACCCGACCGACGTGCACCTCCTGGACCTCGAGCAGATCGCATGTCCCGACGGGAAGTTCGCAGCCGAGTTGGACGGCGTCACCATGCGCACCGACGGTGAGCACTTCACGCCCGAGGGCGCGCGCGTGATCTGGCGATGGCTCGCACCGGAACTGCAGCGGATCGCCCGGACCGCACGGATCGCCCCGTGACCGCGTCGAGTGCGTCGAGCGAGGAACGGACGGGGCCAGACGCGCCCACCGAACCTCGACTTCGACTCGAACCGGAACCCGTCGGCGCGCTGAGCTGGGCCCTCCTCGCAATCGTGCTGGTGCCCATCGTCGTCGCGATCGTCCGAGTACTCACCGGCCTCGGCGGATTCCACGCCACCTCCGACAACGCACTTAACGAACTCATGGTCCGTGACGTGGGCCGCCATCCCATTTTGCTCGGACCCTTCTCTCGCGATGGGTGGAGCCATCCCGGTCCCCTCTTCTATTACCTCAACGCGATCCCGTACCGGCTGTTCGGCGCCGACAGCGCGGCGATGCTGGCGAACGCACTGTTGATCAACGGCATTTCGATCGGGGTGATGGTCACCATTGCAAAGCGCTGGGGCGGGCTCGCGCTGGCCCTACCGGTGCTACTGGTCGCGGGCGTTCTCGTTCTTTCACTCCCGAGCGGATCTCTCGAGAATCCGTGGAATCCCTTCGTCACCGTGTTGCCGTTCGGCGCGTTTCTCATGGCCGCATGGGCCGCCACCTGCGGCGATCGGTGGGCCTTCCCGGCGGCAGCCTTCATCGGCACGTTCTGCATGCAGACCCACGTTGGATACGTCGCCCTTGTGGTCGCAGTGCTGGCCTGGTGTGGGTGGCGAGCCTGGCGGGACCGCGCCATTTCGGGGTTGGCCGGATGGTGGTGGGCGGTCGGGACCTTGACGGTCGTGTGGATTCCACCGATCCTCGAACAGATCATTCGTGATCCCGGCAACATCCGATCGATCGTCCACTACTTCCGTACCACTCCGGAACCGGCCCATACGCTCGCCGAAGGTGCGCGAGTCATGGCCGCACAGTTCAGCCTCGCTCCCGATTGGCTCGTGGGCCTTCGCGAGGTCAACCCGTTCTCCGGCCAACCGGCCGCGATCCTCTCGACGCCTGTCCCCATACTCCTCATCCCGTTTCTGCTCGCCGTCGCGGCTGCGTTTCGGTCCCGCGATCGGCGAGCTCGCCGACTGGCCGCTATCTTGCTCATCCCGCTCGGCGTCGGGATCATCGCACTGGCCCGGACCGTCGGATCGATGTACGAATACCGACTCCGCTGGATCTGGGTGCTCGCAGCCCTGTGCATGGCGTTCACGATCGCGGAAGCGGCGCGGCGGCTCGGACGTCGCCTCGACCCCGATCGCACGCGGCTGATCGTCGCAGCCTGCATGGTCGCAACGCTCGCGCTCGGGAGCTTCGGAGTCGCACGTACGACGTCGTTCGAACCGCCCGACGTGAGCGAAACGAAAGCGGTGGCGGTGCTCGCGCTGAAGGTCCTCCACCATCTTCCCCGCCGTCCCGGCATTGTGCTCATGCGTGCGACGTCCTTCTCGAGTTCGGCTCATCTCGCGGGACTTACTCTCGCGCTCGAGCGTGCCGGGGTCCGGGTGGGCATCGAACCTTCGGACTCCAACCGCTTGAGCTTCGGCGCAAATCGCGTCGTTGGGCACAGGCCGCTGCGTGCCCGCCTTGTCATCGTGACCGACCGGGAGATCGAGTCGGTCGCGGCCCGATTCGGCGCGCGCCGAATCGCGTACCTGACCAGCGTCCCGTCGGCGCGCCGGGTCCGGGCATTGCGCGAGTTCCAGCGGCTCGAGGAGCGCGAAGTGTCCGGCCTCGACCCACGTTTCGCCAGGATTGGAAGGGACTTGGTGGCCGTGGCGGTCTTCATGCTCCCGCTCTCGAACCGGCAGGACGCGCCTACGACGCGCGCGGATCGATGATCGACCGGCTCCGGCACGCAATCGATCGGACGCCCTCGTGGCTTCGGATCCTGGCCACGGTCGGTGCCTTCGTGGGCGTCGGGACCTGGCTCACGCTCTCCACCTGGAACGGAATCTCCCCCAGCCGACTCGACGTGGGGCTCCACACCGATTTTCGTGACGCGATCTACTACCCGGTGATTGCGCTGCGCGACGGCATCAACCCTTACGACGCCGACGCGTACTTCCGTCACTATCCGGTGGGCCAAGAGTTCCCGCTGTACACGCCGGAACATCTGCTCTTCCATCTACCGCTGGTCCCGTTCTCCCTGTCCACGGCGCGTGCGATCAATCTGGGGTGGAATCTGCTGCTCGTCGTCGGACTCGCTGCGGTCACGCTTCGCCTGGTGGGATACGCGCGCCGCGTCGATGCGGTGTTCGGGCTCGGGGTCCTCATCCTGCTCAGTGACCCCGGCCGCTTCGATCTCCGCACGGGCCAACCCACGCTGATGATCGTGATCGGCGCGTACTTGGCGTGGGGTGCAGACCGCGCACCCGCGACGCGGCTGCCGGGTCTTCCGAGAGTCGGTGCGGCATTGCCGCTGGCGGCGGGGGTCGCGGGACTGGCCGTCGTCTGGTCGAAGCCGACCTACGCGATACCGCTCACGCTGCTGATCCTCGTGCGCGGCCGGCGCTCGGTTGCGGTGCTCGGAACTGCGCTCGGTGCCGCGCTCAGTGCTTCTGTCCTTCCGTGGCTCGTCGCCGCCGCGGGTGGAGTGAACCAACTGTTCGAGTCCTGGCAGGAGAGCGCGCGCATCACCAGCCAGTCGGCGCAGTCCCGGCTCGGCAGCGGCCTGCGGATCGACGCGGCGAACACCTTCGTCCGCATCTCACGCTTGCGTGTGTCCGAGACCGTGGGGCTGATCGGAGGGATGGTGCTGCTCGGCGTGGGCGCCTGGCTCGTGCGCACCCTCCACCGGCGCGATCCCGACGGCGATACCGAGGAGCTCACGCTCACCCTCGGCTGTCTCATCATCCTCACGAGCATGTACCGCGTCCCCTATGACAATCTGCTGCTCGCCGCGCCGCTGGTCTTCCTGGCCCGCCGCCGGCCGACCCATCCGATCGCGTGGCCGCGGCGGGTACGCGGCGCAGTGATCGTCCTGCTGCTGATACCGGTGATCGATCCGCTCGGTTGGAGTCCCATCAACGCGGTGCTCGGAAAGAGCGGATTCGAATGGATGCTCGGCCCGACGATGTTGGCCACCGACGCCATGATCGCGTTGGCGCTGTGTATCTGGACTGCGGTGCGTCAGATCCGCCGCGCCTCGGGGACGACCCGGTCCGCCGACGACATCGACCGGATTCCGGGTGCGCGCCTCAACTGAGGTGGCTGGTGTCGTTGAATCCGAGGAGGCATGGGCGCGCGTTCGGTGACCCGACTCGCGTGATCGACGCCACGTCGAGATGCATCCGCCACGCCAGCAAGGCGTCGGCATCCAATGCCCACACCACCGCGGCCTTGATCGGCGACACATGACTGACCGCGATCGTCCCCGGACCGTCGACGAGTTCTTGACACAGTGACGCCACCCGTTCACCCACCGCGATCAAGCTCTCGCCACCCGGTGGCGCGAACGCAGCGTCACGCCGCCACCGCGCGAGATCTTCGGCGGGAAGGTCCCCGAAGGAGCGCTGATCCCACTCGCCGTAGTCCATCTCGACGAGCCGGTCGTCGACCTCGACCCCGCACCCGAGCCCGGCCGCGATGAGCGCGGCGGTTTCGCGAGCGCGCCGGAGCGGGCTGCTCAGCACTCGTTCGACGTCGGTGGCGCGCAAGCGGTCGGCCAGCGCCTGCGCCTGCCGGCGACCGAGGTCGGTGAGCGAAGGATCCGCCCGTCCGAGCGCGAGCCCGGCTCGGTTGGCCGCGGTCTCACCGTGACGGACGAAGGTGATCACCCCGGCTCCGCGAGTCGGCCGGTCCGGAACAACTCCGCGCGCGCCTCGGGCCGGTTCAGTCCGAATCGTCCGATCGACCACGCAATAAGGGCGATTCCGGCCGCCTCCCCCAGCACCAACAGGGTGGGCGGCGGGATCAGGCCGACGTCACCGACTCCCGTGCCGAGCAGCGGCCACAAGAAGGTGCGGTCGTGAAGGAAGGCGCCCGAGAGCACCAGACCACTCAACCAGCCGATGGGGACGCACACGAGTCGGCGGCGGAGCAGCCGCGTCCTCCCGATGGTCCCGATCATCACCGCGGCGAGCATGCCGACGGCCACGACCAGAGAATGCCCCGGACCGAAGCGGCCGGTCGGCAGGTCGATCAGGAGCGGAAGCAGCGAACCGAGGCCCACGAGCCGGTAGTCGAGCCCTCGGCTCCGGAACACTTCGTAGACACCGAGGACGGACGGTCCGAGATACCAGAACAGCATCGGAAACTCAGTCGGCCGGGCGCGGCGCCGCTGGGGCGGCGCGGCGGCTCTGGCTCGCGTCGCGTTCGGCGTCGAGTGCAAGGTTCACGAGCTCATCGGCCTCGACATTGTCCTCGCGATAGACGTGGGCGAGATCCACCTCGGCGTAGGACTTCAAGAGCGCCATGGCCTGGCGGTAGAGCGGCTGGAGTCCGGCGTTCTTGACCCGGTACCGCCCTTCCAACTGGCGGATCAGCAACTGTGAATCGGCGCGCACCTCGATCCGGCGGGCGCCGAACGGCGCGGCCGCCTCCAGCCCCGAGACGAGGGCCTGATACTCGGCGACGTTGTTCGTTGCGATCCCGATCGCCTCGCTCACGGTGGCGATCACTCGTGCCGGTTCGCGCGACGCGTCGAGCAGGACCGCGCCGATGCCCGCGGGGCCGGGGTTCCCGCGCGACCCGCCGTCGCAGAAGATTCGGATCGTCTCGATCGTGGGGCCGGTCTCGGAGTCCTCGTTCGAGTCCGCGCCGAAACCCGGGAACGCCATCGCCCCATCCGATCCGATCATGGCGTCGCGCTCACGCGCGACCGGGGACGAGGATCGCACCGCAGTTGTCGCATTGGGACACCGTCGCGTCCTCCGCCGCGTGACGAATCCGATCGACTTCGGTGGCGGGAATCGTCAGCCGACAGCCCTGGCAGGTGTTCCCGAGCAGACGGGCCGCGCCCGCACCCCGGTTCTGGTGGTGAACCTGTTCGTACAAGGCCAGGAGGTCGGGGGGAATGTCGGCGGCGGCCGCGGCCCGTGCCGCAATCTCGGCCTCGATCTCGGCATCGATCACCGATTCCTGTTCCGCAATGACGGACCGAGCCGCGGCGATCTGCGCGCCGGCGTCGGTGACCTCGCCATCGAGGACACCGAGTTCGCCGTCGATCGACTCCTGCTGTTCCATGAACTCGAGCTCACGATCCTCGAGCGTGCGTTGATGTTTCCGAATCTGTTCGAGGTCGGTCTGCATCGCCTGGAGCTCTTTGGCGGACGTGATGGTTCCGGAATACATCTGCGTGTCCACCTCGGCGGCTTTCGCCGCGGCGGCACTCGCTTCGTCTTCGAGCCGCTTTACATCTCGGTGCACCGCGTCCCGGCGACTTCGGGTCTCCATGATCGGGCCTTCGAGCTCGCGGAGCGCAGCCTCGGCTCGCGCCACCACCTCGCGCTCGGGCAGGGAGTTCCGGCGGTGACGAAGCTGGTGGAGGGCGGTGTCATGGCCTTGGACGACGAGCAACTGTTCGAGCGAGGACATCGTCGGCGAATCTATCGGGACCTCACCCGGGGGGCGGCGCCGCGGTGGGCACCGGGGTGGACGAAGGAACCGGCGGCGACGCGACGGTGGGCACCGAGGTGGTGGGGCCGGCACCGGGCACGGTGGTCGACGGTGGCTCCGGCGCACGCTCCACGAAGGCCGCGCCGCGCCCACCCTTCGGATTCACCGGCGCCGGTTTCGGCCAGAGGCTCTCGTTGGGCGCGATGAACCGGACCACCGGCGCACCCTTCAGCGCCTCGGTCATGAACTTCTGCCAGATGATCGCCGGGTACGTACCCCCGTACACCCGCGGGAACTCGCCGACGTTGGTCATCGAGGCCTCCGGATGCGCGTCCGCATCTCCCCAGTCCGGGTGGCCCATCCACACTGCGACCGCAAGTTGCGGGGTGTACCCGGCAAACCACGCGTCCACTTGCTTGTCGACGGTCCCGGTCTTGCCGGCGATCGGTCGGTCGGCCAACTTCGCGCGCGTACCGGTTGCGCCCGGGTCGGTCACGTGGCTCAGCACGTCCGTCACCGTCCGCGCGACTTCGGTGTCCAGCACCCGCACGCCCCCCGGCGACCGGTACAACACCCGACCGTTACCGTCCTCGACGCGGCGCACGAACACCGGCGCATGCTTGACCCCATCGGCGGCGAGCGTGCTGTAGACGGTGGCAACTTCGAGCGGCGTGTGACCGGTCTCGCCGATCCCCATCGACAGCACCGGCTCGACCGGGTGGGTGTAACCGAGGTCGGCGGCCATGGCCTGCACCTTGGGCGGCCCCACGCTGGTCATGAGCCGCAGGTAGGCGCAGTTCACCGAGTTGCGGGTCTGGGCGAACAGGTCGCCGTAGCCGCCGCTGCCGTCGCCCGCGTTGTTGAAGACGAACGGCTCCTTCCGCCATTGGGGGTAGCTGATCGGGCAATCGTCCGACCCGTCGACCCGGTCCTTGGGTGAGTACCCATTGGCGATGGCGGTCGCGAGCGTGATCGGTTTGAACGTGGACCCGACCTTGCGACCGGCGCCATCGGTGGCAAGGTTGTACCCCTGCGCGGTGCCACCCTCGCCCGTTCGGGCGCCGACGACGGCGCGTACCGCACCCGACCGCGGGTCCATCACTGCGATCGCCGCGGTGAACGGCGCGAACGACGGTTTGATGACCGAGCCGATGGTGTAAGCAGCGATGTCGCTGAGCCGCCGGTCGTATTCGGTGTAGACCCGGAGCCCACCGGAGAAGATGGCCTGCTCGCGCTCGAACGAATCCGCTCCGAGGACTTCGAGGGTCTTGAGTTGGCTCAACACTTCTTCACCGTAGGGAGTGCGAGCGCGCAGTTCGTTGTCGGGTCGGGGCGGCGCGGGCAACGGCGCGGTACGTGCCGCCGCGGCTTCGGCTTCGGTGATCACGTCCTGCACGCGCATGCGACGGATGACGTCGTTACGACGTTCCAGCGCGCGCGTCTGCTTCGCCGGATCGAAGATGTCGTAGGCCGTCGGGTTCTTGATCACGCCCGCGAGCAAGGCGGCGTCCGCCAGTGTGAGCTGGGCGAGATCCGGCTTTCCGATGATGCGCGTGGCCGCCGCTTGTATCCCGTAGGAGTTCTCACCGAAGTACACGGTGTTGAGGTATTCCTCGAGGATGCGATTCTTCGACCATTCGCTCGTCAGCCGGTAGGCCAGGACCGCTTCACGAACCTTGCGATCAAGATTCCGGCGTGGGTTCTTGAAGAACCGATTCTTGATGAGCTGCTGGGTGATCGTGGACCCGCCCTGGGCGATGTCCCCGGCACCCACGTCGGACACGAAGGCGCGCACGGCGGCACGCACGTCGATGCCGTCGTTGCGATAGAAGGTGCGGTCCTCGGTGGCGATCACGGCCTGGCGCATGACCTCCGGCACGGCCGCGATCGAGACCTGCTGGCGATCCAACTGGCCGACCCGCTCGTAGACGGCACCGCTCGAGTCGTAGAACGTGGTCGGGTCCTCGAGGGCCCGCAACCGGGGCCCGACCTTGCCGCTGTACTGCGCGCTCGCCGCGATCTCTTCGATCCCGGGCGCGAGCGCAACCACGCAGATCCCGAGGCCGAGGCCGCCGAGTACGAGAATGGTGACGAGACGGAAAAGTCGGGTCGCAGCGCGCATGAAGGGCTACCAGGATCGCACACCGCCAGCCCCGAGCGTGGGCATCTCAGAACCCGGGTGCCGGCCCGCTCAGAATCGCCCGTACTTCGGCCACCCCGAGATCGACGGCTTCGATCCGCCGCTCGATCACGCCTTCGGCCCGGGCGAAGACCAACACTCCCGCCACCACCGCCTCCCCCGTCGCGATCTCGACTGCGAGCGCGTACGCACCGAGTTGCAAGCGGTAGGCATCGACCCGTCGGTCGAGCGCAACGTCGTCGCCGTCGCCGACCGGGTCGGTCTTGTAGTCGACCACGACGAGACCACCCGGGGTACGCACGAGGAGGTCGATGTAACCCTCCAGGACGCGGTCGCCCACCGGCGCGGCCACGTACATCTCACGAAACGCGTTGCCGCTCCCCAGTTCGCCGGCCGCCGCGCGCACGACACTCGCGCCGAGCACCGAGCGGGCCGCCGCGGCGACATCGTCCGCGTGCTCACCCAATCCCTCGTCGAGCGCGATCGCGCCGGCCAGCGCCGCGATGTTCTCGCCGGTCACGAGGTCCGCATCCTGGAGGACGGCGTGAACCGCCCGGCCGAACGCGGTCGCGGCGCTCCCCCGGCGCCACTCGGCGAGCGGATCCGGGACTTCGCCACCCTCGCCGACGGCATTCAGAAGCCGTTCCGGCTGCGGCGCAGCCTGGCGTTCGGCTGCGGGCGGGTGTGCAGTGCCGGTGTGCCCCGTACCGGAATGCCCGGTATCGGAATGCCCGGTATCGGAATGGCGAACGTCGGTGGCCGACACCGATCGTGGTACCCGTCCGACGGCCAAGAGGGCTTCACGCCGCGCGATCCAGGCATCCCGGGCCGCCCGATCGTCCGGCGCCGCCACGGATGAGCCACGCCGGGTCGGAGCGGTGCCGGTGGCGGTCATCGTCGCAGTCGTCGTCGTCGGCGTACGCCAGGTTTCGGGTGGCGCCGCCTGCGAGTGGGACCAGGCGAGCTGCGCGAAGGACTTCGTGCCTTCGACGTGATGGGTGGCGATCAGGAGGTGGTCACGCGCGCGGGTGCACGCGACGTAGAGGAGGCGCAGCTTCTCCTCGTCGTCCATCTCGTCCTCGAGATCGGCCAGCCGGTCAAAGCCTGCGGTCGCGACGTCCTTGCGGGCCGACACGCCGATCTCGTCGCCGTCCCACCGCACGGCGAAGCGCGCCCGGCGCGCACTGAGCCGGGTGGTCAGTCCCGACACCACGGTGATCGGGAACTCGAGCCCCTTCGCCCCGTGGATGGTCATGATCCGCACGGCGTGGTCGTCCGCTTCGGGGAGGAGCGGCTCGTGCACTCGGGCCATCTCCGAGCGCTGGAGCTCCGCCCAGTCGACGAAGGCCACGAGGTCGCCGGATTGTGAAGCCTCGAACGCGCGCGCTTGGTCGGACAGGAACCGAATCCGCCGCCAGGTATCGCGGGCGCGGCGCTGGGCGAGCGCGATCGTGAAGACCCGACGCTCCCGGACGATCCGGTCGATGAGCTCACTGGGAGGCGTCCACCACCGGGCCGAGTGCAGCTCGTCGAGGAAGGCGAGCGCGGCCATCACCGGCTGGTCCGGCGGCAGGATCGGCCGGGGGGCGTCCAGGCTCCACGTGCCCCCGGCATGGACGTAGGTCACGAGGTCGTCGTCACCACACGCGAGGATCGGTGACCGCAACGCGGCGACCAGCGCCACCGCGTCGGTCCCGTACGCGATTGCCCGCAGCACCGCGAGCAGGTCGCGGATCTCCTGGGTGGAATAGACGAGGGTGCCGGTCTCGGCGCGAACGTCGACGTCTCGATCGCGGAGGGCGTCCATCAGCACCCCGAGCGACGTGCGGGTGGGCACCAGGATCGCGATGTCCTCGGGCCGCGCCGCTCGCCATTCACCATCGATCTCGACCGGCCACGCGTCCGGATCGGCCAGGATCTCGGCGACCGCGTCCGCGACGGTGGCGGCTTCGAGTTCGCGTAAGGGACCGGCCCGCAGCTTCTGGGCGCGGGGATGCGGACCGCCGAGCAGGACGACTCGGTGATCGTGCGTGCTCGGCCGGCGATGTGCGTGCAGCGCCTCGTAGCGGGGTCGGCGGCCCGGGACCTCCTCCGCCATCAACTCGCCGAACACGTGATTCACCCATTCGAGGACCGCCGGCACCGTCCGAAAGTTCGTGCTCAGCCGGACCGCCTCGCTCGAGAACCGATCGCGAGCGGCGAGGAAGAGTGCGATGTCGGCCCGACGAAATCGGTAGATCGACTGCTTCGGGTCACCGACGAAGAAGAGCCGCTCGTCCTCCACCGGCACGGCCTGCCATGGCGCGTTCGGGTCGTGGTTCCCGGCCGATGCGGCGATCAGCGTGGCCAGCTCCACCTGGATCGGGTCGGTGTCCTGGAACTCGTCGATGAGGAGGCGGGTGTAGCGAGCGTGCAGGGCCGCGCGCGCGTTTCGACTGGTGCGCAGCAGACGGCGAGCGAACACCAGGAGATCGTGGAACTCGAGGCGACCGTCGCCGAGGCGGTCGTGCGCCGCCGCCACCGTGAACCGGGCGACCTCGCCGGCGAGCACGCGCAACACGTCGTCGGCGGCATGATCGAGGACCGAGTCCAGCGCGGCCTCGGCGCGAGCAACGGTTGCCGCCACCGCAATCTTCTCGTCCTTTCCACCCCAGTTCGCCGCCGCGCCGAGGCCGGCGTGACCCCACTTCTGCTTCGACTTTCGTTTCGCCATCAGGTGGCGGATCACGGCCCGGTCCGTGCCGTGCTCGAGCGCGTCGAGCGCCACGGCCATGGCCGGAGCCCGCTCGAGGAGCCGCTGCGCCAGCTTGTCCTGGGGGATCTCGCCACACTGGGCCAGCACGGATTCCAGGCCCCGAAGTTGCTCGATGGCGGTGGAGCGCTCGATCCGGGGCACGAACACCGGGCCGTCGACAAGCGCGTCCAGGCGATCCCAGTTGTCGGAGAACACGGCGGCGACGTCACGCAGCGACGTCAGCTTCGGGTGGTCCACCCGCACGTCGAGCAGGCGGGCGACGGTGATGACCGGCTGGAGGTCGGCCGCGGCGAACATGCGATCCACCTCGGCCTGCCAGCGGCGACCGAACTCGAGCAAGCTCTCCACTTCGTCGAGGACTTCCACCGTCGGCGGCAGTCCGGCCTCGACCGGATGCTCGGCGAGAATCCGCTGCGCGAACGAGTGCACGGTGCCGATCGCCGCCGAATCGAGGTCGGCGAGCGCCGCCTCGGCCGCCGCGTGCTCAGGGGCACTTGCCGCGGAGGAATGCACCACCCGTTCGAACGCTTCCCGCACCCGGGAGCGAAGTTCACTGGCCGCCGCTTCCGTGAAGGTCACGGCCGCGATCTCACGCATCGGGATGGCGCGCGTGATGACCAACGCCACGACGCGATCCACCAGCTGCTTGGTCTTGCCGGTTCCGGCACCGGCTTCGACGAACAACAGCTCGTCGAGTCCTGTGGTCGTGATCCGCGCCCGCGCCGCTTCGTCGAGCAGGGTGGACGCCGGGGGCGGCGGCGCGACGATCACTCCGGAACCTCGAGCATCAGATCGTGGAAGCACTCCAGCTCGGGCGCGAGTTCCTTGGCGTCGTACGCCGCGCCTCGCTGCGCCGGACACAGATCATCGAAGTCGCAGTATGCGCAGTTGGTCCCGGTGCCGTGCATCCAATCGGCCTCACCCGGAACGCCAGGAAAGACTCCCCGATCGATCCCGTCGACGATCTGGCCGACGACGGTTCGGAACCGTTCGCCGGTCGCGTCGTCGAGGACGACCGCGTCCCGCGTGAAACCGCCCCGCTCGGAGATGTACCAGTAGGCCGACTCGACTGCGTCGACACCGAGGCGTTGCCGAGCCGCCTCGGCATAGAGCGGAAGCTGGAGCCGCGCGCCGGCCCACACCGGATCGTTCTCACAACCTTCGGGCACCGCCTTCCGAGCCCCGGTCTTGTAATCGAGCACGACGCGCGTCCCGTCGGGCCGTCGATCGATGCGGTCGGCGCGGCCGCGGAACTTCACGACCGACCCGCTCGGAACCGTGATCTCGACCGGCGCCGCACCGTCGAAGCCGAACGGGAACTCAACCGACTCCGGGACCGCACCTTCTTTTTCTCGAATCTCACTGTCGGCGATGAGGAACTGCACGACATCGGATTCGATCTCCTCGCGGTGCAGCGACCAGAGCACCGCTTTTCCCGTGAGACCCTTCGCCTCCGTGTCCGCCGCCAGCTCGGCCACGATCTCGCGCATGCGCACCACTGCGGTGCGGGGCCAGGCCTGCCCTTGGGGAACCCGATCGGGCTCGGGCCGCGCGAGCTCCTCGTCCATGAACCGTTCCAATACCGCGTGAACGAGGGTGCCCCGATCGAGCGGCGAGAGTTCGAGGAGTCGTTCCGGTTTGTCCTCGACCGGCACCGCAAGGACGTGGGTCAAGAAGTAGCGGAACGGACACGTGCTCCAGGTCTCGAGCCGAGTCGCCGAGACGACGTCACCGGTGGCCGGCGATCGCACCTGACCCGCGACGCCGTTGACGTTGCCGTCCCACCGCGTGAACTCGCCGGACAAGCGGCCCCGGATCGCGTCCACGCCGACCGCGCACGCTGTCCCGAGCACCAGCGGATGATCGTTGACGTCGCCGCCCGCCTCGACGTACGCGGCGACGGTGCCGAGATCGCGATCGGCGACCGCGGCGGCGGCGTCGACGCGGGTGATCGCCGACGCGAACGAAGCCACCACGTCCACGCCGGTGGCGGCACCCAACTCGTGGAAGTCGCTCGCGTAGATGCGCGCACCTGCCAACGCCGACGCGGTCTCCAGGAGATATCGCGACGCGAGTCGTTCCCGAGCCGATCGTAAGTCTCCGCGCGCGTAGGTGACGACGCGATGCTGCGCGCCGGCCGCGAGTGCGGCCAGATACGAGCGCCGCTGATCGGCCCGTGCCTGTTCTCGCGTTCCCAGTTCGGCTTCCACGGCCAGCGCACGGTCCGCATCGGCCAGCAGCGCGTCTTCGCGCCGAGCGCTAGGGATAATGCCTTCGGCGAGTCCAATCACGAACACGGCATCGAGATCGAGTCCGACCCCAGAGCCGATCGATCCGCACAGCACGCCATCGCCGTACCGGCCGATGCGCCCGACCGGGGTGCCCAACTCGTTCGCCACGGTGCCGGCGAAGGTGGCGAAAGTCGGATTCGGCTCCACGGCGTCCAGGCGCGCGCTGCGGTCGAGTACGGCCAGAACCGCCGCGAACGCATCGAGTTCACCCTCGGGCCAGGTGGCGGTGACTTCCGGCCCGCCCAACAGATCGATGACGGCGGTGCGGGCTTCGCGCGCGCGGCTCGACCACCCGTCGGCGCGTTCGAGCCGCTCGAGCCGGCGCGCCAGATCCACCACGAAGGCCGCCAGTGCGCGCGCCGCGGTCGCCTCTCGGCGGAGTCCCATTTCGCCACCGATTCCTGCGCCGGCCCGATCGTCGGCCCGGGCGGTGAGATCGGCGGCGTACCCCTCGAGTCGATCCGCCCACCCGTCGCCCTCGACGACCCCGGCACGACGCGAGATCCGGTCCCAGCGTTCGATCGGGACCGCCGCGCCGTCAGGGGTCCGGACCGGCGTACTTGCGAAGAGCGCAACCAGCTCGTGGCGGGCGAAGTCTGCGCCCACGAGCCGCAGCACGCGATCGAGCATGCGGCCGGCCATCGTGTCGACGAGTTGGCGAACCGCCGGACCGTTGTGCGCGATACCGGCCGCGCGGAGCTGGCTGTCCACGACGCGGGCGTAGGGCTCCACCGGCGGCGAAAGGATCGCCATGCGGTCCATCGCGATTCCTGCCTCGGCGAGTTGGAGCACGCGACGGATGACCGCTCGCACCTCTTCGTCCACGTCCGAGGCGGTGATGATCTCGGTTCCCGTCGGCAACGGGCTGACCGCGACGTCCCCAGCATCCGTGTCCTCCGTGCCCCTCGACGCGCGCGCCAGCTTCACTCCAATGCGTTCGCATTCGGTGCGCACCCCGGCATCGGCATCGTCGTCACCCGTGAGTCCCACAACGCCGGTCGTCGGCCGCACCTGCACGACCCGGGCGACCAGGTCACGAAATGCCGGGGCCATCGGCTGGACGAGATGCAGGACGACGGTCCCGAGGCGCGCCACTGACGGATCGCTCGCTTCGACGGCGGCGTGCGCGTGGCGCGCGAGCCCGTTCTCATCGACGAATCCGTCCAGCCGGACGCGGACGCGCCCGAGCAGTTCCACCAGGGCCCGCGCGCGCTCCGACCCGTCGAGCGTCAACCGTTCGAGCGTCTCGGGCCGCGCTCGAGAGAGCTCCACATAGCGCCGCGCCAAGGCGCGCTCGGTGCCGGCATGGGTGGCGACGGGGGCGAACGGACCGGCCTCGGCCTGCAACTCCTGGCGGATCGCCGCGGTCACCATTGCTTCGGTGAGTCGTAAACCTCCGGCCGCCGCGGCCCGGGGACCACCGAGGCGCTCCGCGAGCGCATAGGGAGTGAGGAACGCCACGTTCGCCAGCCCACGCGCCGCGCTCACCACCCGGCGCGCCGCGAGGCCGGCCCCGTTCGACGGGACGATCACCGTCACCGGCGCGAGGGGATCGCCGGCCTGGCCGGCCGAGATCAGGGCCGCGAGCGCATCCGTCGCCGGGCGCCCGTACTGCACCTCCACCACCGCCTCGATCACCGTCGCACCGTATCCGCGGGGTGTGACCACCTCCTCTGGCCGCCCGCTTGTCGGCGCGTTTGTCACCTGAGCCACGGCGGCGACGTCCCAGGCACCAATCGCGGGGGAGAGCGGGTTCGGGGGGACGGTCCGGGCGCGTCGTACGATCGACGGCCTGACCATGGAAGTTCGATGACTGTGACCGACACCTATCAGCCCCTGTCCGACGCGCCCGATTGGTTCCGGCGGGCGCTCGCAGTTCCGTCGACGGACGCCACCGTCGACGTCGACGGGCCAATCCACTATCTCGCCTGGGGCCCGTCCGACACCCGGGGTCTCGTGTTCGTCCACGGCGGTGGCGCGCACGCCCACTGGTGGACCCACGTCGCGGCGACGTTCGCCGAGGAGTTCCGAGTCGTCGCCGTCGATCTCTCGGGCCACGGCGAGAGCACGCACCGAGACCAGTACACCCTCGAGCAGTGGACCGATGAGGTCATCGCCGCGGCGCGGGCCGGGTCGATCAGTGGTCCGCCGGTCATCGTCGGTCACAGCATGGGCGGGTTCGTCACCATCGCGACCGCGGCTCGCCACGCCGCCGAGGTCTCCGGCGTGATCGTGTGTGATTCACCCGTCACCGAACCGGACCCCGAGATCGGCGCCTATCACCTGCGCGAAGCGTTCGGTCATCCGCGCACGTACGCGAGCATCGACGACGCCGTGACCCGATTTCGGACCGTGCCCGCGCAGGAGCACTACCTCGACTACGTGATGGATCACGTGGCTCGGCGCTCGCTGCACGCGGTCGACGGTGGGTTCCAGTGGAAGTTCGACCGACGGATCTTCGAACAGTTCGGTGCCGGCATGCGCTCGATCGCGCTCCCCTACCTCGATGACGTCGCGTGCCGCCTCGCGCTGCTGAAGTCCGAGCACGGTCTCGTCACCGACGACATCGGTGCGTCGATGTACGAACGCCTCGGCCGAGTCACTCCGATCATCGAGATCCCCGAAGCCGGACATCACGCGATGCTGGACGAGCCCCTGCTCCTCCTGACTGCGATCCGGACCCTGCTCGCCGACTGGGACCATTCCGTCGCCCGCCACCGCACGTCGTAGCCGAGCGTCACCCGCCGAGCGTCGTGGTCGCGGGCGGACCGCGGCCTGACCGGCACTGCCGAACGCCACCGGCGAACATGCAAGGATCCGGCATGCTCCAATCACGTGACGACGGCGGCGTGCGGGTCTTGACCCTCGACCGACCCGACAAGCTGAACGCCATGACCAGCGCGCTGTATCGCGCCTGCGCCGACAACCTCGCCGAGGCCGCCGCCAACAGCGACATCGGCGCGGTGGTCCTCACCGGCAACGGGCGAGCATTCTGCGCGGGCAACGATCTCGGCGAGCTCATGGGCGCGGCCGCCGGAGACGCGGGCGCGGATCAGGGCGCATCGTTCGGCGCGTTCATGGACGGGATCGCCGGGTTCCCGAAGGCGCTCCTCGCGGCGGTGAACGGCGTGGGCGTGGGCATCGGAATGACCCTCCTCCCCTATTGCGACGCGGCCTTGATCGCGGAGTCCGCCCGATTGCGCGGCCCCTTCGTGCCGCTCGGCGTTGCCCCCGAAGCGGGTTCCTCGGCCACCTTCGCCGCCCTCATGGGGTGGCAGCGCGCCGCGCACATCCTGCTGTCGGGACGGTGGGTCAGTGCGGCCGATGCCGTGGCCGCCGGCTTGGCGCTCGACGTGGTGCCCGACGCCGAGGTCGTCGCCCGCACCGTCGCGCTCGCTCGGGAGATCGTCACCGCCGGGCCGCTCGGTTCGATCGTTGCGACGAAGGGGCTCATCATCGCGGCCCGCACCGATCTCGTGACCGCGGCGCGCCGGCGCGAAGACGCCACCTTCGCCGACCTCTTCGCCCACGGCGTGCCGGGAACCGCGTCCAGGTTCTGATCCCGAAGCAGCGCGCGTTCAGCCCGCGCCGTCGATCACCGTGGCTCGCAGCCGCGCGACACAGTTCGCAACCCCGGCCGCGTCACCCTTGCCGAGATAGAACGGGAGGTCGAGCGCCGGTAACGCCCGGGTTCGGATGTCGACCTTGGCCCGCAGCCGCTCCGAACCACCGTACGTTTCGAGCGCGGCGGTGAGCATCACGCCGTCGAGACCCATGAAATCCTTCGCCTGATCGACGACGGAGACGTCGCCGAAGTCGATCACGCCAATCCGACCATCGTCACCGAGCACCATGTTGAACAGGCCCAGGTCGCCGTGGCAGACCCGCGGCTCGCTTCCCAACCCGTGCATCCTCTCCGGCAGGCGGGCCGAGAAGAACTCGTCGAGCCGGGCCATCTCCGAACCCGTGAACTCCGCCGCGATCGCGTCCTGACTCGCGGTGAACTTTCGCGTGAACTCGGCGATCTCGTCGGCGACCGTTCTCGTGGGAAGCCCGTCGAACTCCACGCCGTGCAGCACGGTCAGAAACTGCCCGAGATCGTGGCCGATCCGGATGCGATCGGCATCGGGCAGCGCACTCGCGATCCGACCGAGCTGACGACCGACGATTCCCCGGTAGCCCAGGTAGGAGTGCTCGGGACCGACCCACTCCACGACCGGCACGAGCGTGACGCCATCTCCCCCGTCGAGCTGCCGCATGATCTCGATCTCGTTCGCGTACGCCACCCGCGCCACTGAGGTGCGCGGAAACTTGAACACGATCAGGCCGCGGTTCACGATGTAGACGCGGCTGTCCCAGCCTTCGTCGTCGATGTTGATGTCGTCATCGTCCTGCAACTGCGCGAGGGAACGGACGAGCGCGATCTCGCGTGCTCGGGTCACGGCCGACGTTTCTTGCATCGGCGCCGGACCGGACGAGCTGCCGCCCGGGCGGGGCGTCACCAACGCTGTCGCGCTTCCTCCGCGAACCCTTGGAGGTCTTCGAACTCGACCCGCAGACCGTCGTCGGTGGTGAGGTGACCGGTCCACGTGCCGAACACTTGATGCACCTGACTGCCGAGGTTCTGTTCGTCGACGTCGGTCACCTTGTCATAGCGCGGCGTCAGCACCGCATGGAGTTGGCCGCCCGGATCGTCCACGGTCCACGGCTCCATCGGCTCGTCCCAGCGGTACTCCCAGACGAGCTCCGGGCCGAGCTTGGTGAGCCGGCCGTCGACGATCACGCCGTTCTCGGTGAACCCGGTGCCGGCGGTCCACTTGCCGCCGATCTGCAACCCGATCACGTGCGCACCGCTCCCGCCCGCGGCACCGCCCCAGTTCCACGTGATCTCGTGCGGCCAGCGGCCCCGGCCGACGTCGAGCACACCCCACGCATCACCGGCATCACCACCGATCCGCCACGTCCGATCACCCACGATCAGCGTTCCGGTCGCCGGACGCGCCTGATGCTTCGACGTGAAGTTGAAGACGTCGTCACTCCACGGGATGACGACGTTGAGCGACTCGTGACCCGGAGGCAACGCAACTGCGATGTCGAATCGTCCGGCCCGACCATCGGTTTCGGTCCAACTCGCAACGAGACGGGTACCGGTCTCGTTGTCGACGAGGTCGAGGTGGAGACCGTCGACCTCGACGTGCAGCGGGCGCCGGGACCATCCCCGTGCGTCCGGGTTGAGTGCGTTGCCGTCGGAAGTGCACAGATCGACGGGCTCGGTGTGTTCGCGCTCGTGCGTCATGACCTTCGGTTTACACGAACCCATCGCCGCGCACCGGCGTGCCGTCGAACCCGAGCAAACTGCGCCGATGAGTCTCTCCGCCGATCCGGTGCTCATCAGGGACGCGACCGAGACGGACCTCGAGGACATCCGGGCCATGTACAACGCGATGATCCCGACGTCGACGGTCGCGTGGACCGAGACCGAGCAGACGTCGAGCGAGCGACAGGCCTGGTTTCGTCAGCAGCAGGCAGATCGGTTCCCCGTGCTGGTTGCGCAACGGGACGGAGCGGTGGTCGGGTTCGCGGCCTACGGAAGTTTCCGCGGCTCAGGAAAATGGCCGGGCTACCGCACCACCGTCGAACACACCATCCACGTGCGTGAGGACATGTGGGGCGACGGGATCGGGCGGGCGCTCCTGACCGCGCTCGTCGATCGGGCGCGGGCGAACGGAAATCACGTCATGGTCGCGGCCATCGACGGCGCGAACGATGCTTCGATCGCGTTCCACGAACGGCTCGGCTTCGCGATCGTGGCGAGGATGCCCGAGGTTGGGAGAAAGTTCGACAGCTGGCTCGACCTCGTCCTGATGCAACGCACCCTCTGAGCCGCGGCCGGCGACAACCACTAACTCGCGTCGTCGTCGAGGATCAGGACCGCGCCCGGGGCGTTCTCGTCCACCGACGCGTGACGCGCGTCGTCGAGTACGACGAAGAAGTATTCGGTGCGCTCACGGCGGGTGTCGCCGCGCACCGTGACGGGAACTTCTGCGTGATAGTGCCCCGGAGCGAACACCACCTCACCTTCCGCCGCCACGAAATCGCGGCGGCTGCGCGCGGTTCCCGGCTTGGTCTCCCATCGGACCGTCACCCGCCGATCGCTCGGTGCCGAGAGTTCGATCGGGAGGTACACGACCTGATCGGCGTCGGTCTCGAATGCCCCGAGGGCACCGGCGCGCACGGTCGGCGCCGGATCACGATCCTCGATCTCCACGACAGCGAGCCCCAGGAAGCCGCCGAGCGACGCGTTGCGCGGTGCTCGGAACGACACCGCGAACTTCTCGACGCGGGGTTCGTCGACGCCGTCATGCTTGACCCGCACCACCGCGCTCCCCTCGGTCTCGCCCGGCGGAATCACCACCGTGCCCGACGCGGCCTCATAGTCCTGCGGCGACCGAGCGTCGAGATCCAGCGTCGTCCAGTTGACCTCGACCGACTGCGTCACCGGTTGAGCGATTCGGATCGGGACCCGCACTTCGACCACACCCGCGTCGGGTTCGCGCACCGCGGCCGACCCCGGAGTCAGCTCGGGCTTCACACATCCCGGCGCGCCGGGAACACACAGCGCGACGATCGCCGACGGCGTATACGCCGCGAAGTCCCCCGGACTCGATCCTCCACTCGTGCGCGAGCCGATCCCGGCACCCACCACGACCGTGCCGTCCAATACCGCAGCACCCGACGCAACCCCGCTCAGCGTCTGTTGCGCGCGCACCGGGTGGTCGGCAACGAGCGCGCCCGTGACCGCATCGAAGAACCGGAGATGGGGCGTGATGACACTGCCGACGATCACCACGCCCGGCACACCACTCGTCGGACCGTAACTGGCGTCACCGGCGAGACCGAGCGTGCCGACGTTCTGCCAGACCACCGCACCGGTGTCCAGGTCCAGCGCATGGACGGTGGGGCGTTGTGGATTGATGACATCCTCGCCCGGCGCCGTGGAGAAGAACACCCGACGGGTGGTTTCGTCGACGGACGCGGTGGCGATGATGCCGCCGATCGCGCCACCGGGCACGACCGTGCGCTCCCAGTACGGGAGGTCACGCGGCGACGGATCATCCCAACGCTTCCCACTCCGCGCGTTCACGCCGCTCCGGTCGATCACGTAGTAGGTGCCGTCCTTCCCGCCGATGCCCACCACGTCGCGCGGCCGACCGTCGACCTCGATGGTGAAGAGGTTCGGGACGGCTCCGAACGCGAGGTCGTCGTTGTCCACCTCGCGCGGCCGCCACCGCCAGGCGGGCGTTCCATCCAGATCGAGGGCCACCAGCGCTTCGTCGTAGGGCGGCATCGGTGGCGCCGGGACCGGCGTCTCCGGGCTGGTGTCCGTGTCGCAGTTGCTCGTACCGAAGAAGAGCAGTCCCCGTGTGGCGTCCAGCGCCGGTGAGGACCACACGTTCCCGCAGCCGTTGCGCGTGCGGGGGTGGTCACACCCGGATCGGGTGGAGAAGAAGGCGCTCGGAAGCCCGAGCTCACTCTCGGAGTGATAGCCGTCGAAGCGACGAATCTGGTCGCCCGGCCCGGATTCGTCGCCCGGCCCCGTCTCATCGGCGTCGGGCCGACACACCGAACCACTCTCGGGGTCGAAGAACCAGCGCAGGGTTCCGGCCGCGGCGTCGAGCGCATAGAAGCCGCCCTTGCCCGTGGCGACATCGTTGACGTCCATCCCGAAGTACACGAGACCCTCGTGCACGATGGGCGTGGACTCCACCTGGTTGCGTTCGCCGGAGAATCCGCAGAGCCCGGGGAATCCGCCCCCACCGTCGCCGTCACCACTGCCACTGGCGCCGGTACCGCATCCGGTTCCCGCCGCAAACCGCCAGCGCTCCGCGCCCGTCGCCGCATCGAGGGCGTAGACGTACTCACCGGCACCGAAGATCACGAGCCGGTCGCCGTCGACGTCGGCCACCGTCGCCGAACCCGCGCCGGGGAACGACGCGCCCGGCTGATCCTCCCAGGCGAACCGCCAAACTTCACGACCGGTGGCCCAATCCAGCGCGTCGAGACGACCGTCCCACGACGAGACGAACACCAATCGGCGCGGGCCGTCCGCCCGATCGACCGTCGCGATCGTGGGCGACGCGGTGACGACGGCCTCGGTCTCGTAGCGCCACCGTTCGATGAGATTCGGTGCCGTCGCGGCCGTGAGATCGCGCTCCGTCGCGTTGAAGAACCGACGGTGCGCGCCACCGGCCAGGGTCGGCCACTCGAGCGGCAACCCGGCGTCGGGTTCGAGGTCGCCGGAGAACAGCGCGACGCCGTCGGGGAACGCCAGGCCCTGGCGGATCAACTCGGGGGGCCGAGGATCGCCGGCGGCATCGAAGCGGATGCGCCACACCTTGCCGTTGGGTCCGGGACCCACGTTCGGCAGGGACCCCTGGAGGTCGAGGTCCGCGTAGTAGATCGTGCCGTCGGCGCCGACGGTGATGTCCTGAGGATGACCGGTGGGAATCGGTGGCACCCCCGCCTCGGGCGCCAGGATGAGCCGGACCAGCGCGCCGTACAGGTCGTACTCGGCGATGCGGCCGGTGAGCACACTCGACGCGTAGAGGTTGCCGTTCGGTGCCGTCGCGACCCCCGAGAAAGTCAGCATTCCGTCCGACGCGGTGGTGAAGACCTCACGCTGGACCGCGGTCGCGACCGGCGCGCCCGTGGCATCGACGCCACCACATCCGCCCGCCGCATCCGAACCGGTGGGGAACGGCGGCGAGAAACGGGTGATCCGCAATCCCGACGACTCGGTGACGTAGACGCGGCCCCGCGCGTCGATCGCGATTCCGCCGGCCGTACCGAGATCCGAGCCGAGCTTACAGAAGTTGGTGGAGCGGTCGATCGTGTTCGGATAGGCGCCGGGCGCGCCGGGAAACCGGTCGTAGGGCGGGAACCACTGGATCAGCTGGCCGTTCGCGGTGCCGAAACCCTGGAATCCCACTTCGGCGGTGAAGAGCGAGCCGTTCGGAGCGACTGCGCAGCCGTGGGGCTCGGCGCCCGACTCGAAGTAGCTCGCGGTGAGCTTGCCCACCTGAGTGCCGTCGGGACTGAACACGCCCCAACCGGGGGGCGGGTTCGGTTGCCCCGAATCCTCACCGGCGACGAAGTTCCCGCCGGGGAGCTCACACATCTGGCCGTTGATGTCCCGGCCGCCGTCGGCCGCAGGGGCCACGAGCACATCCGCGGCGAGGGTCTCCTGACCGATCGTGTCCACGTCGATGCGCCGAAGCCGGTTGCCTTCGGTGACGTAGAGCAACTCGCCCGAGTCCGGCGCGCCCGCCGCCGGACCGACTGCGCGTTGATCGACGGCCGCGGGATCGACCGCCGCGCGGGCGCCCGCATCCGCCATCGCCGCCGGCGTCAAGGTCACCGCCGCCACGAACATTGCGAGCAATCTGCCCGAACCCCCCAACACGGGCGGCAGTCAACTACGGGGGTGTCGGGTGGTCAAGCACCCCCCGTGGACCAGTGAACGACGTTCAACCTACGGTGACATCCGTGACGAGCCCCCGTCCCCGCTTGACCCGAGACGCCATCATCGCGGTGGCACGAGAGATCCTCGCGGCCGATGGACTCGATGGACTCTCGCTCCGCCGGATCGGCGCGCAGCTCGGCGTGACCGCGCCCGCGCTCTACGCCCACGTCGACGACAAGCTCGACCTGCTCCGCGGGGTGGCCGAACTGGAGTTCGAGCGCCTGATCGAACGGTTCGATGCGATCGAGGCCACCGATCCCGTCGAGCAGATCCGTCGTCAGGCCGCGGCCTACGTAGAGCACGCGCGTGACGACCCCGCATTGTTCCATGTGATGTTCCTCTTCCGTCCCGACTGGACTCCCCAGCCCGCGGCCGAAGAGCTGCCCGCCGCATCCAAGGCCTTTGCGCGTGGCGCCGCGGCGATCGAGGCGGCCATGCTCTCCGGGGCGCTGCGCACCGAAGATCCGCTCCTCGTCGCCATTGCAATCTGGGCCGCCGCCCACGGAACGGCCAGCGTGCTGCTCGCCGGTATCGACCTCGGCGCGGAGTACGAGGCGCGGGTCATCGACACCGTCATCGACAACCTCCTTCGCGGCCTCGCCGCGCCCATCCCGGTCACGCCCTCGAGCTCGAAATCCGAATGAGGCGCCGTGGTCGGCGACCGTGGAGTCGGCACGAGATCCCCGAGGCTTGATGGATGCGCGAGTCAACCGATAGGTTGGTAAACAGTGTTCACAAACCACTCGCGACGACGGGCAGCGGTCATGGGCTTACCGGCGCGGGGCCATCGGTCGCGCCACCTATGAAGCCACCCATGAAGCCGCTCACGAAGCCGCTCACCCCGGCCGGCCGACGCGGCCGGAAGGTCCTCAAGCGGTTCCTGTACGCCCAGCTCGCGCTCCGTCAGGGGTTCATGATCGCGATCGGGCGCGAGCAGCCACTCGTCAACTTCACCGTCGAGGCCGATCCGCCCTCCGTCTACTTCGTCTACCGGATCCGCGCCGAGGTCGTCGACGAGTTGGGTGAGCGCCTCGGCCTGCCCGCGCATCTGCGGCCCGCCCCGATCCGGTGCCTGCGCGACGACGAACCCGAGTATCTGATCACCCTCAACGTGTACCGCGTGTCGGGTCTGGCGAACGGGATCCGCGCGGAGTGGTCACTCTTCGTCGGCGACACATCCGGGACGGCGCGTTATCTGGTGTTCGACGCGCGCTCCTCCCAGACATCCATGGATCCGATCGCCATCATCACGCGCGCGTCCCCCGTCGTCCACGAACGGCGGGGGTCAACCATCGAGACCCGGGTCGGAGGTGGTCCCACCGCGTTCGTCAGCCGGATCGAGATGCCACCCGGCGACGCGGCGCCGCGGGTGCATCCGGCCGCGGAGTGGGCGACCGCGAACGACTACATCTACTGGGGCAACGGCATCTGCGACCGCACCTACTACGACGCCGGGATGATCGATCCCAAACAACGCGCGGTACCAGCGTCGCACGTCACCATCAACGACGGCACGGCCTGGGCCGACCTCGTCGAGACGGAGCCGGTCCACGTGCTCGTGTTCGAGGAGGCGATCGAGCTCGTCATCTCCCCGTGGGAGAACCTCGACCGCATCGAGCGATGAACGCATCGAACGTTGCACTCCGGCGCCCACGCTCGGAGCGCCGCGGGGACCGACCCGAGGAGATGGCATGGACGTGACACTGGAGCTCACGATTCGGGAACGGATCGAAGCCGAGAAAGTGCGCATCACGCCGCCACCGGATGCAATTCCGGTCCCCCCCATCCCCACGCAGCGTTACACGGACCCGTTGTTCTTCCAACTCGAACGTGAACGCATCTTCGCTCGCTCCTGGCTGTTCGCAGGACACGAATCGGAATGGCCCGGACCCGGTTCCTACCGGGCGTTCACCCGGTCGGGGGCCCCGATCGTGATCGTTCGCGGCGACGACAAAATCCTGCGGGGTTTCTACAACGCGTGTCGCCATCGCGGTGCGCCGGTCATCCGCGAGGAGTGCGGAACGGCTCGGCGACTCACCTGCCAGTACCACTCGTGGTCTTACGGAACCGACGGCGAACTGAAGGCCGTTCCGGATGCCCGCAGCTTCGCCGAACTCGACACCGGCACGCTCGGGCTCGTCCCGGTGCGCTGCGAAACGTGGGACGGGTGGGTGTTCATCAGCGAGGATCTCGAAGCGGAACCACTCCTCGATTTCCTGGGCCCGATCGGCGACCAGATGCGCGAGCTCGACGGTCCGGCGATGCGGCTCGTCGGCACGAAGGTGCATCACCTGGCGTGCAACTGGAAGTTGATGGTCGACGCGTTCTTGGAGGTGTACCACGTAAGAACCGTCCACCCCGACAACGCCGCGTTGCTTTACGACGACCAGTCCGCGACGGTCGCGATGCTGCCGAACGGCAACAGTCGCCTGACGGTGGAGAAGCGGGCGGAGCTGCGCGATTTTCCCATGGTGTCGCCCGAGTTCGACAACCCCGCCGTCGGACTGCTGTGGCGCCAGACCTCCACTTCGTACGGGATCTTCCCCAACCTCGTGGTCCCGATGGACACCGGCGCGTTCACGTTCTTGTGCATGTGGCCGGTGGACACGGACCACACCGAACTCGAGTTGCGGTGGTACGCCCCCGCGTGGACCGGCGACGAGATTCCGCACGACCACACGGAGCGGATGGCACTGTTCGACACCGTGATGGCCCAGGACACTGCGAACATGGCGCCGATCCAGGCCTCGGTGTCGTCGCCGGGGGCGCGTCCGTTCCAGATCGGCTGGCACGAGCGGCTGATCCACCACTTCCAACGCGCCGTCGACCTCGCCATCGGTCCCGACCGGCTTCCGCCCGGCACCGCGGTCTCCGATGCCCTCGACGGGTTCGTCGAACCGGCCTGAGGAACGGCGACCACCATGACTCCCACTCCGCAGGTGCTCCTCCGCGGCGGCACCGTCATCGACGGCACCGGTGCCGCGCCGCGTGCCGACACCGACGTGCTCTTCGAAGTCGATCGCATCGTCGCGGTGGGTGCCGCCGCCCGCGCCGCGGCCGACGAGCGCCCGGCCGATACCCCCATCACGACCGTGGATGTATCGGGCCTGACCGTGATGCCCGGACTCATCGACGCGCATTGCCACATCACGTTCGGTGAGCCGGCCAGCAACGACGAGTTGTTCTTCCATCGTGAGCCGGCGAGCGCGATGCTCGTCGCCGCCCACAACGTTCCCAAACTGTTACGCGCCGGGGTGACTGGATTCCTCGACGCCGATTGCATCTTCAACCTCGGACCGGCGCTGCGGGACGGGATCGAAGCCGGCATCGTCGAGGGACCGCGAATGGCCGCGGGGATGAACGCTCTGCTCACCACCGCGGGCGGGACCGCGGGACGGCTCATCCCGGATCGCGGCACGCTGGGCTACGCCGCGGTGATGGGCGATCGGGACGAGATCGTGCGCACGACGCGCCAACAAATCAAGCACGGCGCCGACTGGATCAAGATTCACGTGACCGGTTCCTTGCCGCGCGCCACCGGCGAACTCACGGTCTGGTCGGCCGACGAACTCCGTCTGGTCACCGACACCGCACACGCACTCGACACCCCGACCGTCGCGCATTGCCGGAGTGCAGAGTCGACCCGGCTCGCGGCCGAGTCGGGCGTGGATCTCATCCTGCACGCCAGCTACCTCGACGACGACGCGCTCGCAGCCGTGGTGGCCGCCGGCGCCGCGATCGCCCCCACCTTCACCTTCCTCGCCAACCTCGCCGATCACGGGGCCAAGGTCGGCGCGGCGCCGGCCCAGGTGGAGATCTTCCGGGGCGAGATCGCGGCCACCGCGGCGAAGCTTCGCCACGCCCATGCCGCCGGAGTGCGGTTGCTGTGCGGATCCGAGAGCGGCTTCTCGCTCACGCCGTACGGGCACTGGCACGCGCGCGAGCTCGAGCTGTTCGTCGACGTGCTGGGCCTCACCCCGCTCGAGGCGATCACCTGCGCGACTCGCAACGGTGCCTTCGCGCTCCAACGACCGGACGATTCGATCGGGGTGGTGCGCGCCGACGCGGCCGCCGACTTGATCGTCATCGACGGCGACCCCGCCACCAACATTGCGGTACTCGGCGACCGGTCCCGCCTGCGCCACGTGTACTCCCGCGGCGCCGCCGTCGACCTCGACCGTCCGTGGCCCGAGCGACGCCTCTTGCCCGGAGAGAAGGTCGGCTCGTGGTCGACCCGCCCCCTCACGTGGGATCTCGCGCACTCGTGACGGACGAGCGCACCCAATCCGTCCTCATCACCGGCGCGGGCCACGGCCTCGGAGCGGCGCTCGCACACGCCGCCGCCGCGGCCGGATGGCAGGTGGGTGTGCTCGACCACGACGTCGATGCTGCATCTCGAACCGTCGACGCAATCGGCCGCGCCGGCACCGTGCTCGGCGCCGACACGCGCGACGAAGCCGCGCTCGACGCGGCGTTGGACCACTTCGCCACCGCAACCGGTACCCCTGCGCCGGACGCCGCGGTCTGCAACGCCGGCATCGTGCGGTTCGGTCCCCTTCTCGAGATGACCACCGACGAGTGGCGCGCGGTGGTAGACGTGAATCTCACCGGCACGTTCTTCACGGCCCGCGCCGTCGCGCGCCGCATGGTCGCCGCCGAATCCGGTGGAGCCATCGTGGCGATCACATCGATGAACGGTGTTGCTCCCGGCCCCAACGCCGGCGCGTACGGCGCGACCAAGGCCGGGGTTGCCCGCTTGGTCCAGCAGATGGCGCTGGAGTGGGGACCGCTCGGCATCCGAGTCAACGCGGTCGCGCCCGGACTCATCGATGCGGGAATGTCCGAAGCGATCTACGCCGACCCCGAAATCCGCCGCCGTCGGTCCGAGCGGGTGCCCCTCCAACGGCTCGGCACGCCCGCGGACGTGGCCGCCGCCGTGTTGTTTCTCCTCTCGGACGGCGCCGGCTACATCAATGGCACCGAGCTGCTCGTCGACGGCGGCGTGACCATGAGCGTCATCAGCACCCTCCCCCGGCCCGAAGGGCCCAGAGCGGAACAGACATGAGTGGACATCTCGTGCTGTCGGGTGGTCCCGGGCACGACTTCGATGTCACCACCGCCGAACTCGGTGCGCTCAGCTCCGAAATCGGGCTCGCCACCACCGTGGTGACGGAGCCCACCGAGTTCTTCACCGCCCTGCGATGCAACAAGACCGAGGCGGCGCCACGGTGGGATCTCGTCACCGTCAACGCGCTCCGCTGGCGCATGGAGACCGGTCGGTATGCCGATCAGGCCGACCGGCTGGCGTTCACCCTCAATGCCACCGATGCCACCACCCTCGAACACCACGTGACCGGCGGTGGCGGACTCGTCGTGCTCCATACCGGCGTCATCTGCTTCGATGCCGAGCCCACGTGGCACCGACTGGCGGGGGCGACTTGGAACTGGGCGTCCTCCTCGCATCCACCGGCGGCCGACGTCGCGGTCACCCTCACCATCCCCGGCCGCGACCATCCGGTGACGGCCGGCGTCGAACCGTTCGTCGTGCACGACGAGATGTACCGCGACCTCGATGTCGCCGACGGCGTCGTCCCGCTTCTGAGCGCGTCGAACGGAACCGTCGAGTACCCGTTGCTCTGGGCCCGACCGTTCGGTGCGGGCCGGGTGGTCACCGACGTGCTCGGCCACGGCGTCGAGTCGTTGCGCCACCCCACTCATCGCGCGGTGCTCCTCCGCGCGCTGGCGTGGTGTCGCCGAGGGTCGGCCGATGCCGGCTGACTCCACGCCTGAAGGAGCGACCGACCGGCCACCACGCGAGATCACGGTCTCGACCTACGACGACGCGCGCGCCGCGTTCCGCAGCAAGGATCTCCGCCAGGCGCTGTACGACGCGGGTGAGGTCGTCATGGACCAGGTGTTGGTCACGCTGCACGGGGACGCACACCGATCCCGGCGGCGGCTCGAAAACCGTCTGTTCCGTCGCGACACCCA
The DNA here is from genome assembly GCA_031422675.1 of Acidimicrobiia bacterium. GTDB lineage: Bacteria > Actinomycetota > Acidimicrobiia > IMCC26256 > JAENVU01 > JAENVU01. The sequence continues at coordinate 31,655 of JANPMG010000172.1, read as the reverse complement.
CACCCGCTACGAGCGTGAACTGTTCCCGCCGATCGTGGCGGACACGCTGGCGCCCCATCTCGCCGCCGGCCGGGCCGAACTGGTGGGCCTCAGCCATCAGATGATGATGAACCTCGCGGCCTCCACCGCCGGCGTGGACCGTCCCCTCGGCACCCCGGACGAGTCGCTCCACCTCTACTCGTACCTGATGCGATTCATCGAGGGCGCAACGCTCGCCCACTACACCGGCGACCGTGACGCCAAGCGCGCCGAGGTGGCGGCGGCGCTCGCCGCGTTCGATCGTGAGTTCCTCGGCCCGTCCGTCGTCACCCGCCGCCGGGCCCTGGCGCAGTTTGCGGCCGGCGAGATCAGCGAGGACGACCTGCCGCGCGATGTCCTCACCATCCTGTTGCGGAATCAGGACAATCTGGAGTTGCCATCGGACGTCGTTTTGCGCGAGACCTGCTTCTTCCTCCTGGCCGGCGCCCACACGTCCGCCACCGCGTTTGTGCGCACGTTGCACAACATCTTCATGCTGCACGCCACGGGTTCCGCCGACGCCGAACTCGCCCGCACCGACCTCGCGTTCCTTCAACGGTGCGTGCACGAGACCATCCGGCTGCAACCGTCGAGTCCGGTCGCCATGCGCTGGGTGCTCGCCGATGTCGAACTCCCGAGCGGCGTGGTGCTCCACCCGGGCGACAAGCTCATCATCGACCTGATGGCGGCGAATCGCGATCCGTCGATCTTCGGTGCCACCGCCGATGCGTTCGACCCGCACCGCGCGCTCGCAGCCGATCACCCGCGGTGGGGTCTGAGCTTCGGGGTGGGCATGCACGCGTGTATCGGCCAGGACCTTGCGGCCGGGCTCGCCGTTGCGGATCACGAGCCCGGGCCGGATCATCTCTTCGGCTTGGTGCCGGTCGCGATCGCGGCGGTGTTGGCAGCCGGCGTTGGACCTGATCCCGATGACCGACCGGAGCTCGACCCCACCAGCGACCGTGGGTATTGGGCCCGATACCCGGTGCGGTTCTGGTAGCCCGATGATCGACCTCCACGCGCACGTCGTCCTCGCCTCCGCGCTCGGCGCAGCCGGACCGTACGGACCCGAGCTCGATCCGGGCGACCCGGCCACGGGCCGGCTTCCGTGTTACCGCGTTGGTGACTACACGCTGTCCGGCGTTCACTACGCCGACAGCCCCTTCATGGATCTCGATCTTCGGCTCGCCGCCATGGACGACCTCGGCATCACGCGTGCGGTGCTCTCCCCCAATCCCCTCACGTACTTCGCCCACGTGGAGGCCGAGTGGGCGGATGCGTTCTGCCGCCGACACAACGACGAGCTCGCGGCACTCGTGGCCCGCGCGCCGCTGCGTCTGGGCGGCTTCGCGCAGCTTCCGATGCAGGACCCGCCCCGCGCCGCTCGCGAGCTACGCCGCGCGGTGAATGAACTCGGTCTCCTCGGGGCCTACATCGGGACCGACCTCGGGCGGGCACTCGACGATCCGGCGTTCAGCGACGTGTGGTCCACCTGCACGGAACTCGACGTCCCGCTCTTTCTCCACCCCGCGCCGGACGGCATCGATTCGACGCGCCGAGACGATCGCCTCACTCGCTTCGACGGCGACCTCTGGCTGGGCTTCTGCTACGAGGAAACGCTTGCGGTCGCGACGCTGATTCTCGGCGGCGTCCTCGACCGCCACCCGGCCCTCGATATCTGCGTGAGTCACGGCGGTGGGGCCACCTCGTGGCTGGCTGAGCGCCTGGAACACGCAGCCCGCACTCGGCCGTGGGCGGCGACGCATCTGCGCGAGGAGGGCGCGGTCACGGACCGTCTCGCCCGCCTGTGGTGGGACGCGCACGTCGGCGGGCCGAGAGCGTTGGGCGCGCTCCTCGACGCGTTCGGCTCCGACCACGTGGTGGCCGGCACGAACCTGGCCGGATGGGACGCGAGCGCCGACCCGAGCTGGGGCAACGCCGAGCTGGCTGCGACCTTCGATGCCAACGCCCGTCGATTGCTGCGGATGGACTGAGCGGACGTCGAGCCCACCTCGAACCCACCGGCGGGAGACCGTCGGCGCCGTAGCTCAGTCTGAGAAGTGGTACTGCGCTGCGGCGCGTTCGGCCATGATCGGCCGGATCCGCTCCGCGATCAGCGCCTGATGCGCGGCGTGGTCGCGATAGGCGATGTACCCGTCGACATCGTCGAAATCGGCGACCACCACGAAGTCCCAGTTCCCCTCCGCGAGACCGGCATCCGGACCGAACCGGTACGCGCGGACCGCGTCGATCGTCTTGGGAAGCTCCGCCAACCCGGTCGCGACCGAGGCCTTGTCCTCCGCGCCTGCGCCGGCGGTCCAGCGGAACATCACCACGTGTCGGAACATGGCGTGACGGTAATCACCTCAGGCCGGAAGGCCGGACTCACCTCAGGCCGGAAGGCCGGACCGGGCTAGAAGTCCACCACGGGCGTGGGCGGGAACAGCCGGTCGCGCGCGGCCATGAGGCGCGTGCAATCCCAACTCTTGCCCACCGGCTTCAGGATGATCGGGCTCTTGCTCGGATCGGGATACTGGGTCCACTCGGCCGTGGTCTTGAAGATGTCGTTGGTCGCGCCGACGATGAGTTGCTCGGAGTGGTCCTCGACCGCGCCGCGCATCGAGCCGTCGTCCTGGACCAGCACGTCGTAGGCGAAGATCTCGCGCCGCGCGATATACAGGTCGCCACTCAGATCATCGGTGACCTTGATGTGCACCGTGACCCCGGGCTTGCCGTCGTTGTCGTCATCGGCGATGCGCGGATCGTTGGGATCGGTGGGCAACGCGTCACGGGCCGGATCGGCCAGGTGAACCCCGATCCCGGTCGGTGTCGCCGGCCGCCGGATCCGGATACGACCGGCCTTCTCGCTCACCGCAACGGGCGTGGAGGGCGGCCGGATGGCGGTGGTGGCGGCGTCGGACATCTTTGTGGTGATGGGTTGGTCGCTGCGATGTTCCGAGTGACAAAACGACTCGGTGGCGATGAGCTTCCGGTCCTTGACCGCGAGATCGGTGAATCCGTAGCTGATGATCAGGGTCTTCATGTCGGTGCTCTGATAGGCGACGATGTCGAAGTGCGCGTACCGACCGGCCAGACGCGCCGCGACTCGGTCGGCGCTCGTCTGTTCGCGGGTCGGCGCGGCGGCGCCCGGATCGGTGCTGCTGCACCCGGCGACCGCCAACAGCGCCGCGAGGAACACCGCGACTCCACCACTGCGCGTGTTCCGGTTCCGTGATCGGAGTGAGCTCGCGGCCGTTCGGCCGTTCGGAAGAACCACCATCGTCAAACTCCCTCGGTCAATTTGCCGCAAACCAGTTGGCGTGAAACCCGAACGGCATCCGATGCGGGAGGTGCACCCGCGCGATCGGCCCGGCTTCCACCGCGCGAGCGTCGAGGACGCAGACGTCGGTGCGATCGGTGGCCGAGTCGTACACCGCGTTGACCAGCCAGCCATCGTCCTCGGCGCGGCCGTCCGGATCGGGAGCGAAGACACTCTCCCCCACATGGCCGGCGGGCCCGGCACTCCAGATCCGGCGCTCGCCCGTCACGTCGTCGTACTTGACGATCGCGTCGAAATCGCCGGCCGGACGGTCCTCGGCGAGGAACGCCGACATGTATTGGTACCGGGAGCGAACTCCGGTCATCTCGTCGTTGATCCGACAGAAGTCGCCACCGAGGTCGTCAAACTGTTCCCACCCGGCGGTACCCGCGGCCAGGTCCACCCAGAACCGAGCCGGATGGCCGGCACTCGTGCTCGCCACCGACTCGTCGAGGGGTGCGTTGGAATCGATGCCGAAGTCGGGGTGAGTCAGCCGACTGCCCGAGAACTCGATCCGGTCTCCGGCGACCCAACCGTTCCAGAAGTGCTGGACGTGCCCGGGCTCGATCTCGAACCAGCGCACATCGTTGGCGGTGCCCAACCGGGGCATCACGCCAATCCGCGTGCCGCGCTCGGGCCGCCACTCCACCATGGGGCCGACGCCCAGGTTCGCCACATCGAACACGATCGGCGAGTCGAGGAACACCGCGTGATGCTCGGTGATCACGAAGTCGTGCATCATCACGGGAGCCGGAATGTCGAGCACCGCGCGATGGATCAACGCGCCCGTGGCATCCACCACGTAGTACCGGATCACCGGTTCGAAGACCGAGTATGCGAAGAAGAACATCTCGCCCGTACGCGGGTCGAGGCGGGGATGCGCAGTCATCGCGCCGCGCAGCGCGCCATCGAAGTCGTACTCGCCCACGGTGTCCAACGCGGCCGTGACTTCGGTGGGCGCGCCACCTTCCCAGAGCGCCAGGTACCGACCGGCGTGCTTGATGATGTGGGTGTTGGCGGGGTTCTTCACCGGGCCGGCGTCACCCACCACTCCGGGATCGGGAAAATCCGTGACCGAGCCGAGACCGGGGTAGACCGCCCGCCCGAGCCGGGCTTCGACTTCTAGCCCGCGCGACCGGATCCAGCGGTTGCGGAACGCAGCAGCACCATCGGAGAAGGTGACCGAGTGCAGCATGCCGTCGCCGTCGAACATGTGGTACCGGCCGATGGGTTCGAACATCGGATTCGGGCCGTTGCGGATGAACGAACCGCGCAGCCCGAGCGGCACGGACCCGGTGATCTCGCACCGTTCGATGTCGTACTCGCGATCGAGCGGGAACAGGTTCCCCGAGAGATCCGGCTGGTGGGCTTGGTTGGTGACCTGTCCGGCAAGGACGGCGGGACTGTTCATCTCGTACTCCATTTCCGCGATGAAACGGGCTTGCTCGGCACTGTCGGCGAGGTTAACACTGTTCACCAGGTCGGCGGAAGCGCCGACCCGCACCCGCACCCGCACCCGCCTCACGGCGTCGGCGACCGGATACGGTCCGTCGCCCCGATCAACCACCGAAGCCATGACGGTCTCGAAGAACTCACACGAGGAACGCCCATGACCCAACTCCTGCGCCCGATCGCCGCCCGGAAGGGCGATGCGCCGGCGCTCGTCGACGAGCGCGGTTCCACGAGCTGGGCCGAGTTCGACGAGCGGGCCAACCGCTTCATCCATGCCCTGCGAGCTCGCGGTCTCGGACCGGGATCCACGGTCGCACTGATGAGCGGCAACCGCCGCGAGGCGTTCGAGGTCACGCTGGCGGCGGCACATGCCGCGTGGGTGATCGTGCCGGTCAACTGGCATTGGGTGGAGGACGAACTCGTCTATGTGGTGGAGGACGCCGACGCCGACGCGCTGGTGGTCGAGGACCAGTTCCTCGCCGTCGGTCGGGCCGCCGCCGATCGGCTCGGAACCGTGTGCCCCGTGCGCATCGTCATCGGGTCCACCACCGACGCCACCACGACCAACGATGGCACTACTGCCACCGATGACATCGCTCAGTCCGCGACGTTCGAGGCCTACGAATCCGTCCTGGCATCGGGCGCACCGACCGAACCGCCCGACCAGGCCATGGGTGGGCCGATGTTCTACACATCCGGCACCACCGGATTCCCGAAGGGCGTCCGCTCATCGCTGACGGCCGTCGGGGCCGACGTCGGCATGCTCGAACTGATCGGGGCCGGGTTCTCGGAGATGCTCGGCTTGCCGACCGACGGCGTGACGCTGCTCGAAGGACCGATGTACCACTCCGCGCAATGGGTCTTCTCGATGTTCCCCCTCCTCGGCCGGGGTTCGACCGTGGTGATGCGCCACCAGTTCGACCCCGCCGAGACCCTCGATCTCATCGATCGCCACGCAGTCACCAACGTCCATCTCGTGCCCACTCAGCTGTTGCGGATGCTGAAGCTGCCCGAGTCGGTCCGCGGGAGTTTCGATGGTTCGTCGCTCGTGGTCGCCTACCACGGCGCGGCCCCGTGCCCACCGGCGGTCAAGCGGTCGATGCTCGAATGGTGGGGGCCGAAAGTGACCGAGTACTACGGCGGCACCGAGGGCGGATTCCTCACCATGATCTCCGGTGCGGAGTGGCTCGAACGGCCCGGCTCGATCGGAAAGGCCCTGGCCACTATCGACCTGCGGGTGCTCGACGACGACGGCCATGAGTGCCCGCCGAACACGTCGGGACAGATCTACTTCAAGAGCCTGATGGGCAACGACTTCGAGTATCACAACGCGCCGGAGAAGACTGCGGCGGCCCACTCGAGTGACGGCTACGGCACCCTCGGCGACATCGGTTTCGTCGACGACGACGGTTTCGTGTTCCTCTCCGACCGCAAGATCGACATGATCATCAGCGGTGGGGTCAACATCTACCCGGCCGAGATCGAGGGCGTGCTCGTCACGCACTCGGCGGTCACCGACGCCGCGGTGTTCGGCGTTCCCGACGACGAGTTCGGCGAGCAGGTGAAGGCCGTCGTCGAGTTGGTCGAGGGCGTCGAACCCACCGACGATCTCGCGCGCGATCTCATCGACCACGTGCGTGAGCACCTCGCGGGCTACAAGGCACCCCGAACCGTCGAGTTCAGTGCTGCGCTCCCCCGCACCCCGACCGGCAAGCTGCTCAAACGCCAACTGCGCGACCCCTACTGGGAAGGCTCCGGGCGCACCATCTGACGATTCGACGGCGGTTCGCGTCGATCAGAGTCACACACTGTTCAACCCCAGCGTGAGAATCGCGGTCTCAGACCTATGCATGATCAGAGGAACGATACCTACCAGCTCCAGGATTGGATCACCAAGGACGAGGGGCAGGTGTTCTGCACCGGCGTCCAGGCCCTCGCGCGTCTGCCCGTCGAGCAACTGCGGGCCGACCGCGCCGCGGGCCACAACACCGCAGTGTTCGCGTCGGGCTACCCGGGGAGCCCGCTCGGAGGGTACGACCGCGAACTCGCGCGCGCCGCCCGACTCGCCCCGGACCTGCCGATCGTGTTGTGGCCCGCAGTCAACGAGGAACTCGCGGTGTCTGCGGTGATGGGTAGCCAGCTCGCCGCCACCCGACCCGACGCCCGCTACGACGGGGTCGTGGGCCTTTGGTACGGCAAGGCTCCGGGCCTCGACCGCGCTTCCGATGCATTGCGCCACGCCGTGTTCGCCGGCACCTCCCCCCTCGGCGGAGCGGTCGCCATCGTTGGGGACGATCCCGCCGCCAAGTCCTCCACCATCCCGTCCTCCTCGGACGCGACCATGATCGACCTGCACCTGCCGATCCTCTACCCCGCCGACGTCGGTGAAGCCTTGGACCTCGGCCGCCACGCCATCGCCCTGTCCCGGGCCAGCGGCCTCTGGGTCGGGTTGAAGATCGTGTCGGCGGTTGCAGACGGGTCGGGAACCGTGCATCTGGACCCCCGACGGGTGACTCCCGTCATGCCCACGATCGACGGTGAGCCGTACCGATGCCGACCCGATGCCCTCTTACTCTCGGCCCACTCGCTCGAAATCGAACAGCAGCTGCGCGGCGTACGCGCCGACCTCGCGATGGCCTACGGAGTGGCCAACCAACTCAACCGGATCACGGTGGACGCACCGTCAGCGTGGCTCGGGATCATTGCATCGGGCCTCACCTATCTCGAGCTCATGGATGCCTGTTCCCGCCTCGGCCTCGATCACGCAGCGCTGGCCGCCGCCGGCGTGCGCGTCCTGCAGATGCAGATGCCGATCCCTTTCGATCCCGCGGTGGTGCGATCGTTCGCGGTCGGGCTCGAGGAAGTGATGGTCGTCGAGGAGATGAACCCGTCGCTCGAGCGTTTGGTCCGAGACGCCCTCTACGGGGCCCCCGCACAACCCATCGTCACCGGCAAACTCGACCGCACGGGCCGCCGGCAAATTCCCGGGCACGGACCACTCGGCGCTGACCGGATGATCGAACCGTTGCGCGCCGCGCTGACCGATCGGATCGGGCACCTCCTCATCCCCGCCCTGTCGGACCGTCAGCGCGTGCACGTGCCGGTCCTGGACAGCCGGCCACCTGCCTTCTGCTCCGGTTGCCCGCACAACCAATCCACGCGCGTGCCCGAGGGAACCCTGGTCGGCGCCGGGATCGGCTGTCACACCATGGCGCTCCTCGGCAACGACGATCGCGTCGGCGAGATCGTGTGCGTGACCGCAATGGGCAACGAAGGCGCACCCTGGATCGGCATGGCCGAGTTCGTCGAAACGAAACACTTCACCCAGAACCTCGGCGACGGGACCTATTTCCACAGCGGTCAGCTCGCGATACAAGCCGCGGTCGACGCCGACGTGAACATCACGTTCAAGCTGCTCCACAACGGCCACGTCGCCATGACCGGAGGACAGCGCCCGGCCGGCCAACGCGGCCTGGGCGACATCTGCCGGATGCTGCAGGCCCAGGGCGTGGCCCGGATCATCATCACCACCGACGACGTCCACCGCACCCCCCGCTCCGAGCTGCCATCCGGGGTCGATCTCTGGGACCGTGGCTTGCTCATCACGGCCCACGAGCAGCTCGCGGCCATACCGGGGGTCACCGTCTTGATCCACGACCAGCCGTGTGCAGCGGAGCTGCGCCGCCACCGACGGCGAGACCCAAAGCTTGCCACCGCGGCCCGGGTGTTGATCAACGAGCGCGTGTGCGAGGGATGTGGTGACTGCGGGGAGCGCAGCGCCTGCCTTTCGGTCCAGCCCGTCGAAACCCCGCTCGGACGCAGGACCCGCATCGACCAGGCGACCTGCAACCTCGACCAAACCTGTCTCGACGGCGACTGCCCGTCGTTCATCACCGTGGAACCGAAGCCGTCGCGGTGGTGGCATCGCGGCGCGGCTCGCCTCGGACCCGACCGCCCGACCCTGCTCCCCACCGTGTCACCCCCTTTCGACCTCCCAGATCCAGTGCCCGCGCCGGCGTCCGCCAAGGTTCGGCTGGCGGGTGTCGGCGGCACCGGCGTGGTCACCGCGGCGCAGATCGTGGCTACCGCCGCCATGCTCGACGGGCTCGAGGTGCGCGGCCTGGATCAGACCGGCCTGTCCCAGAAGGCGGGTCCGGTGGTGAGCGACGTGGTGTTCGGCCGAACCGGCGAGGAGGTCGGTGGCAACCATGTGGGCGCGGGCCAAGCTCACGGGCTTCTCGCGTTCGACGCAATCGTCGCTGCGGCCGACGCCACCCTCGTCGCGGCCGCACCGGAGCGAACCCGCGTCGTCGGCTCGAGTTCGCGGACGGCGACGGTCGCCATGGTGCTTCACCCCGAGCGTGCGATCACTGACCCACAGCGTCTCCGCGATCGCATCGAGGCGGCCGGTCGGCCCGGCGCCGCGTGGGTCGATGCCGAAGCGGTCGCCGATCGCCTGGTCGGCGATCCGGCCACCGCCAATCTGGTGGTCGTCGGCATGGCCGTGCAGGCGGGCATCCTTCCGGTCACCCCGACGTCGATGACCGCGGCGATCGAGCTGAACAGCGTGGCGGTCGCCGCCAACCATGCCGCCTTCGCGTGGGGGCGCGCCGCGTTCGCTGACCCCGCCGCGGTCGATCGTGCCCTCGCGCAACACCCGCGCCCCGGCGACCGGGACGCTCGCGGTGCCGAGCTGCCCGCGACGATCCAGCGCGGAGTCGCCGAACTGATCGACGCCGGGGCTCCCGTCGAGCTGGTGACGAACGTGACGCTGCGGTTGTGCGAGCTATTGGGATTCGACGGCGAACGGTTGGCGGGCGAATACCTGGACTACCTGATCCGGACGACATCCGCAGAGCAACGAGTCGCGACGGGCTCGTGGGCGCTCTCCGAAGCAGTCGCGCTCGAGCTGTATCGGGTGATGGCGTACAAGGACGAGTACGAGGTGGCCCGGTTGCTCGTCGACCCGACGACTCTGAAAGCTGCGGCCACCCTCGTTGACGGGCCGGCCAAGATCTCGTGGCGCCTGCATCCTCCACTGCTCCGGGCCCTCGGCCGGGAGCGCAAGATCAAGGTAGGAACGTGGGCGGCCCCGGGGTTGGCGGTGCTGGCCAAGGGAAAGCGCCTGCGCGGTACCCCGTGGGACCCGTTCGGCCACACCCAGGTTCGACGGGCAGAGCGAAAACTGGCCGCGGACTACCGATCAGCGGTTGACCGGTTGATCGACGGCCTCACCACCGAGTCTCTCGACCATGCGATCGATATCGCCTCGCTCCCTGCGACCGTTCGGGGCTACGAGCACCGCAAGCTCGACGGCATCGCTCGGTTCGATGCCGCCCTGCGCGAGGCGCTCGCCACGTACGGCACCGCAGTCCGGGCCAACGGTTGACTGTCCCGAACCGCGCGTCAGGCGGGGGCCATGGTGACATCGAGGTGGAGTCGCTTGAGTCCCCGGAGCACCACGCTCGGCAGGTACTCGAAGTCGTTGTCGTCGTGGAGCCGGTAGGAGGCGACACGGATTGCACATCGTTCTAAGGCAACGATCGCCTCCAGCCGGGAGAGGCTCGCGCCCACGCAGTAGTGGATCCCGTGACCGAATGACAACTCGTCAGAGAGGTGATCGCGGTCGGGGTCGAGGTCGTTCGGACAGCCGAACACCGCTTCGTCGCGGTTGGCCGACGCAAACATCACCACCAGCCGCGCGCCTTCGGGAATGTCGACGCCGGCCAGCGTGCTGTCGCACATGGCGATCCGTGACATCCCCTGGTTCGGGCTCGAGAGCCGCAGGCTCTCCTCGACCACCCTCGGAATCCGGTCGGGGTCAGCCCGGACCCGTTCCCATTCCCCCGCGTTGACCGCGAGCAACCACATCATCTCGGTGATCAACTTGGTGGTCGTCTCGTTCCCCGCGACGAGGAGTTGTTGAGCGATCCGGACCAGCTCCGGCAGCTCAAGCGGTACGGCGGGAGTTCCGGCTTCTCCGCCACCAACGTGGGAGTTGAGCAACGCGGTCAGCAGATCATCCTGGGGTTCGACCCGACGCTGCTCGAACTGGTCGACGAAGAACTCCTGCAGTTCGAGGGTGATCCGCGCGTTCTCGATGTGTTGATCATCCGACACGCTGGCCCCGATGGTGGCGGTGCTGGCGTCGGTCCAACGACGAAAGTCGCCATGACGCTCCGAGGGCAGGTTCAGCACCTTCGTGATGACCTGCACCGGGAGCGGGACGCTGAACTCGGGGACGAGTTCCACTGAGGACGGGTCGTCCCAGGCATCGATGAGGGAGTCGGCGACCGACTCCACGAACGGTCGCAGCTCGGCAATCTTGCGTGGCGCGAACGCCTTCGAAACCAGCCGGCGGTAACGAGTGTGACTGGGTGGATCATTGTCGAGCAGGGTCCTCGGTCGGGCCAGACCCTGGGCTCCGATCCGCTCGATCTCGGCCTGCGCCGCTGCGGACGGCTGTTCGCGATTCGAGCCGAGTTGCGATGAGTACGTGAACGGATCGCGCAACACCGTCAACGCGTCCTCGTGGCGCAGGACCACCCACGCGTCGTTCGCCGGCAAGTACTGGACGCCGTCGGAACGCATGGCGGCGTAGTGAGCATGGGGGGCTTGCTGCACCTGCGGATCGGTGAGATCGAAGCCGTCGGGAGCCAGCGCCATCAGGCGGCGCCGATCACGGTCACCACACCCGTGTTGCCGTCCACCTCGACGGTGGCACCGGGCGGAATGAGGCCGGTGGCGCCGGTCGCCGACACGACACACGGAAGCCCCAGCTCGCGCGAGACGATGACCGCGTGGCTGATCTGGCCACCGACGTCCACAACCACTGCACCCGCGGTCATGAAGAGCGGTGTCCACGATGGGTCGGTGTACGGCGCGATGAGAATGTCACCGGGTTCCAGAGCAGTGGGATCACAGGGGTCGAGCACGATCCGGGCAATGCCGCGCGCCACCCCAGGCGAGCCCGACACGCCGGTGATCTGTGACCCGGCCGCCGCGACCGGCACCGCTGCCGCCTCGGTGCGTCGCTCCCAGGCACTCAGGGGCGGGAGATCGCCGTCGCGGATGATGAACGGTGGCTCGATCTCCCACAGCGCCAAGTAGTCGACCGCCCGTTCACGCAGCGGCTCGCGAAACGACGCCGGGTCGGCGACGAAGGCGTCGAGCTCCGAGCCGATCAGCATGAAGACGTGGTCGGCATCGTCGAGGTTCCCGGCCTCGAGGTGTCGGCGCCCGAGTTCGCGAAACGCCATCCGCGCTTCGTGGATCACTTTCACGATGGTGGTCTTGGTGCGTTCGCGGTACGCCATCATTGTGGTCGCCACCAGCGCGGCTTCGAGCATGCCCGAAAGCTCCGCGTTGTCGGCGACCTTGGCCCGCACCTCGGCGGTCACAGCCTCGCGCTGGGTCACGGCCGCATCGTGACGCAGGTGGGGAGACTCCTCGTCGGTCTGGAAGCGCACCCGATCGAGGGCGGCGAGAGGAAGCGCCGGTTCCGTCTCCCAGCTGTCGGCGTGGATGTCCCACTCGTTGGGACCGCGGGAACCGAACTCGTCGATGAAAGAGTCCCAGTCGGCCAGCAGCGCCCGTGCCGGCGCGGAGTCCTCGGACCCGAGCCGCGCGAGGACACCATGGGTGCTCGCATCAAAGGCCGCGGTGAGTCCGGCGTCGTGCCGGATGCTGCGTGACATCGCCCACAGCGAATGGCTGGGCAACGCCGAATCGACATCGCCAATGCCCGCGAGCAACTTCATCGGAATCGTCGGATCACCGATGCCCTCACCGACTGCAGCCAGGACACCCGGCGCCACCGCGGCACTCGATCCGGACACGACGTGCTGTTCAAAGAGGTGGCGCAGCATCGGGCGAATGGTTCGGGCCCGGTCCAGCAACGCCTCATCCGAGTAGGCGCTCAAGTCGCCCCGGTTCTCCCGGAGGGCATTCGCGGCGGCCTTGTCCTCATCGAGTTCCGGCCACGTCTCGGCCGACATGACCCAAGCCGTATTCGCTGCGATCTTCTCGACCAGGTGCGGCTTCTCGTCGTCCGGATGGGCAACATAAGGAGGCACGTCGGGATGGTGCCCGAAGAACGCCAGGTCGAGTTGTTCGACGGTCACTCCGGGATTGCGCACCCCCTGGAGCCGACAGCTCGCGAGGTTCAGATAGAAGTACCCGCCGAACATCCCGAAGGTCTCCGGATATTCGGGATCGAAATCGGCCATCTCGTGCGTGCCGCCGCGGATCCACCCGTCGCGCATCCCGAGCACCATCGCTCCCTCCCAGCCGTAGGTCCAGCCGAGCGGGCTTACCGGATCGCCCATCACCTCGCCGGCGTTCGCACGGGTGTAGTGCGGGAACCGCTCGCTCATCGGCCAGTCGGTGAGATATCCGTCGGTCATGGTGGTTGCCTTCCGCGAAAGTGTTCCGAGAAACTAATCGCTCGGTTACTTCCGGGGTAGCTGCGCGTCCGTCTCGCCCTCGCGGCAGCACCGGGGTCGGCGAACACAGCTGACGGCGCCCGACAGCCATGGACACAGAAGCGTGTGAAATCAGTGATGAACGCATGGACATGAAATCTCCGTATCGGGATGTGGGCTCGTATCGAGCTGCTGCCGAGTTGTGGGGCACGACGCCGAAGACGGTGAAACGTGCGGTGCTCGCCGCGGAGGACTCCCAGGGTGATCCGGTGGTGGCGCATAACTTGTGCCGCGCCAGGCAACGTTCGCGCTGTCCTCCAACGGCACATTGCGGGCAGTGTCCCATTCCGCCAGCTAGCCCGTCATGGGATACCGATGAGGCCCGACGGGCGGCCGTCCGACTCGTCGTACGCGTCTGCGCGAGGCGGCGGTGTCTTGGGAGCGGTGCGTGTCTTCTGCGCATGCGAGGTCGCCGAGCGCGTGGCGCCCGGCTCAGCCGTACCGCGCAACAAGCGCGCCGCCGATCGAGGCGAGGTGGTCGCGCACCCCCTGCGGGCCGGTGATCTCGAGCCATTCGATGAGCCCGGCAAGTTCGCCTGCGAGGGCGTACTCGTTGTGGCCGCGGATCACGATCTCGATCCGGCCGTCGGGCGTGGACCCACCAACTTCGAGGCGGCCTCCGAGGACCATCCGGAGCAGGCCGATCCCGTCGGGAGCGCACACGGCCTGGCTCTCGAGCGGTGTGCGCTTTCGGTCGACCTCGTCGGCGATCTCGCGCCAGCTCTCGGCAAGGTCGAACCCCTCGGGTCGTTGCGCAAGCTCGTCGGTCAACTCGACCGACGAGACACGGTCGATCCGGAACGTCCGTCGACCGGCGTCAGTATTGGAGACCAGGTACCACGTCGGACCCTTGGCGACGATACCCAGTGGGTGGACGGTCCGATCGGTCTCGGAGCCCTTGCGGTCGACGTAGCCGAGCCGCGCCTGGACGCCGCGGATCACTGCCTCTTGGATCTCGTCGAGAAACCGGGGTGGTCGGTGCTCGACCTGGCTCGATCCCCAGTGTCGTGGGTCTACGACCACTGATGTCGCTGCTGCCTCGGCATGTGCCCGGAAGGGTTCGGGCAGGGCGCGTACGAGCTTTCGCAGCGCGGCCTTCACGGCCGGGGTTGCGGTCGAGGCCGGTCCGGCTACCAGGAACAGGGCGCGGGCCTCGCCCGCGGTCAGCCCCGAGAGGTCGGTGCGAGCGCCGCCCAACAGGCGCCACCCGCCTCCTCGGCCCTGCATGGAGTACACGGGCACCCCGGCCATAGCCAGCGCGTCGAGGTCGCGGCGCGCGGTGCGCTCGGAGACCTCCAACTCCTGGGCGACCTCCGCCGCGGTCACCTGCTCGCGCCGTTGGAGCAGCAGGAGGATGGCCACCAGACGGTCAGCTCGCACCCGACGACACTTCCACATCAAACCGGTCATAACGTGACCGGTTTGATCTGGCACGATGGCAGCATGACCACCTCGACCAGCTCAACCACGCACCACTTCATCGACCCCCGGCCAATCCTCGACCGTGCCATCGCCACCGGCAGGGTGGTAATCGCCGGCGTCCGGTCCGACCAACTCATCGCCCCGACGCCGTGCCCCGAGATGGACGTGCGCGCGATGCTCAGCCACCTCGTCGCCGTACTCGACCGCATCGCCGCGCTCGGCAACGACGAAGATCCCTTCTCCGTGACGGAGACCCAAGCGCCCGACGACGACTGGTCCGACGCGTGGGCAACATCGGGCACGCGCGCCGCAGATGCGTGGCGCGACGATGCCGTGCTCGAACGACCCATGGCACTACCGTGGATCCAGGGGAGCGGCGCGGAAGTGCTGACGTCCTACTTCTCCGAGCTGACCGTCCACACGTGGGACCTCGCGACGGCGACCGGTCAGCAGCCCCACTGGGACGACACAGTCATCACCGCGGCGCTTCAGGCGCGCCCGATCCTGCCTGCGGAGAACCGCCGAGCGCTCTTCGAGGAGATCTCGGCCGCCGTGGGCCTCGACGAGGTCGCCATCCCGTTCGCCGAGGCCGTCCCCGTACCGGTCGGCGCCCTCGCCATCGACCGCCTCGTCGCCTGGAACGGCCGGGATCCCCGTCGCTGATCCTGACGTTGCACGGCAAGACTGGCTCAACTACGCGGCTGTCCCGCGGGACCGGCAGTGGTGTAGGACTGTCCCCGAACGCCGGCTCGGAGTCACGTCACCAACGAGGCAAACGTTGCCCGCCACGGCACTAGGTCTTGGTGTGCGATGTCGTCGTGGAACGCGTCGCGAAGACCCAGGGCCGGATCGGGACCGTTACCGCACTCGGCCTGGATGAGACCCTGTTCGTGCGCCTCGGTCGGTTCCACACCCAACAGTGGCGACGACGATCGCCGATGTTCGCGGCGGGTTCGTACTCGATATGGTCGAGGTCCGCACCGCGGCGAGTGCACGCGAGCGGCCTGGCACACGAGTTCAAGCATATTCTCGACGATCGTTTCGTCGGCCTCATCTACCAATGGATCCCCGAAGCGGATCGGTCGCTTCAGGTTCCCTCAAACTGGCGGGACTGTCGGATGTCGTCATCGGAGACGCCATGCTTTCGCGCGCGCTCGGCACAATTTCCACGGTGACAACTCTAGTTGTCGGAGGCGTTCCTACGGAGCGGGCCAGTACGGGGCCCGCAGCGCCCGGCGGCTGATCTTGCCCATCGCACTCCGGCCCAGATCATCGACGAACTCGACCGAGCGCGGACACTTGAACGACGACAGACGTTCCCGGCAGTAGTCGAGAATCTCCGCTTCACTCGGCAAACAGCCCTCGGCCACAACCACCAAAGCGCGCATCTCCTCGCCCATCTCCGGGTGCGGGATACCGATGCACGCCACGTCATCCACCGCCGGGTGCTCGATCAGGAAGTTCTCGACCTCTGCGGGGTAGAGGTTCACTCCGCCCGAGACCACCATGTCCGAGAACCGGTCGGTGATGTAGACGAACCCGTCGTCGTCGATACGGCCCATCTCGCCGAGCGTGAACACACCAGGCTCGAGGTGCGCGTCCGCCGACTTCTCCGCATCGTTGTGGTACACGATGCCGCGTCCGGTCGCGTCGCGAAAGTAGAGCCGGCCCTCGGTGTTGGGCGGAAGGAGCGCGCCGGCTTCGTCGACGATCAACGCCTCGAACGGCGGGTCGGCTCGGCCGACCGAACCGGGATGCGCAAGCCAGTCGGCACTGTCGATCGAGCACGTGGTCCCGACCTCGCTGGCGCCGTAGGCCTCGAGAAAGACTGGCCCCCACCAGTCGATCATCGCCCGTTTGACCTCATCGGGACACTTGGCGCCGGTGTGGGCGACGTACTCCATCGACGAAACGTCATAACGGTCCCGCACCTCGTGAGCCAGGCCCAGTAACCGCACGAAGTGGGTGGGAACCATCACCGCGCTGCGGGTGCGGTGGCGGTCGATTGCGGCGAGAGTGGCTTCGGCATCGAAGCGACCGAGGATGACCGACGGTGTCCCCGCCACGAGGATGCGCATCCCCGACAGTGGACCGGTGTGGTACATCGGTCCGACCACCAGGTGCGGCCCGAAGTCCGCGAAGCGTGCATGAGTGAGGGCCTCGAGGTGCTCGTCCATCGTGTCGCCGCTCGCGAACATCGTCGGCGGCAGCTCGGTGCCCTTTGGGCGGCCGGTCGTGCCCGACGTGTAGAGCAAGTTCGGCCGCGGGCGCACCGACCCCGGTGGATTCCGGTCGGCGCCACCAGCGAGCCAGGCGTCCCAGCCGACGATGTCTCCACTCCGGCACCCACCCCAGCCAATGACTGTCTCGACCCCCGCGATCCGCGCCGCCTCGAGCCCACGACCGGCGGTCTCCAAATCGACGAAGAGGATCGAGGTCCCGGAATCGGAGAGGATGTAGGCGGTCTCGGCCGCGGTCAGATGAAAGTTGACCGGAACGGTGGACACCCCACCCAGCAGGCAACCCAGATGCGCGAGCGCGGTCTCGGCCGAGTTCTCGGCGAACACTGCGACCCGCCCCAAGTGGCCGAGGTCCGCATCGAGGATTCGATTCGCCACCCGGTTCAGGGTGGAATCGATCTCCGCCCAGCCGAGGGTGCGCGCGCCGTCGACGAGCGCGGGCTCGTGCGGTCGTCGGCGGGCGAGGTCAGCCGAGAACGGGGGCACGGACTACAGCGCGTTGATCGGGTTGAGTTCGGTCTGGAACGTGCGCACGTGCGCGTGGTCGTTCACCTGGACGACGCGCCGCAGGTCGTCCATGGAGCGCACCGTGGTGATCGAGGTGTGATGCAGCGTGCATGGGGTGTCGAGGGATGACGCGAGGGCGTGAGCGATGTAGCCGTTGATGACCCCGCTGTGACATGCCACCACCACTCGCTCGCCGACGTGGTGCACCATGATCGCGTCGATCGCCCCGACGACGCGAGCGCGGAACTCATCGCGCGGTTCTGCGTAAGGATAGGAATCCCATCGTTGGGTGCGGTTCCCCTCCTTCATGATCCGACGCAACTCGTCGCGGTCGAGTGAATCGAGCAGGCTCTGGTCCTGGGGCAGGTCGCGCCACAGGTGGATCTCGCCAAGATCGTCGATCTCGGTGACCACGAGACCCTGGGGCGCAGCGATGGCGTGGGCCGTGTCGCGAGCACGGGACCGCGTCGAGGAATAGACGGCGTTGACACCCACACCGCGCAGCCGTTCGCCCACCGCGGCGGCCTGCCGGCGACCCAGCTCGGACAACGGGGCGTCGAACGCGTCGGCCACGGCCATGGTGGTGGCCAGTTCCTGTTCGCCGTGACGCACGAGCAGGACCTCACACACCCCGTCCAGCTGCACGAGGAAGGAACTGCCGAGGTCGACGGTACGGACGCGGGCCATCAACGGTTCAGGATCGTGACGGCCGAGATCCCCGGGGATCCGTACACATGGGTGTAGGCCACTCGGGGGTCACCGGGAACCTGGCGCACACCGGCGTCGCCGCGGAGCTGCACCACATTCTCATAGACCTGGCGGAGTCCGGTCGCGCCGACCGGTTCGCCGTTGGCCAAGCATCCGCCGTCCGTGTTGACCGGAAAGCGGCCATGGATCTCGGTCTCTCCCCTCGCGATCATCTCCTCCTGCTCGCCGTGCTCACAGAAGCCGTTCTCGGCCATGTGCATGATCTCGGCCCCGACCTCGGTGTCCTGGAGCTGCGCGAGATCGATGTCCTCGGGCCCGATACCGGCGATCTCGAATGCCGCCTTCGCCGCGTCTACCGTCGGCCCGTCGCCCCGTTGCGCGGCGAGGTGGGGCGCCATGACCTCGAAGGAGCCGAAGCGGCGGGAGCGAACCGCCGCCGCCTTCAGGTAGATCGGCGTCTCGGTGAACTCGCGCGCCCGGTCACCGCGGCAGAGCACCAGCGCAACGCCCCCCTCGGCCGGCGAACAGAACATGTACTGAGTCAGCGGGTAGGAGACCATCGGCGATTCGCTGATCTCTTCCACGCTCAGCTCCTTGCGTCGCCATGCCATCGGGCTCCGCGCTCCGTTGCGCGACGCCTTGTTGGCCACCCGCGCCAACGTGGCCGCGGTGATGCCGTAGTCGTGCATGTAACGGTTGAGTTTCATCCCGAAGAACTGGGTGGTCAGCGCGAGGCCGGACGCGCCGTACCACTCTTCGAGGCCGTTCGCCTTGAGGTCGACGCGGAACGCGCCGCGTTCATGTTTGTCGAACCCCACGGCCATGCCGACGTCGAACGCGCCGGACTTGATCGAGTTGTACGCCGAGAACAGCGCCGATCCGCCGGTCGCGCATCCGTTCGCGACGTTGATGAACTGCAACCCGGTGAGTCCGAGTTTGGAGACCATCGTGTCGGCCGACCCGGCTTCTTGGCTGCCTCCGAACGCGAACTGGATGTCGCTCCACGCCAGTCCCGAGTCTGCGAGCGCGCGACGAACCGCGATGACGCCCTGGTCGACCCCCTCGATTCCCTCGTGGCGTCCGAACTCGTGGATGCCGATGCCCACGATGGCGACGTCGTCCGTCATGTGGTGCTCGATTCCGACCGCGTGCCGACAGGGGCGAAAGCAAACGTGACCACCTGGTCGCCGTCGTCGTTGACGAACAGCGGATCGAGCACCAGCTCGAGTTCCATACCGATCTCGAGGGACTCCGGGTCCGAGACCGTGAGGCGCGCCTCAACGAGGAGTTGGCCGTCGATGTCGACGTAGCCAACTCCGTAGGGCTCGAAGGTTTCGGGATCTGCGTTGCCTGCGAAGGGCGGGGCCTTCGGCGGGTAGGACTGCACCGTCCAAGTCCACAGCGTGCCGCGCCGCCCCAGCTCGACGGTCTCGGTCGACGCGCTGCCACACCGCGGGCAGCCGTGCTGGACCGGGAACATGTGATTGCCGCACTCCGTGCACCGGCTCGCGAGGAGTTTGGGGGCGTCTCTCGGCCCGGTGAACAGGCCGTCGGTGATCGGAACTTGGGTCGACATACGAACTCCTACCATCGGGGGTTCACGAGGACTTTCATTTGGGTCGACCGTCCGCTCGCAAGTTCATCGAGCACCGCGGCCAGCCCCTCGATGTTCGTGGTCGACGTGTGGAGTGCATCGACTCGCACCCGGCCGTCGGCGAGCATTTCCATCGCGGACGCGAACTCGTGATGCAGGTAGCCGAGGGCCGCGGTGACCGTGATCTCCTTGCGCAGCCAGGTGGCCGGATCAATCGACACGCTGGTGTCCCCCAATCCGATCATGCACACCGAGCCACCCCGACGCGCGAGGTCGACCGCGGCCCCGAGTGCGTCGCCACCGCCGACACACTCGTAGACGACATCTGCTCCCAGACCACCCGTCTGTTCACTCACCAGGTCGGCCGCGGCCTCCGGCGTTGCAACGGCGTTAGCGCCGAGCGCGCGCGCCAACGCCCGGCGAGTGTCGCTCGGCTCGATCACCAGGATGGGCCCGGCCCCGGCGGCCGCGGCGCATTGCATGGTGGTGATGCCGACGGGACCGGCACCGAGCACGACCGCGGTGTCGCCCGCGCGCAGCCCACTCCGGTTGACCGCGTGCAGCGACACCGTGACCGGCTCGACCTGCGCCAGCGTCTCGTCATCGAGGTCGGGATGGGCCGCGAGCACGCGATCGACGCTCACGGCAATTCGGGGCGCGAACCCACCGTGGGGCGGCGCCCCGGGATCACGACCGTGCGCGAACGCCGAACAGGTGGTGCACTGACCGGTCTGGCCCGCCAAGCAGGCGGGACACGTTCCGCACGGCGCGGGAACGCCCACGACCACCCGGTCACCCTCGGCGAGCCGCGTGACCGATGGGCCGGCCGCAGAGATCGTGCCGGTCCACTCATGCCCACAGATCGCGGGCGTGTAGGCGCGGCCGGACGCGTAGGCATGGACGTCGGTGCCGCACACACCGCAGTACGCGACGTCGACCACGACGCCCGCCGTCGCGGGGATCGGGTCCGGGAAGTCCCGCACTTCGAGCAGGCCGGCACCGGTAATCAACGCCGCGTGCACGCCCCCACCCCCGTTCGACTCACACATCTGGCTCGCATCACGGCTCTCCTGCCGCACTCACCCGCACCGGGATTGCGCTCTGGACTGCCATCCCGGTGATCGGATCGAACCCATCCTGGGCCGAGACCAATCGGTTCGTCGGCACGCCCTGGCCACGCACGTCGTCCTCGTCCGACGAGCCGCCCCAGGAATGTGACATCGACACCACACCGGGCTTCACGTCCTCGGCGGCTGCCGCGACACCAGTGATCGCGCCGTAGGGCGATGCGATCAGCACGAGTTCACCGTCACCGACCCCCAGTCGCTCGAGGTCGGTGGGGTGAAGGTACGCCGGGTTGGTCGAACCGACCGCGCCCAGGACCGGCAGCTCGCGTCCGAGCGAGTTCACGACATGCTTCATGCGACGACTGACGAGACGGAACGGGAAGCGATCCGCGACGTACCCGGCGAGCACGTCGGCACCACTCGATTCTCGGCGGACCTCGGCCAGCTCGGCAACGACGTCGGCGGGCGCGATCGCGAACCTTGCATCGTCGCCAGGATCGTTGGAGACGTCGGCTTCCGTCACCACGACTCGACGATCCTCGTAGATCACGCCCCGGTGATTGCGCAGCTCGGCCATCGGGACTCGCGACTGCGCGTAGACGAGATCGAGGATCGCGTCGTCGTCGAGGTCCGGCGAGAGCGCGCCATCGGTGTGTGGGATGTGCCCGCCCGGCAACTCGATCTCCGTGCCGTTGCGCGCCGCGATCCCGGCGAACACCTCCCACTCGGCCAGCAGGTCGTCGTCGGTGTCGATCACCGCCGGCGTGTAGTTGGTGTACGGCGCGGGGAACCGACTGTCCATGATGTGGGGAACGTCGGCCCGCTCCAGCTCGAGGCGCGGACCGATCACGTAATGCGCGCGCTGCGCGGTGGGCGTCATCCGCGGGTCGATGACGACCAACAGCTCGAGCGCGTCGAGCGCGGCCTCGGTCCTGGACTGGTCGGGGAAGGCGACAACGGGGTTGCCCCCGGAGACGATCAGTGCCCGAACCTGTCCCTCGCCGGGCTCGAGAATTTCGTCAGCCAGCCGGTTGGTGAGCATTTCGCCGGACATCCCCGCCAATCCACCCATGCGGTGGGGGGCGCCCGGCGTCGGGTCACCCGGTGCCACCACCCGCGCGCGGCGGGCGTCGCCCGGGACCAGGAAGTTGCCGCTCTCCAGGCGATCACCGGGTTGCCTGACCCGTCCGCAGAGCACGTTCAACGCCAACGTCAGGTGCTCGGTCAGCATTGAATGCGGTGCCATGTTCGGCCCGGTACCGGTCCCGGCGGCACCCCTCGGGCCGGCCGCGAACAACTCGGCGGCGCGGATGACATCGGCGGCGTCGACCCGTGCCCGAGTTGCCGCGTACTCGGGCGTGAACTCCTCGACCGCGCCGGCGAGCGCGTCGACCCCCTCGACGTGGCGAGCACAGAAGGTCTGGTCATGAAGGTCGTTCGCGAGGATGTGGCGGATGATCCCCGCGAGCAGCGTGGGATCCTCCCCGGGCTGAACCTGGAGCCAAAGATCGGCTGCGCTCGCGAGCTCGGTTCGGCGCGGATCGATCACGATGAGTTTCAGGCCGCGTTCGCGTGCCCGACGCAACGCGACGAACGGGTTGGTGCCCTGCAAGCCTCCTGCCGGGGCGTAGCTCGAGACGAGCGGGTTGTAACCAACCGCGAGCGAGACGTCGGCATCGGTGAAATTGTCCCAGCCCGCCTCCCACGTGCCCATCCGCAGCGCGGCCGCGCGGTGCGCGGGCTGGTCGATCGTGATCGAGGTGTAGAACGACGGTGACCCGAAGCCGGCGTGCCAGGCCGCGGTGACCGGCACCGAGATCGAGTTCTGGAATGCGCCGGTGCCGGTGTAGCTGGCGACGGCGCGGGGTCCGTGGCGCGCGACGATGCCGTCGATCGTCGCGGCGATCTCGTCGAGAGCAGTTGCCGAAGCAATGGGCTCGAATCCCTGTTCCGTCCGGCGCAGCGAAGACCGGATCCGGTCCGGATGGTGGTGCTGATCCGCCAACTGGCGACCCTTGATGCAGGTGTAGCCCCCGAACAACGGGTCGTTGCGATCGGCAGTGACGGCAAGCACCCGCCGGCCCGCCTCGACCTCGACCTCGATCGGGCATGCCGCATGGCACACCCGACAGAAGGTCGTGCGCTTCTCGCTCATCTTGGTTCAAACTAATCGCTGAGTTAGTTTCTCGCGAATGAGTCTGCGCGATGCGTTCGAGATGACCGACCGAGTCGCAGTCGTGACGGGTTCCGGCCAGGGGATCGGTCGCGCCATCGCCTGGGGTCTCGCCGACTTCGGGTGCGACCTCGTGCTCAACGCGCGGAGGGTGGCCGACCTCGAGGAGACCGCCGCCGGGGTCCGCGAACGAGGCCGCCGGGCCCTCGTCGTCGACGGTGATATCCGTGACTTCTCCGAGGTGGTCGCGCAACGAGCCATCGAAGAGTTCGGCCGGCTCGACATCTGGGTGAACAACGTCGGTGGCTCGGACGAAAAGTCAACCCAATCGCTGATCGACACGCCGGACGAGACCTTCCGGGCCCAGCTCGAGCTCAACCTCACCACGGCGTTCCAGGGCTGCAAGGCCGCGGCCACGCACATGGTCAACCGCGGATCGATCGTAAACATCTCCTCGGGCGCGGGCACGCGCGGGTCCCCCTCGACCGGTCCGTACGCGGCCGCGAAGGCCGGGATGAACAACATGACCCAAACGCTGGCGCTCGAACTCGCGCCGAACATCCGGGTCAACGGCGTGGCACCCGGCCCGGTCGTGACCGAGGCGTTCCGCGAGATCCTCACGAACGACTCGGACAAGCTCGCCGAGATCGCGGCGTCGGTTCCGCTCGGGCGCACCGGGACCCCCGACGACATCGCCGCCGCGGTGGTCTACCTCGCCTCCGACGCCGCGTCGTGGGTGACTGGCCAACTCATCCTCGTCGCCGGCGGCCGCACTCATCGCGTCGTCAACTACGCGCCGACGGCCGACGGGTGAGCCGGCCCGATCCCGGTGCGGCCCGCTCCCCGGGCATCACGTACCAACAGCTGCTCGACACCGACACGAGACCCGTCCCGGAAGTCCTGCGGATCGAGTCCCCCCGCTACCTGGGCAGCGACGACATCCACGTGTCCCACTACATCTCGCGCGCGTGGCACGACCGCGAAGCCGAACGGCTCTGGCCACGGGTGTGGCAGTTCGCCTGCCGCGAGAGCGACATCCCTGAAGTCGGCGACCACACCGTCTACGACATCGTGCGCGCCTCGTACGTGATCATGCGCACGGCCACCGACGAGATCAAGGCCTACCCGAACGCCTGTCTCCATCGGGGCCGCCGGCTCAAGGACCACGACGGACGGTGCAGCGAGATCCGCTGCCCGTTCCACGGGTTCACCTGGAACCTCGACGGCACCCTCAAGGACGTTCCCGCCCGCTGGGATTTCGACCATGTGAACGACGAAGCGTTCTCGCTGCCCGAATGTCAGGTGGACACCTGGGCCGGATTCGTGATGATCAATCCCAACCGAGACGCCGAGCCACTGGACTCCTTCCTGGGCGGGATCGTCGAGCAGTTCGCAGATTGGGACCTCGGGAATCGCTACACCCAGGCGCACGTCGCGAAGGTCATCCACGCCAACTGGAAGGTCGCGCAGGAGGCCTTCTGCGAGGCGTTCCACGTGGGTGGTACCCACCCCCAGATCCTGCCCTACCTCGCCGACACCAACAGCCAGGTCGACATCTGGGAAAACTTCGCCCGCGTGATCACCGCGGGCGGGTCGCCGAGTCCGCGGCTCGACTGGACACCCACTCAAGACCAGATGATGCGCGCGATGACCGACACCCGCCACGACGAGCCGTCGCCCCTGCCGGTGAGCGAGGAACAGTCGATGCGGGCGGTCGGCGCCGAGGCGAGCCGGGATCGCTGGCGACCCGTGGCAGGAGACCGGGTCGACGAGATATCGGATGCCGAGCTGATGGACAGTATCGACTACACGGTGTTTCCCAACTTCCACCCCTGGGGCGCGTTCAACCGGATCGTGTACCGGTTCCGCCCCAACGGCGACGACCATCGCAGCTCCATCATGGAGTGTCTGTTCCTGGCTCCGTTCCAGGGCGAGCGGCCACCGAACGCGCCGGTCCACTTTCTCACCGAAGCCGAAACGTTCATCGACGCGCCCGAACTCGGGATGCTCGGCAAGGTCTTCAACCAGGACCTGTTCAACATGGCCAGAGTGCAGCAGGGGCTCGAGACCACGCACAAGCCCGGGGTGACGCTCGGCAACTACCAGGAATCGAAGATCCGCTGGCTCCACGACACGTTGACCCGCTTCATCGACGACGGCCCGCCCGAGGACAGCCAGTGAAAGGCCTCTACCACCCGCTCACCGGCGCGCTCTACGAGCGCGACGGTGAAGGAGTTCTGCTCGTCACCACCGGCGACCGCTGGGGCCGGTTCCGCCCCGACGGATCCTGGATCGAGGGCGAGCTGCGCGAATGCGATCCGCAGCTCTGCGGCTGGGTGGCCGGCCCCCAAGTCCCCCACCACCGCATTGCGAACCCGAACCTCGAGCGCTGAGGCTCTGGTGCGTTGAGTTGGGTCGTGACGCGCGAGACCGAGTTGCCGTCGCGCAGGTGACTCAGGCGGTCGCGGAGGCGAGCGCCGCGGCGATCAGTTCGGCTTCGGCGGAGCCGTCGTTGCAGGCGAGGGCCCACCCATGCGCGTCGCTTCTATGTTGGTCGTCCTCGATGCGGGTCGAGGCGCCTCGGTCGAGGAGATGGCGAACCATGGCCGCCTTACGGAACTGGACGGCGAAGTGGAGGCCTGTGGTGTTGCGATACGGGCGAGCGTCGATATCGGCTCCCGCGTCGAGCAAAACGTCGACGACCTCTCTGCGGTTGTTGGCGGCAGCAAACACGAGTGCCTCGCCGATGATCTCGGCCGGGTCATCGGTTGGCGGATCACCGGCCGGCCGGCCGACGTCGACCCAGTTCGGTCGGTACGGGCCGGGATCGCGGCGCAGCGAGCCGTCGGCGCTGACCCAGTCGTGGACCAGATCGAGTCGTCCGCCGGCGGCTGCAAGCCACAGCGAGCGCCGGTGCAACCCATACTGGATGAGCACATCCGCGGAGTCGGTGGAGCCGTGCATGGCCGCCGACTCCAAGGGTGTGATGTCGACATCGGCTCGAGCCGTCGGATCGGCGCCCGCCGCGAGCAGCTGGCGGCAGAAGTCGGCCAAGTTCCAGCATCCAGCAAGGTTGAGCGCTCGATCGAGGTGTGCCCCGTTCACGATCAGCACGTCGATCACTGCGGCGTCGATCCCATGGGGTGGTTGCGTCGCCCATTCGATCAGCGTGTTGTCGCCCCAGGCGAGATTGACGATCGCCCGGTCACGATCGATCGCGTCCTGCAGCGCCGATGCATCGTTGGACAGGAACGCGTCGAGGACGGGTTGGAAGCGCTCGTCGTTCGCAGTCTCAGTCACGGTCGCCCCCATTCGTTGCGACTCACGGTAGGCCCTTGGTCGTCAGCGTGACTCTGCAACGACGAGACGGTAACCGAGGTCAAGCTCGGTCGCATCCAGGAGATCCTGATGGCGTTGCTGCCACGTACCGCTTCGGAGGTCCTCTTCGAGTTGAGCGATCGCGCGCTCGACCTTCTCCGGTTCGAGAAGCGCGATGCCGGAGATCGCTCGTCGCACGTCGGGGTCGAGAAACGCCTCTGGACGACGCCAGTACGCCCCGAAGAAACCGTCGGTGCAATCGAACGGGACCGGAAGCACCCGCGAGTCGGTGGCCCCAAGGAGTTCGACGATCGTGACTTCGGTCGCGAGCGTCGCCTCACGCATGACGACCTCGGGCAGGTACTCCGAGACGAGCCACATCCGCTCAGCGAATACTTCGGGATTCCACGTGACGATGACCTGTCGGTTCGAGACGCGCTGCAGTTCCGCGAGCCCGTGCGCCGGATCAGGCCAGTGGTGCACCGTCAAGACCGCAAGTGCCGCCTCGAACTGTTTGTCCCTGAAGGGAAGGCGGTCGGCGGTGCCCTGAGCTGCCGGTGCAGCCGCAGGCGACCGTTGGTCAATCATGATCCTCGACCGCTCCAGCGCGATCACCGATCGGTCGGTCAGCTCGTAGGACCCCGCCCCGGCCCCGACATTGAGAACGGTTCGCGCATCGCCCAGCGCCGAATGGATCTGCGCCGCCCATCGGGGATCCGGCTTTCGCTTCGCGCGGTATCCCACGCCGATCTCGTCGTACGTCGGCCCGCTCGAGTCAGTTACCACCTGCACCGGATGCCCGATCGCGAAGGCTCGTCGAATTGAAGTCGTACATCGCGATGACCTGCGGCTCGATGGCGTCAGATCTCGATCGCGTACCCGTCCAGATCAGTGACGTACGCGAAGTGCACGCCTGGTGCATGCTCGCCCCGACCGAGCACTCGACCTCCTGCGTCCTTCACTCGTTCCACCGCAGCATCGATGCCTCCGGCCGTGCGATCGGAAAGGTGAATGCCGTAGTGCTCCCATCCGCCCTGCTGGCCGACCCGCTCACGCTCTTCATCGGTCATTGCGAGATGCAACGCGAGGGAGTCGCCGCCGTCGGGGGTCCCCAGGAACACGATCGGTCCATCTCGGAAGCGCTCTTCCATGCCGAACGCGTCGCGGTAAAACGCAACCGCTCGGCCGTGCTCGGCGACGAGCAGGTGAACATGACGGATTCCCAACGATGTCATCAAGAACCCCTCCTGAGCCGTACGCCTGCGCGGGAAGGCTACGACCTCTCTTCGTAGGGCGCGTTAGTAAGGCATTGTCCCGCCATCGACGGGGAACAACGTTCCGGTGATGTTGCGGCCGGCGTCGGAGGCGAGGAGGACCGCAACCGCGGCGACCTCGGTGATCTTGTTGGGTCGCTTGATCGCGGAGCTCTGGGTGAACAGCTCGATCAGCGCTTCGTAGTTCTCGAGGCCCATCGCCTCGGCCGAGCCGGGACCTTTCTCGATCAACGTGTCGGTCTCGGTCAGCCCCGGCAAAATCGCGTTGACGGTGATCCCCATTGTGCCGACCTCGTGGGCGGCGGACTTCACGAGTCCGTTCACTGCGTGTTTGGCCGCGGTGTAACCGGGAATCCCCGGCTTGCCGAGCTTGCCCTCCACCGACGACGTCACCAGGATCCGGCCCGACTCCCTGGGCATCATGTGCTGCAACGCACGACGCATGCCCCAGAACACCTGGTTGAGATTCCAGTCCATCTCGAGCTGCCACTCTGCGTCGGTCATCATCGCGACCGGCGCAGTGTTCTCGACGCCGCCGGAGTTGAGACAACAGATGTCGAGTTGGCCAAAGTGATCAACCGTGAAGTCGATTAGCCCCTCCACGTCGGCCTGCTTGGATGCATCACCCGCGTAGAAAAACGCGTTGTCGCCCGCGTCGATCTCCTCGATGCAGCGCCGACCCTTCTCCGCGCCGCGACCGTTGACCACGACCTTGGCGCCCTCGGCCAGGAACGCCTCGGCCATCCCTCGCCCGATGCTGCGCGTACCGCCGGTGATGGCGGCAACCTTTCCCTCGAGCTTTCCCATGTGCTGCTCCTTAGTACGGCGACGTGCCGCCGTCGATCGAGATGAGTGAACCAGTGATGCCGGCACCAGCATCCGATGCGAGGAGCACCAGAACCTCGGCGACGTCTTCGACCTCGTTGAGCCGCTTGATCGCGGACGCCTCCGAGAACATGGACTTGAGTTCCTCGTAGCTCATCCCCATCGATTCGGCCGCGGCAGGCGCGTTGTCGCGCATGGCGTCGGTCTCGATCGCGCCAGGGCAGACCGCGTTGATGGTGATCCCGAGTGTGCCCACCTCCTTGGCCGCGGTTTTCACGAGACCATTGATGGCCGTCTTCGAAACGACGTAGTTCGAGAGTCCGGGCGTGCCCAGCTTCGCCTCCACCGACGACGTCGCGATAATCCGGCCGCTCTGCTGCGGGATCATGTGACCAAGCGCGGCGCGCATCGTCCAGAACGTGTGCCAGAAGTTCAGAAGAAGCGTGTCCTGCATGGCGTCGTCGGTCATCGTCGCCACCGGGGCCGGGCCGACCACACCACCCGCGTTGGCGTGGAGGATGTCGATCGTGCCGTAGCGGTCGACCGTGGCCTGGATCAGCGCCTCACAGTCTTCGCGTACCGAGACGTCGCCGACGACGAAGTGGACGTCGTCGCCCCCGCTCATCTCCGTGAGTGCACGCTCGCCCTTCTCGGCGTCACGTCCGCTGACCACAACCTGCGCTCCTTCTCGCAGGAACGCTTCCGCCGCGGCGCGCCCGATCCCGCGCGTCCCACCCGTCACGCACGCAACGCGTCCCTCGAGCTGGCCCATCTGGTGCCCCCTGTTCCGTGCCGTTCGCGGTCGAGGCCCCGATATTAACCACGCAGTTAGTTACGGCGGTTAGTTCTTCGCGACGTACCCGCGCAGCACCAGCAAGAACCCGTCGATCGCCTGTCGGTGCTCGGTGTGATCCCCCGAGAGTCCGTCGGTGAGACCGATGTTGAAGGCTCGGATGTAGCGGATGACGGGCTCGCGATCGCGCTTGGCAACCTCGCCGGTCTTGATGCCGCGGTCCACGATCGCCTCGAAGAAACCCTCGCCCCGGGTGTCGCTAACCCCGAGCGCGTCCGCGAGTTCCGGGTCTCGGAGCCGATCGATCCGCGACGAGCCGAGGAAACGCGCCAGCGTGGAGTCCGCCCGATTCAGATCATGGGCGACCTCGTACACCGCTGCGAGTTTGTCGACGAAGGTGTCGGCATCGCGCTCCGCAGCCGCGAAGAGTTGGTACACCAACCCCTGCACCTCATCGAGCACCGCCCGGTAGATGTCGAGCTTGGAATCGAAGTAGTGGTAAATCGCCGCGGTGGTGATTCCCGCCTCGCCGGCGAGCATCCGGTTCGTGGTTGCTTCGTAGCCGTGCTGGGCGAAACATCGCCGGGCAACACCGATGATCCGCTCCCGGGTCTCGGCTGAGCTCGACGCAGGAGGGCGTCCGAGCCGAGGGTTTTTGGTGGCCACGGCGAGATGGTAGGGCCAGACGCGCGAGTCATCCGCGTCCGCCGTCGTGGATCAACCAACCGGTTACCTTGGCGCCGTGACCGAGTCAGTCGAGGAGTTCTCCCAACAGGCATCGGCCTGGCTCGCGGCCCACGGTGAGCCCCTCGAGCGAGACGACCGGGATTCGGAAGCTGCCGGGCCGACCCCGCGAGACGCAAATTTCAGCGTTGCGGTATTCCACGCCCTGAGCGTCGACGACGAACGAGCACTCCTCGCCGATGCCCGACGTTGGAGTCGGTTGAAGGCGACGCAGGGGTATCACGCAATCACTGCTTCCCGGGATTTCGGCGGGCTCGGCTTGACCAAGGAATATTCTCGGGCGTTCGCGGCCCTCGAGCGCCGCTACCGGATTCCAACCGCCCACGAATCCTTCAGCGTCACCACCGACCTCATCGCCCCCACGGTCGGAGTCTTCGGCACCGACGAGCAACGCGCGCGTTTCGTCGGCGCGTTCCTGGCGGCCGACCTGCTGTGTTGCCAGTTGTTCTCCGAGCCCGGAGCCGGCTCCGACCTCGCCGGGCTCGCGTGTCGGGCCGTGCGCGACGGTGACGAGTGGGTCATCCGCGGTCAGAAGGTCTGGAGTTCCGGTGCGCAGTTCAGCGAGTGGGGTCTGCTCATTGCCCGATCCGACCCGACCCTGCCCAAACACAAAGGCATGACCGCCTTCCTGGTCCCGATGGATGCACCCGGGATCGACATCCGACCGATCCGTCAGATGAGCGGCGGTTCGTCGTTCAACGAAGTGTTCTTCGAGGACTGCCGCCTCCCCGACTCGATGCGACTCGGCGCGGAGGGCGACGGCTGGAAGGTCGCGCTCACGACCCTCGGTTTCGAACGCGATCACAGCGACCCGACCGGAGCGGCCGGTGCCGATCGACCAGGGGGGCGATGGCCCCAACTGTTGGCCGCGGCGCGGGCCATGGGGGTCACCGACGATGCGCTCGTTCGCCAGGAACTCATGGAGGTCTACGTCCACAGACGGGTCGAGGCGTTCCTGAATCAACGGGCTGCGGACCTCGCAACCGGCGGCACCCCGGGCCCGGAAGGATCGCTCGGAAAGCTCATGTGGACCGAGGGCATGACCAAGGTGTCGCGGGTGGCGGGCCGGATTCTCGGACCCAGGCTCACTGCGGACACCGGCGCGTGGGGCACCTGGGAGTGGGGCGAGCACGTGCTCGGGGCACCGGGATATCGCATCGCCGGCGGGTCCGACGAAGTGCAACGGAACATCATCGGCGAGCGAGTCCTCGGACTGCCCGGTGAGCCGCGGGTGGACAAGGCCATCCCATGGACTGACGTCTTGCGCTGACCCCCGGATTGCCGCAAGGGCGGCCGGAGTGGTGGAATAACTAATCACGCGATCAATTTACGGAGCTGAACCATGGACCTCGGACTCACAGGCAAGCGAGCGCTGGTCACCGGCTCGACCAAAGGCATCGGACGGGCGATCGCGGAAACGCTGCTCGCCGAAGGAGCCTCGGTTGCCATCTGCGCCCGAAACGCGGATGAGGTCGCGACCGCCGTCGCGGAACTCGGTGAGCGGGGCACGGTGGTCGGTGACGTCGTCGACGCCGTCGACCTCCCTTCGCTCGAGGCCTGGGTCGCCAACTCGGCGGCGCAACTCGGCGGCATCGACATCTACGTGCACAACACCTCAGGCAAGCCCCAGAAGGTGTTGGCCGATTGGGCAAAGAATTTTGAAACCTATTTGGTTGCGCTCGTTGGCGGCGTGGCGAAGGCAGCGGACTTCTTAGAGG
>JANPMG010000171.1:0-26794 GCA_031422675.1 Acidimicrobiia bacterium | reverse complement strand
CACCGGACTCCCGCGTTGAGGTCGTGACCCTATCGGTTCGCGATGGACGAGCACAGAATGCCGGCGTTCTCGGGTTGTGTCATCGGCGCAGACAAGCCCGTCAGCCCACCCCGGCGCGCACTGAGTCCCGAGCAGCGTTTGGGGGCGACGTCGCGCTCAGCGTGACGCAGATCCTCAACACCGAAACCGATCCGTCGCACACCCAAGCAGTTCGGCAATGACATCCGAACTGCTCACACTCGGTCCCCGACCGTCGCGCCCGAGTCAGCCCGGTGGAGCGAAGAACTCCAACGCGATGTTGTCCGGGTCTCGGAACGACAACCCCGAACCGTAGGAAGCGTCGACGATCCCACCGTGAGCTATCCCGAGCTCATCAAGACGATGCTGCCACTCTTCGAGTTCGTTTCGAGTTGCGCAACCGAACGCCAGATGGTCCAGACCCGAGTGGAACTCGCTGAACGGGCTATCGGTCGGCCGGTCGCCGAACTGGTGGAGACCGAGCAAGGTTCCCCCGACCAAGAACACCGTGTGGTGAAACGCTCCGGTGTCTTCGTCGAGGACCGGATCAGCACCGATCAACGCCCGGTACCACGGGACACTCGTTCCAAGATCACGGACCGTTAATGCCACATGGCCAATCGCCGGGAACCCCGCCATGATCTGTCCTCTCGCCCTAGAAACACGCAGTTGAGTATCTACTACGCGAATGAACGCTCGGCAACAGAACCCGCCGACCACCGGCTGCAACCAACATCACCCCGTCACCCAGGCGCGCGGTAAGTACACCCGAGCAACAGTTGCCCCCGTACTGCGCTCTTTCCGGAGGCCGACTCCTCGTGTTCTGGACCCCGACGGCGCGGGACGGAGGGCCAATCTCCGGAATTCCTAATAGCTATACATGTGTATAGGTAAGCCGAATCTCCGAAAACGAGTATCGGCACGCCAGCACGAACGAGGTCGCACCCGTGACGTGCGCTGAGCGCGAGAAGCGGGAACCACACCATCCAGGCGTTCGGCAAGACACCTGGCGACGCGGCGTTAAGCAGCCGGGGCTACTTCTTGGCCCTTCTCATCCGCTTGCGCGGAAGACCGGATTCCACTCTTTACCGGCCAAGAGGCCGCCACGATGATCATCGCGCCTCACCCCCAAGGGCGCGTTCATCACACCTGAGCGTGGGGCGACAACCGCACACCGGGTTACGTGGCATCAACCGCTTGGAGCAGCCAGCCGAAACCGTTCGGAGAAGCGTGTGCATCCTCCCAACCCCTCAAGCGTCGCAGCATGCCTCCTCGTCGCGTTCTACCAGCAGAACGGTCACACCCGGTCCTGTGCCCGCTTGTGCGACCGAAGCGACGAGATCGGCCACGAGCCCAGGGCCACCCTCCCAGATCCATCCCGTACGCATGGCGGCGAGTTCACCTGTGTCGCGAACCCAGAAGACGTTCCAACCGGCCTTGTGTCCGTCGGCCTTCCACTCGGTCCCGAAGGCCAGCTCATCGGAACTCCTGCGCCGCGGGTCCTGCTTGTAGAACTCGGCGATGTTCACGCAAACACCTTGCACGATCGCAGGCGAAGCCGCACACAGTGGAACACGCGATCTCAACACCCAGGGGCGCGGGAATGTCCCCTTCCCGACGCGCGTGTGGGACCCGCGTCACGCTCGGCGTGACATCCATCCCAATCCTCGAGACCGATCCCCCTCACCCAAGCGTCACGTAGCCAGTGGTCGTCCCGCCACCGGGACCCGATGATCAGTCCGGCTGCACGGTCGTGCTCGGACGGTGTATTTGGCGACCCCGGCCCCCCGGCGTGCAAGCGTCATCGCGCCCGACCGTCAGGTGAGAAGCTCGTCGCCATGCAACCCGAAGCCGTCGCCGCGTTCGCACTGGAGCTGCCCGAGGTCACCGAGGAGCAGCCGTTCGGACCCGAGGTCGACGTCTACAAGGTGGTGGGGAAGGTGTTCCTGCTGATCGCGCCGGAGAGCACGCCACCGACCATCAGCGTGAAGTGCGAACCCGGCCTTGCGGTGGCACTGCGGGCCGAGCACGACGCGGTGATCCCCGGCTATCACCTCAACAAGAAGCACTGGAACACCGTGATCCTCGACGGCACCATTCCTGACGACGAGATCGATGAGATGGTCTCCCACTCGTACGAACGGGTCGTTGCGGGCCTGCCGAAGGCGACGCGTGAACGACTCGCAGCCGCCGACTGACCGAGCCAGGGTCAGATCAGGGTGAGGCCGCCGTCGACCGCGATCGTCTGACCGGTGATGTAGCTCGCGTCGGAGGAGAGGAGGAACGCAACCGTCGCGGCCACCTCCCATGCCGTGCCCTGGCGGCCGAGTGGGACCGGCGTGCGCACTCGTGACGGCCGGCCTTCCGACGCCCAGCGGCCAAGTGGCGTGTCGATGAGCCCAGGGGCGACGACATTGGCTCGAATCCCGCGGCGTGCGCCTTCGAGCGCAGTGTTGCGCGTCAACCCGATCAGTCCGGCCTTCGACGCGTCGTAAGCCGGAAGGCGGCTCCCGGGCTTGAGGCCGGCAACTGAGCTGA
Organism: Acidimicrobiia bacterium; assembly: GCA_031422675.1. Lineage (GTDB taxonomy): Bacteria > Actinomycetota > Acidimicrobiia > IMCC26256 > JAENVU01 > JAENVU01. The sequence goes on along the minus strand of JANPMG010000171.1, from coordinate 24,238 downwards.
TAGAGACGATCGACCCGCCGTCGGTGACCCGGTCGATGATCAATTTGGAGATCAAGAAATGGGCGCGAAGATTGACGTCGAGCGTGAGGTCCCAGTCCTCCACCGTGGTGCCCTGCAATCCGGCGCCGCGCCCGATGCCGACGTTGAGCACCACGCCGTCGACCAGCCCGGGTGCGCCCGACCCGACGGTGCCGTCGACGACTGTGGCGCATCCTTCGGGCGACGAGACGTCACCGACCACGACCGACGCGATCCCGCCGGCCTCGGTGACGAGGCGAGCCGTCTCGTCGGCGGACTCCTGGTCCCGGTCCGCGCAGATGACCGTCGCACCTTCCTGCGCGGCGCGGAGGGAGATGGCTCGACCATTGCCGATCGGCGCGCCCGGATCGGCGCTCGCCTGGGTGCCCGCGCCGACCACAAGAATCCGCTGACCGTCGAGTCGACGCATGAGGTTCGTCATGACGGGCAAGCTAGATCCGCGTTGTGAAGCGCGCGGCGCTCGGACTACGTGAGGGCGGCCCGGACGACCAGCCGTTGCGAGGACTGCCCAAGTGGGTGGCACGTGAGGAGCGTGAGGGTGCGACCGGGGGCCTGCTCGGTGATCCACATCGCGGTGGGTTCGACGACGAACAGCTCGGTGACGGTGTACCGATAGCTGACGCCGAGGCTATTGACGAGCGTGATCGGGTCGCTGGGCGCCAGGTTCGCCAGGTCGTAGAACGGCGCGCTGTGACTGTTGCGATGGCCCGCGATCACCGCATTCCCGAAGCCACCGGGATCGGCCGTTCCCGGCCAATGCGAAGGACCGAAATCGATGGACTCCTGGGTGATCTGGTCCCGCAGCTCGACATCCAGCCCGATCTTCGGAATCTGGATACGACCAACGATGCTGATCGGCAACCGCACGCTCGGATCGGGGACGTCGACGGGTTGGCGCAACGTCGTGTCCGGCGGCGCCGGTGCGGGCGGTGCCGGTGCCGTCGTCGGTGTCGTCGACGTGGAACTCGTGGCGGCCCGGGCCCGGCGCTCGGAGAGGAGCTCGGACAGGAGCTCGGAGCGGGGCTCGGACGCGGTGCGGGGCAGCAGGCCGCTCGCCACGGGGGGAGTCACGTCGCCGGCGCCGGCGGTGAGCGCGAGCGTGGCCACGAGGCCGGCGACCGCCGCGGCGAGGAACAATGCAATCGGCCCGCGAGTGGCGCGGGTCTGCATCGGGTCTGAAGAACTCGGGTGCATCGCGAATCCGAGGCGGTCCAGGGAGTGAGACGCGCATTCCGCCGACATTCACGGGAATGCGAAATGGAACGCAGTGATCCGCCGGGGCACTTTAATAGCTGATGCGTCGGTCTGAGGCAAGGCGGAGAGATTCATACGCCTCGAACCTTTCAGCGCAACTGACGGATTCGCGCGGAGCGCGCGAAGTCGACGTCGGTCAGACGTTGTTGCCCGATCGACGTACGACGTCTGCCTGCCACGGTTGTTCGGGCCAGCCGCGCCGCCCGCGGGTGCGCTGCACCCGATACAGCCAGTCGATCACCGTTTCCGGATCGTGACCGAGCAACACCAGCGCTGCGCCGATCACCGAGCCGGTTCGGCCTCGACCGCCGTGGCAGTGCACGAGCACGCCCTCACCGGCGGACCACCACGCCGCGGTGAGCGCGGCCGCGGTCCGGATTCGCGCCTCGTCGCGTTCGGGGTCTCGGGGGTGGCGGCGCGCGATGAGGTCGGAGAGTCGGGATGCGTGACCCTGGAGCGGGGTCGGGTCGTACTTCGACTCGTCGCGCGTGAGGTCGATCACGTGGCGAAACCCGCGTTCGGCGAGCGTGTCCCACACCCCGGCGCGGGGATAGCCCATGCCCGCGAGTGGAGTCGGCTGCTCGCACACCCACCAGAAATCACCCGGAACCGCGAGGGTGGCGATGAATCCCGGTCGCGCTCCGGGCGGGAGCAGGACCGGCGGCGTCATCCGCGTGCGGCGATGAGCGCTTCCAACGGGGCGAGGTCGTACGGTGCGCCGACCATCACGATGAAGTGTTCGGCGCCGGCCTCGAGGTACGCGTCGACGTTGCCGACCTCGTCCGGTTGGATCGCGACGGTCCGCTCGACTTCGGTGGGCTTGCGGCCCTCCTTCTCGCACCACTCGTCGAGGACCCGATTCTTGCTCGCGAAGTTGTCGGGCGGTCCGAACGTGTTCCACGCGTCGGCATGTTGCGCGACGAGGCGCAGCGTGACTTTCTCGCCACTGCCACCGATCAGGATCGGGATGTCACCGTCGGGAGGGGGTACGAGAGCCCCGAGCCGATCCTGAATCTTCGGGAGGGCGGCGGCCAGGTCCTTGAGCCGCCCGGGCGCGGTACCGAACTCGTAGCCGTACTCGGTGTAATCGCGCTCGAACCAGCCCGAACCGATGCCGAGGATGAACCGGCCGTGGCTCAGCAGATCGATGGTGCGCGCCATGTCGGCGAGGAGCTGTGGGTTCCGGTACGAGTTGCACGTGACGAGTGCGCCGAAGTGGGCGTGCTCGGTGTCGACGGCCAGTGCGGCGAGGAGGGTGTAGGCCTCGTAGTGGTTGGCGTCGGGATCGCCGTAGAGCGGAAAGAAGTGATCCCAAATCCAGATGCTGTCGGCCCCCATCGCGTCGGCGGCCTTCCACGCCGTGCGCAACTCGTCGACGGTCCCCACCTGGGGATGAAGTTGAACTCCGACCTTGAATGCCATGGTGTTTGCCTCCATTGACGCGCCCCGGGGGGTGGGTCGCGGCACACTACCGAGAGGGGGAGACACGATGTTCATCACGAACCACGTCCTCGCGGGCGCGATCGCCGGAAGCGCATGCCGTCGCCATCCCGTGGTCGCGCTCGGTCTCGGATTCGCGACGCACGTGGCCATGGACATGACGCCGCACTGGGGAAACCCGCAACTCGGACGCGATGGGTTCTACGCGGTGGCCAAACGCGACGGGCTGCTCGGCTTGGCCACCGTCGCCCTCATCACCGTGGCCGGTGTGCCGCCGCGACGGGCGTTGCTCGCGGGTATGGCCGGCGCGGCGATCCTGGACTCGGACAAACCCGGTGAGTTCTTCTTCGGTGTGAATCCGCTCCCCGGTTGGCTCGACGAGATGCACAACCGGATCCAGCGTGAGTCGCCGGAGGGGTTGCGCACCGAAGTGGCCGCCGGCGTCGCACTGGCCGCCGTGGTCGCCGCAGTATTGGTGGACGGACGGCGCCGGCGCGGACCGCGTTCACGCCGGTGGCCCGGACCGCCTGCGGGGGCGAGCCGGCGAATCTGACAACATGCCGGGGTGCAAATCGGGGAGAGCTTCGTCGGCGAGGGCATGGAAGCCGCGCATGTCAACTCGGTGCTCGGCGAGCGGTCGGGGCCGGTCGGGGTGGCGTGGGCGTCGGCGCTCGCCCAGCCGACCCGCGGTCACGCACCGTTCGTCACCATCATTCGACCGGGTCTGGCGGTCCAGCCCCCCACGCTGTTCGTGAACAAAGCCGGTATCGCCGGAGAACGGCACGCCGAAATGACCTGGGGAGCGGCCCAAGCCGGCGTCGCCACCGGCGTCGCCGACGCAGTGGCCGAGGAGGTCATCTCGCCGGACTGGATCAGCGAACTGGTCCTGATTGCCGCGGTGTGGGTGAACCCGCAGGCCGCGGACGCGAAGGCGGTGTTCGCCAACAACCGCCAGGCCATGAGGAACGCACTCCTGGCCGGGGTGAAGGGCGGGGCCGCCGTGGGCGACATGCTCGCGGCGCGCGACGACCCGTGGAACCCGTTCTACCGGCCGCGCTGAGACTGCGATGGATCTGGCGTACTCGGCCGAACACGACGCGTTTCGTGCCGAGGCGCGCGACTGGTTGGTGACCGCACTCGACGGTGACTTCGCGATGGTGCGAGGTCGAGGCGGCCCGGGCGACGAGCACGCGCTCTTCGACGAACGTTCCGCATGGGAACGCGCGCTCGGCGCGGCGGGATGGACGTGCCTCTCGTGGCCGCATGAGTACGGCGGCCGCGACGCGTCGCTCTTGGAGCAGGTGATCTTCTACGAGGAGTACGCGCGCGCCCGCGGGCCGGGACGCGTCGGGCTCGTCGGTGAAGGGCTCATCGGTCCGACGATCCTGCACTTCGGCACCGATGCGCAACGAGCGCGTTTCCTCCCTCGCATTGCGTCCGGTGACGAGCTCTGGTGTCAGGGGTACTCCGAGCCGAACGCGGGCTCGGACCTGGCCAATATCTCCACGCGCGCCACGCTCGATGGTGACGAGTGGGTGATCGACGGCCAGAAGGTGTGGACATCGCTCGCGCACTGGGCGCAGTGGTGCTTCGTGCTCGCGCGCACCGACCGTGACGCGCCCCGCCATCGCGGGATCTCGTATCTCCTCGTGCCGATGGACCAGCCGGGAATCGAGATCCGTCCGATCGAGCAGATCACCGGCACGTCGGAGTTCAACGAGGTCTTCTTCGACGGCGCACGCACTGCTGCGGATCTCGTGGTCGGTGACGTCAACGGCGGCTGGAAGGTGGCAATGGGCACGCTCGCGTTCGAGCGCGGTGCGTTGACGCTCGGCCAGCAGCTGGGGTTCGCTCACGAGTGGACCGAGATGGTGGCTGTGGCGCGCGATCGGGGGGTGGCCTCGGACCCGGTGCTGCGCCAGCGATTGGCGCAGACCTTCATCGAGGTCGAGATCATGCGATACACCGCGATGCGCGGCCTCACCGCGATGAGCCGGGGCGAGGTCACGCGGGAGACGTCGATCGGGAAGCTGTTCTGGGCCAACCTGCATCGGGGCATGGGTGAACTGGCGATGGACATCCTCGGCCCGGCCTCCCAGATCGCCGATGCCTTGCCGTACGAGCTGACCTTGGCGCAGGGGATGTTCCTCTACTCCCGCGCCGACACGATCTACGGCGGTTCGAATCAGATTCAGCGGAACATCATCGGCGAACGGGTCCTCGGCCTGCCGCCCGAACCGAAAGTGGTGTGAGCGTGAGCGACGTTCCGGAACCATCAGCGCCGCCGGCCGGTCACGGGCTGCTCGCGGGCAAGAACGTGTTGATCACCGCGGCGGCCGGCACCGGCATCGGGTTCGCGACCGCCGAGCGGTGCATCGCCGAGGGCGCGCAGGTGGTCATCAGCGACGCGCACGAACGGCGCCTGGGCGAGTCGGCCGAGCAACTCGGCGACGGGGTCGCGGCCGCGCTGCAATGTGACGTGACCGTCGAGGATCAGGTGCAAGCCCTGTTCGCCGGTGCCGCGGCTGCGGTCGGCGAGGTCGACGTCGTCGTGAACAACGCCGGACTCGGCGGTACGTCCGATCTCGTCGACATGAGCGACGAGCAATGGATGAAGGTGCTCGACGTGACGCTCAACGGCACCTTCCGGTGTGTGCGCGCCGCGCTTCGTCACATGCAGCCGCGCCACGCGGGTGTCGTGGTGAACAACGCGTCGGTCTTGGGGTGGCGCGCGCAGCGCGGCCAGGCCCACTATGCGGCGGCCAAGGCCGGAGTGATGGCACTCACCCGATGTGCTGCCGTGGAGGCCGCGCTCTACGGCGTGCGCGTGAACGCGGTCGCGCCGTCACTCGCCATGCATCCGTTCCTCGCCAAGGTGACCACCGACGAGTTGCTCGACGAGTTGACGGCCCGTGAGGCGTTCGGCCGGGCTGCCGCGCCGTGGGAGATCGCGAACGTGATCGTCTTCCTCGCGTCGGACTACTCCACGTACATGACCGGCGAAGTCGTCAGCGTCAGCTCCCAGCACCCATAGTTCTTGCGCTAGATCCGTAGATATCTACGTATTCTCATGGTTCCGGCGCTTGAAGCGTAGATTTCGATATGTCTCCGACCGACTTGTTCTGCCGTGTAACTCATAGTAATCTACGTGTCCAGCCGATTAGAGCGTCAAACACGGAGAAATACAGTGGTTGAACGGAGAAACCTTACCGTGACGGAGTGGGAAGCCGAAGTCGGCCGTCAGGTTCGCGCCGCTCGGGTGTCCAGCGGCCGCGACCAGGCCCATCTCGCGGCTCTCGCCAACGTCTCGCTGGCGACGCTCTCGAACCTGGAACGCGGCAAGGGGTCCACGCTCAAGACCCTGGTCGCAGTCGTGCGTGCGCTGGAACGGACGGACTGGCTCGAGCACCTCGCCCCGCCGGTGACGGTGTCTCCCATGCAGATGCTGCGCGCGAAGCAGCGTGGTTCGAGCGCTGCGGTGAGGGTGCGGTCCCGGCGCTCGACGATCACCTGAGCACAGATGGCGTACGAACCGGTTCATCTCATCGAGGTCAGATGCTGGGGCACACGAGTCGGCGCGGTTGCCCTCGACCCCGGTTCCGGCTTCTACGTCTTCGAATACGACCCGCAATGGTCGGACGCAGGCGTTGAACTCGCGCCGACCACGATGCCGGTGGGCAGTCGACCGCAACGGTTTGTGTTCCCAACTCTCCCGCCGCTGACCTACCACCGACTTCCAGCGATGATCGCGGATTCGCTCCCTGACGACTTCGGCAACGCGCTGACCACCGCGTACATCGCCAACGAAGGTGTGCGGCCCGAAGCCATCACGCCATTGGACCGGCTCGCCTATCTGGGGAGCCGCGGCATGGGCGCGCTGGAGTTTCGACCCGGACGCGGTCCGCGCACGCGAACGTCGACGGCGATTCACCTCTCGGAACTCGTCGTTGCCGCACGAAGTGCACTCGCCGGGAAGCTCACCGACGCGGGGCACACCACGGACGCGATTAGGCACCTGATCGCGGTGGGCACGTCGGCGGGTGGGGCCCGCGCGAAGGCGGTCGTGGCGCTCGACCCGACGACCGGTGAGTTGCGATCAGGCCAGGTCCCGGTCGATCCCGGCTTCGAACCGTGGCTCTTGAAACTCGATGGTGTCGGTGCCGACCGCGACCGGGGCGTCTCTGGCAACTTCGGGCGGATCGAGTTCGCTTACTCGAAGATGGCGGCGGTCGCGGGTATCGAAATGACCGAGTGTCGGCTCCTGGAGGAGGGCACTCGAGCGCACTTCATGACCCGGCGCTTCGACCGCAACCCCGACGGCGAGAGGATCCACGTGCAGTCGCTCGGCGCGCTTGCGCATCTCGACTTCAAGCAGATCGGTGTGCACGATTACGCGCAGCTCTTTCTCCTCATCGATCAGCTCGATCTCGGTGCTGCGGCACGCGCCGAAGCTTTTCGCAGGATGGTCTTCAACGTGGCCGCCGCGAACTGCGATGATCACTCCAAGAACTTCTCGTTCGGCTTGCCGCGTGGTGGCGAGTGGCGGCTCGCCCCGGCCTACGACCTGACGCACGCATTTGCGCCCCGCAGCGAGTGGACTCGCGAACACCTGATGGCGGTCAACGGTCGGCGCACCGCGATCGATCGCAGGGATGTCGACACCGTCGCCGATCGCTTCGCGGTGCCCGGCGCGAAGCGCATCGTCGAACAGGTACTCGCCGCCGCCGCCGAGTGGCCGCGCCACGCAGATGATGCCGGTGTCCCCGACGACATCGCCCGTGACGTCGCCGGAGACATCGACCTCTGGTCCAGACCGCTCCGTTGACGAGGCGCGCCGGGCAGGGGTCCGAGCGCAGGGCTACGGGTTGGTGTGGCAGCGGCTCGCATCGGATGGGGGGACGTCGAGGGCAGGGTTGCGGTCGAAGAAGCCGAAGGGGCGGAGCAGGAAACCGCAGTACTCGACCGGCGTGACGGGCCAGTCCTCCGGCCGCACGATGTGGGTGAGTCCGAACGTGTACCAGACCACCACATCGGTATCGACGAGCGAACGGTCGGCGGCGGTCCAGCGGGGGAGACCGTCGCCGCCCTCGTGCTGGTTCGGATAGTTGCCCGCGGCGCGCCGCTCGCCGGCCCGGTACGGCGTCACCCAGAGGTTGTGCTGCGCGAAACCGGCCCGCTTGCCCACACTCGAGTCCGGGTGGGCGAGCAGGGTGGGGGTGCTCATCGTCGGCGTGAGCTGGTACGCGGTCGGTTGCCCGAGCGCGTTCGTCACGGTGGGATTCACGATCTGCCACGCGCGTGAGGTTGCCGCGTTGGTGTCGCGTTTCGCACCGAGTTCGGTGTCGAGCCGGGTCCGCTTCACGCGGAACGCGTTGCGCCACGGATTGTCCGGCCCGGCCGGCAGTGTCTCGCTCTCCACCTCGTGCACTTCGTTCACCGAACCGTCGACGTCGAAGTCGAGGCGCGCGCTGAACAAATGCTGATGGTTCGCCGCGGCAACCCCGGGCGCGACCACCGTCGCGAACTCGGGATTGGTGCCCGGCTCGATCGCCATGGGCGAGACGATGCCGGTGAGTTTCACCTCGAGCTGGATGTTGCCGTCCAGGTAGAAGTACCAGAAGAAGCCGTACTCGTAGTTGCCGACGGTCGAGATGAAGCTGATCACCAGGCGGCGGTTCCGGCGGACCTCGTGGGTCCCGCCGAAGAGGTCGACGTGTTTCCAGCCGATGCCGGCGTCCTCCTCGTGTAAGCAGATCGCGTTCTCTATGACCGTCGGTTCCCCTTTCTCGTTCGCGAGGACCGCATCGAAGTAGTGGATCTCGCCGAGGCAGTCGCAGCCGAGCGTGAGCGATTGCGTCATCCGACCGAGCCCCCACTCACCGGCGTCGAACGCGTTCTTCCAGCCCTGCTGTTCGCCGGGGTCGCCGTAGGGAACCACCATCTCGGAGATCGACGCGCGGTGCAGGATCGAGCGGTCACGGCCGCCGTCGGTGTAGGTCACCTGGTGGAGCACGAGCCCTTCGTAGGGATCGAACGTGATGCGGAACGTCCACTTCTGCCAACGGATCAGGTTGCCGTCGACGGTGAAGCTCGGGCCGTCGGGCTGGATGATGTGGATCGGCTTCAGGTCGGTCCGCAGCGGTTCGTTGTCGGCGGCGAAGTAGCGCGCGTGATGTTCCGGGACCGGCACCACTCCGTGGTCGATGACCTCGATGACCTCGTTCCGGCCGAGGTCGAAGTGCACGATGAGTCCCTCGATCGGACGCGCGTATCCGTTGTCGAGCGGATCGGTGCGCAGGAACGAGATGCAGCGCGCGATGCGTCGGTCGGTTTCGGCGTCGTACCCGAAGACGCCGGCCGGCCAGGGGTCGATCTGCACGTTGTCGACGTCGGTGATGCCGCGGCGAGCGAGGGCGGCGATGTACTCGGGATGCTCCTTTGTGGTGAAGATGGCATGCATCGCCTCGCCGAAGAGCAGCGTGGGCCGCACCCCGTCGACCACGTCCCAGCGCAGGATCGAATCGTCGGTCAAAGAGACGACGACTTCGATGACGCCGAGTCCGGGCCCGTCGACGAGTTGGACCTCGGCGGCGCGCACCGCGATTCCTGGGACGAGGTCAGCCTTGTTCGGCTCGTGGAGGACGACGTGGACGAAGGTTGCGTCCGCGGGGAATCGGGGATCGGCCCGCACCGCCGCACTGGCCCGCGAGATCTCGTCGCCGGCCAGCATTGCCAGGGGGTGTGAATCGCTCATCGTCGGATGCTCCTGGTCGATGCCTCGAGTGTCAAATGCACGAGGTATCCGAAATCGGCGGGTGGTAGGTGCATCTGGGCCCCGTGCGGAGCGCGTTTGCCGGCCATTGTTCTTCGGGCTCGGGATCTGCGAGACTCCCGGCGAGCGACCGGGGATGGGGCAGACCATGCCGAACGATTCCGAGCACGAGACCTACGACTCCGACCCGGTCCAGCGACTGGTGGAAATCGCGGGGCACGGCAGTTTGGTGTGGCTCGAGCTGGCCGGGCGCTGGTACGAGCGAGCGAAATCGAGGCCGAAGTGGTCGGCCGCCGACGTCGTCGGTGACTGCACCGACCTCGTGGAACACCTCACGCCGCTGGCGGAGCGGACCATTGATCTCACCATCGAAGCCATGCGCCCGTACGCGCGGCCGTTCAAGTCGGGAGCGGGTTCTGATGAGTCCGGCCGGCAGCGCCAGAAGAGGGTGAGATGAGCGAGTCGTTCGGGCCGATGGCAGGCGCATGGGCCGCGGTGGGCGAACGCATGGCCGACTATGCGGCAGTGTGGCGCAGCGCAGCGGAACGTAACGCCGACGGCACCTACGCCGCCGAGGATCTTCTCGTTGACGTGGAACAGATCTGGGGAATGACGCTCGGCGATGCGGCGCGGGTCGGCGCCGCAGTGGTCGATGCAGCCGGCCCGCTGCTCGCAAGCTTCCAGGACGCGAGGCCACCCGATCCCGATCCCGACACCGATCCGTCGTCCGGGACGGCGTGAGGATGCGGGGCAGGCCGTGACCGACACCGTTCCCGTCGATCGTTTGGTGGCCACCGTGGTGCGCGCCGCGCGCCGCGCCATCGACCGCAGCGATTGGTCCGAGGGGAGCGAGCTGGCGCGCCAGATCCTGGAGGTCGTACCCGGGGATCCGACGGCGGTGGCGCTGCTCGCAACGGCCGAGGCTCGGGGTCGGCTTGGCTCGGTCGATCAAGGCCGGAAGTTCCTCACGGTCCTGTTCTCGGACGTCGTGGGATCGACCGCTTTGAGTGAACGGCTCGACCCGGAGGATTACCTCGCACTCGTGACCGCTTACCGAGAGATCGTTCGCGACGTGGTAGTCGCGCACGAGGGGCACGTCGATCAGTACCAAGGCGACGGTGTCGTTGCCTACTTCGGATTTCCCGTCGCCGGTGAGGACGATTCCGTGCGTGCGGTCGAGGCCGGCCTCGACATCGTTCGCGCCGTTCCCGAGGCGGCGCGCTCCCTCGGCGTCGAGCTCGAGGCGCGGGTGGGTGTGCACGTGGGTCGAACCGTGCTCACGAGTTCACATCTCGGGGCTCGTGACCGCAACAGCGCAGTGGGATTCGCCACCAACGTTGCGGCACGCATTCAGGCCTTGGCGCCGGCGGGTGGAGTCGTGGTCAGCGATGCGGTGGTCGACGCGATCGCTCCTCATTTCGAGCTGACTCCGATCGGGAGCCGTGAACTCCACGGAGTGTCCGACGATGTCGATGTCTTCGCGGTGCGGGCGCCGCGCACGCGTTCGACGATGGCGGACGAACGATTGGCGGCGCCGTTGGTCGGGCGCGATGCCGAGCTTGCTCGTCTCGACGCAGCTTGGCGCGCCACGGTGGATGGCGGCGACGGGCCGCGCGTCGTCGTGATGACCGGCGACCCGGGGATGGGCAAGAGTCGTTTGGTCCGCGCTGCGATCGATCGTACGAGTGGCACCGTGGCCACGGTGGCCGAAGTCAACTGTGGTCGCGACTTTCGTCACGTCGGTGCCGGCGCGGTTCGCCGGGCCGCCGAGCGGGCGCTGGGGCTCGGCACGTCGCCATCGACCGAAGAGGTCGACGAAGCGCTGCGCGCACGCGGCGCGCGGCTCGGGCTGGCGTCTTCGACCGTGGAGGCGGCCGAGGCCTTCCTCGGGGTCGGCGGACCGGTGGCATTGGCGCTCGCACCTGATCGTCTCCGAGGCGCAATCGTCCGAGTCCTCGAAGATTGGTTGACGGCAGAGGCGGCGGCGGCGCCGTACATGCTCGTTGTCGAGGACCTGCACTGGGCGGACGAGATGACGGTCGACATGCTGCGCTTCTTGACGCGCCAGCTTCCCGACGGGCTGATGGCTGTACTCACGGTGCGGAATGGGGAGATGCCTGCCCCGCTCACGCCGCTCCTCGAACACGCGGTCGAAATCGGGCCACTTTCCGGTGAGGACGCACGCACGCTCGTGCGCGCATTTGCCGGGGATCATCTCCTCGATGCGAGGATCGTCGACTCGATCGCGCGTCGCAGCGAGGGGGTGCCGCTCTACACGGAACACCTTGTCAACGCCGCGCTGGCCCACGGTGCCGACGGCGCCGAGTCGTTGCCCGCAACCCTCGAGGGCCTGTTGCAGTCTCGGCTCGACACCAGCGGGACGGGCCGCGCCCTTGCTGAGGTCGCCGCAGTCATCGGTCGCGTGTTCTCGTTGGATCTGCTGGAGCGAGTGCTCGCGGAGCTCGGCGACCGAACGCCACTCCGACGCGACGAGATTCCCGGAGCGGTGCGATCGCTGATGCGGGCCGGGCTGATCGAACCCGAGCCGGCCGGTGATGGGCTGCGGTTCCGCCACGCGCTCGTGCTCGACGTCGCCTACGAGATGCAGTTGCGTTCGGAACGGCCGGGTCGCCATCGTGCGGTGGCGAACGCGATCATGGCGACCCACGGTGCGGATGCGCCCCCGGAAGCACTGGCGGTGCACTTCGAGCGCGCCGGTGATTACGAGGCCGCCGCGGCGGCGTCGGTGCGGGCCGCCGAAGGGGCTGCAGATCTCGCCGAGTTCGACCGCGCCTTCGGACATCTGCGCCACGCCGACAACATGATCGAACACCTCGACGGTATCGCCGCCCAGCGGCTCGAACTCGCGCGCTGTATGCAGTTCGGCGCAATGTCAGCGGCGTCTTTCGGTTACGTCGGTGAAGCCGAGCAGGCGTACCTGCGGGCGCTCGAGCTGTGTGATGCGATCGCAGCGACCAGCGACGACGGTCTCGATGTCCAGCTCGCCGCCGCGCTGGGCGGGATGTGGTCCAAAGAGGTGGTCGCAGGAGATCTCGGCGCCGCGGCTGCGATCACTGAGCGGCTCGAGCGGATGATCGTGGTAGCGCCGCCAGACCTCGTGCCGGAGTTTCGTCGGTTCGTCGTCGCCTGTCGGGGATTCGAGCACCTGTTCGCCGGTCGTACCGCGAGCGCAATCAGCGCATTGACGGAGGCGTCGATGGGCGCAGGCCCGGTCGCCGTGCGTCTCGGAACCCCCCACGATTACGTGGCGGCCGTCGACGCCCTGCTCGCCGTCGGGCTGGTGCTCACCGCCGAGGACGACAACGCCGATCAAGCGTTGGCTCGCGCCCTTCGTCGCGTTGCGAACTTGGCGTTTCCCGTGGGACCGTTCTCGGAAGCCGTCGTCCACGTGTACGGCGCGTACATGTCGCGACTGCGTGGCGACCGCGCCGATGCGCTGAGGCGCGCGCAGTTGGTGGCCGAGATCGGTGAACGGCACGGCTTCGCCGATCACGCGATGCTCGGTCAGATCCTTGGTCTTGCTGCGCGCGTCATGGAGCCCGATGCCGACGCCTGTCAGGCGCTCGAGAACGTGCTCGGCATTTGGCGCATGGCCGGTGGTGGACTTGCGGTCCCGGTTCTCCTGACCGAGCTCGCGGCGGGTTTGTTGCGCGTGGGTGCGGTGGATCGGGCAGCGATCGCGGTCGAGGACGCGCGCGTGATGATGGAACACACGGGTCAACGCGGGTGTGAACCCGAGATCCATCGCCTCGGAGCGCTCATCGTCGCCGCGAGGGGAGGCTCGGGTGCCGACGTTGCCGACGAGTTTCGCTTCGCGATCGACGTTGCACTGGACACCGGATCGTTGCTGCTCGCGTTGCGTGCGGCCCGTGACGTCGCCAGCTGTCCGGCGGCCGCGGCCGATCCGAAGCTGGCCGTGTCCGTGGGCCGGGCCATCGTCGCCGCGCCGCCGCCTCTGGCCGACGCACTCCGGACGACGTTCGAGGGCGTCCTCAGTGTTTCGGAGTGAGGCGGACCACGGGAATCGTGCGGCTCGGTGTGCGGTCTTGGTACGCCTGGAACTTCGGATATACCTCCACCAACCTTCGCCACCAGTGGTCGTAGTCGTCACCGGTCAAGTCCGTCGACTCGACCTCGGTGGTCTCGTCGTCGGCGGCTTCGACGGTCGGCGGGAGGAGTCGGTCGGGCTCGTTTCGGTAGGCCACCAGGTTCCGGTACCACTGCGGGTGTTCTCGGGTACCGCCGCGCGAACCGACGATGATCCACGCCACGCCGTCTCGCAACGAGAGCAGCGGCTTCGTGCGACGGATGCCGCTCGTTCGACCGGTCGTGGTCAAGAGGATGACCGGCTCGCCGAAGATCTCTCCGCCCACGTGACCCTTCGACAGGCGGAACAGACCGATGTTGATGCTCTCCATGACCCGGACGCCGAGCAGCCCGGTGTGCTCGGAGAACGGAGTAGGGGGCGGGCGCGAGCCGAGATCGACCACGGTGGTCACCCTAGAACGGCGCGTCGGCCCGTGCCACGAAGCGCGACGACCGGCAGGAGGGTTGCATGAGTGCAGACGTCGAACGGGGGCTCTTGGTGCTCCTCCGCGAGGTCGCGAGCCAGCGGGAGGAGGAGCTGATCGATTTGGATCAGTTCCCACCGGGACCGGGCCGGGGGTTGATCGAGGCAACCACGATCGGGGAGGCCGTTGACCTGCTCCGGCTCGGACTGAACTCAGGCAGCAGTCGGGACGTGTCCGCCGCGATTCAAGGTCTGGCACTCGGCGGCTGGTTGGACCTCGAGGCCGGGCCAGATCGACCGGCCCGGCCGGTCGCGGAGCTGCGGGCGCTGGCCGCACGACTACTCGCCTCGGTCGGTGCCGACACCAGTGGGGCCGACCAGTTGATGGCCGCGATGCAGCGGCTCGCGTCAGCCGTGACGGTCGACGAGGCACGCGGCGAGCTCTTCGACGCCTTCGGTAGTCGACTGACGATCGCGGACAGCCCGACTGCTGTGAACGTCCTTGTCTTCGGCGGGCCGGCAGCCGCGCTCGCCGCCCAGATCGTGGACGTCAGCAGATTGGTCGCGCAATCGACCTGTCGGGCGACGTCCCATCGTGATCCCGACACGGGCGGCGATGCGACGTTCGTGCGCTACGAGGCATGCACCGCGCTTCCGTACGACACATGCATGCAGCGAATCGATCCTCTCCGCTGGCCCGATTGCAATCCGTACTTCACCGATGTCAAGGGACTCGACCGCCAACCCTGTGCACCGAAGCCCGGGTGGTTCGGGCGGATCAAAGAGAAGGTGGGTCCCGCACTCAATCTCAGCTATTACGAGACAGATCTGACGGTCCGGTATCACCAGGAGAAGGGGATCGCGGTCACTGCGTTCGAGCTCGCGCATCCCAACACCGGTGATGGGCGAGTCACCGTCGACCGTGGCTTCCTTGCCGTGCTCGACGAAGGCACCCATCGGCGCGTACAGATGACCAAGGTGTACCGGATCCGCGATCTCGACATCAAACATTCCTGGGTATGTCCGTTGTGGTCCTCGCAGTTCGTGATCTCGGGGTGGTCCTGCTCCATGGCGAGTCCGATGCGACGCGGGCTGAAGGCATGGTCGTCGGTGCTTCGGGTGGCCATCACGACGACGCACGCGTTCTGCGATGCGCTGCATTGCGACTGTCCGGACCGCGAGACGAGCGCGCCGCGCTCTCGCGTTGCGCCGCTGGACTTGTTCACCTACGAGGTTCCCGACTCGATCGATTGTCGTCAGAGCGCCACCAAGGTCGACACCGAGGTGCGGGTGTCGATTCCGAAAGCGAAGGAGGTGAGAACCTTCGCATCGCACACTGCGAACCTGCTGACACCAGGGATGGCGCTCACCGTTCCGTACCCGATCGGGGTGAAGGCCTCGGTGCCCGGTACCGCCGACTCGGTGGTGGTCAAGCTCGCGAGTTCTGCCCCCCGCGGTCTTTACGTCGGGCGGCTGCGCGATGCGGCGGGCTCGGTCGACGTTCCGTTCACGATCTTCCAGCCGGGCTGGTAGCCAACCGTGAGCCCGATCCTTCCGAAGGTCGCGATCCTTGGTGGAGGAATGGCGGGCGTCACCGCGGCGTGGGAGCTGAGCCGGCCGGGATGGCGGGACCGAGTCGAGTCCGTCACCGTGTACCAGCGGGGTTGGGTCCTGGGCGGCAAAGGCGCAAGTACACGAGACGCGCAGGGTCGGATTCTCGAGCATGGACTCCACGTCTGGCCTGGCTACTACGACAACGCGTTCCGCGTCGTGCGCGAGTGCTACGAAGAACTCGATCGGGTACGCACCGATCCCGAGTGCCCGATCCGCACGTGGCGCGATGCGTTCATCCCGGCACCGGCCATCGGCGTGTTCGAACACGTCGGCGACGACACCGTGCCGTGGCTCGCACAGTTCCGATGCAACGATCGAACTCCGGGTGACCCACGGGGGCGGGCCGACGACCTCAACGACCTCGTCCGCCGGCTCCTGGGTCTCGCCGCCGACCTGGCGCAGTCGGCGCGCGGACGGGTCGGTCCCCGGGTGCAGACCGGGATCGACCTCGTCTCGACCGTGGCGCGTGGGATGACGGCCGACGGGCTGCTCCGGGAGCCGGGCGGTTTCACGCGGGTCGACGACGAAGACTTCCGAGCGTGGCTACGCCGCCATGGGGCCAGCTGCGCAACCGTGGACGGCGGCATCGTGCGTGGGATGTACGACCTCGTCTTCGGATATCGAGCTGGTGACAAGGCTCACCCCGAGTTCGCGGCCGGGCTTGGCGTCTTCCTCGCGATCCGCATGTTCCTCGATTACCAAGGCTCGCTGTTCTGGAAGATGACCGCGGGCATGGGCGATGTCGTCTTTGCTCCGTTCCAGCAGGCGTTGCGCGCGCGCGGCGTCGCCGTGCAGTACGGCCACCGCGTCGACGAGCTTGTGGCGTCCCCCGACGGGAGATCGCTCGAACGCGTCCGTATGACCCGGGATGGGCACGGTCTCGAACCCGATGGCGTCGATCCCCTCGAACGCGTCGGTGGTCTCCCGTGTTTCCCGGACGCCCGACCCGCACGACCAGACGATCCCCCCGACGATGTCGTGACGTTGCGCCACGGTGAGGATTTCGACGTTGCGGTCCTGGCGATTTCGCTCGGTGCCGTGCCCGATGTAGCGGCGTCGATCATCCGACACCATCCTCGCTGGCAGGCGATGATCCGTGAGGTGGGAACGGTGCGAACTCAGGCGGTGCAGGTGTGGTTCACCCCGACCGAGTCGGAGCTCGGGTGGTCGTATCCCGGTGCGACGTTCGCCGGGCTCGATGCCGAACTCGACACCTGCGCGTCGATGAGTCACGTGCTCGCACACGAGGGATGGTCGACCGAGGACGGATCACGGCCGCAGTCGCTCGCGTACCTCTGCAGTGTGGTGGCCGACGCCGACGCGGCGCCGGCGGTGGACCGCAGGTTCGCCGAGTTCATGCCCCGGTGGTCACCCACGTTGTGGCCGAGAGTCGCACCCATCGACGTCGCCGCACCCGAGGTCCGGTCGGTCATGACCCGCCTCAACGACGACCCCTCGGATCGGTACGTGCAGGCATTGCCCGGTTCGGATCGGTACCGGATGCGGGTCGACGAATCGGGAGTCGACAATCTGATCCTCTCCGGCGATTGGACCGACTGTGGTCTCAACGCCGGCTGTATCGAGGCGGCGGCGATCTCGGGCATCGAAGCGGCCGCCGCGGTCGAAGGTCGGCCTCTGACCGACCGGGTATCGGGTCCGTTGACGTGGGACTGGCTGTGAAGGAGCCGGACGACTCGGATCGTCGATCTCGCGGACCATTTGGTCCGATGGAGATGCTCGACGATGTCCAGCGCCAGGCGCTCGACGCGGCGATGCGGGTGGCCAGTGAGCTCGGGTCGCTTGGAGGTGATCTCGCCGACGCCAGTTGGCTGCGCGGTTTCGGGATCCCCGGAACCGACTCGAACGAGCGTGAGCCCGGGAGTCGAGCGGGGAATCTCGCAGGAACGCCGGTGGATGTCGGTCGGTTGCGCGGTGACGTAGTGCGCGCCGCCGAGACGTTTGCCGAACTCGTGCGGTCGCTGCTCGATGTGGGCTTCGACGCGCTCGATGAGCTCGCCCGACGACCGGCGCCGCAGCCGGCGGGGAGCGCGCCGCCGGGTTCGATCGCGACCGTCGAGTGTGCGATCCGCAACGATCGGGGTGAGGCCGTTCGGGGGGCGCGCCCGCTCGTACCCGGGCTGGTGTCCGGTGCCGGCGCACCGCTCGACGCGGTCGTATCGGTTCGACCCGAGCAGCTGGATCTCGACGGCCACGAACGGGTGGTCGTCACCGTCGACGTTCACGTCTCGCCGGTCGCAGCGCCCGGTCGCTATCACGGGCTCTTGGTGGTCTCGGGCCTCCCCGACACCGCAATCCCTGTCAGCATCACCGTCGTCGATGTCACGAGTGTGAGCGATGACGACGACTGAATCGCCGCCGGCGACCGGCGCGCGATCGAGCGACACCCTGCGGGTACCGGCAGATCTGCTCGAGTACTACGACGAACTCGTGCGCGCCGAGGTCCAACGGACCCTCGCTGACGGTGCCGACACGCCCCTCGGACGGGTGATCGCAAGCTATCCCTCCCGCCGCGGGAAGGGATTGCGACCGGCGCTCCTGCTCGCCACGTGTGAAGCGTTCGGCGGCGACCTGCGCGACGGTCTCGCGACCGCGGTGGCGCTGGAGCTGATGCACAACGCCTTCTTGGTCCACGATGACGTCGAGGACGACAGCGCTCGCCGCCGAGGGCAACCCTCGTTGCACGTCGAGCACGGCGTGGCGATGGCCGTGCACGCCGGTGACGCGCTCGCGGTACGCGCCATTCTTCCGTTGCTCGATCAGCCCCGACTCAGCGCCCACCTGGTCCGTCGCGTGACGCGTGAATTCCTCGACACCGCGTCCCGGACCCTCGAAGGGCAGGGGATGGAACTCGGATGGCGCGACGACCCGCGCATCGACCTCGGTCTCGACGACTACCTGCGGCTCGTGCTCGCGAAGAGCTGTTGGTACACGACGATCTTTCCGCTTCGGGCCGGGTGTCTCATCGGTGGACGCGCGTCGATACCGCTGGGCGCGCTGACCAACTTCGGGTTCTTGCTCGGTGCTGCGTTTCAGGTGCGCGACGATCTGCTGGACCTCACCGGCGATCCGGCGGCCCACGGCAAAGAGGCGCGCTCGGATCTCCGTGAGGGCAAGCGAACCCTGCCGTTGATCCACCTGGTCGGGATGGTCGAAGGCCGGGACCGCACGTGGCTCGAAAGTTTCCTCGGCCGCCCACCGGCATCCCGGACCGACGACGACCTCGCCACCGTGCTCGACCTCATGGACCGGCACGGAAGCATCACGACCGCGCAGGCCTGGTCACGCGGGTTGGCGATCGGGGCTCGGGCCGCGTTCGCCCCGGCGTTCGAGCGGGCGGTGAGCCCGTTCCACGTACGCGGGATCGAGCAGATGATCGACTTCGTCATCGAGCGAGTCGTCTGAGACGGTGTCGGTCTGATGGAAGAATTTGCGTTGCTCGCACCATTGGACGAAGCCGGCCGTCGAAAGGTCTTGGCCGCGGCGCGTCGACGGAAGTTTCCCCGGGATTCCGTAGTCTTCTGGGCGGGTGACCCGGGCGACTCGGTTCACCTCGTCGCGCGCGGTCACGTCGCCGCGCAGATCAACACTCCGCGCGGTGACGTCGCGACGGTGCGGATTCTCGGGCCTGGTGAGCATTTCGGCGAGTTGGCGATCGTGTCGCCCGGGCCCCGGAACGCGACGATGCGCGCGCTGACGCCACTCGAGACGCTGGTCGTCGGATTCGACGACTTTGCCACGCTGCGTCGAGACCCGGCGATCGAGAACGTGTTCGTCCAGGCGCTCGCCGCAGAGATCCGTCGACTCGCGAACGCGCTCACCGACGCGCTGTACCTGACCGCGTCGGACCACTTGTGGAAACGGCTCGCCACCGTCGAAGCTGCGTTCGCCGGTACTGGAGAGCCGACGGTGCTTCCCATGACACAATCCATGTTCGCCACTCTCGCAGGAGTGACGCGCCAGACTGCGAACAAGTTTCTCGACGAAGCGGAGTCGCTCGGTGTCGTGAGGCGAGACGCCCGGGGGACGCTCACGATCACGGATCGTGCCGCACTGCAGGAACGGGCGCGCCGACGCTGATCTGCGCGGCGCGGGTCGTGCGGCGTTGGCAGTTCGACATGGTGAGTGTCGGGTCGGCGACTACTCGATGCCGGAACTTCCTTCACCATGACGGCATTGGTGCGGCGGCGATGACCGGTCGTACGACCGATCGGGCGACACCTTCGATAGGGGAGGTACGAATGATGGATCCAGTGCGGACGACGAGACCGACGTGTGGACACAAGAACGATGGGTACGAGAGCGGCTTCCACGAGGCCGACGTGCATGACGCCGCAGCGGAGATGCGGTCTCGGGCCGCCCTCGAGTTCCTGGCGCGCAGCCTGGCGTGGGAGCAACGGCTGACGGTGCTCCGTGAGGAGGCCGACGGCCCGTTGGTTGCGGCGCCGGGTTGGAGCCCGAACCGGGCGTACGAGGCGGCCTGAGGCACGTCCGAGTGTCGGATATTTGACACTGGGTACGTCGGTGCGCCGATAGCGCGATCAGCCGGTGACGCCGAAGATGAACGACGTCGAGTGCAGGTCGGACGATCGATCCGGTGCCGGGACAGGGGCATTCGGCGAGCGCAAGGCGTGGCGACACGTGAGCATCAATCCGGTACCCCCCAGCACCGGAGCGAGTGGGACCGCCTTTCGGGGCGGTCCCACTGCTGATTGTGGTGGTGCTTGACCGATTCCGTGGAATCGGTCGGGATCAGGTGTCGGCGGCGGCGAGATAGGCAGGAGCTTCGCCGCCGCCGTGGACGACGAGATTCGCGCCGGACACATACGCGGCGAGCGGCGACGCGAGGAACAAGCACGCACTCGCGATGTCGGCCGGTGTTCCCATGCGTCCGAGCGGCACGGTCGCGCCGACGGCTTCAATGCCGGCATCATCGCCGTAGTGCAGGTGTGACTGCTCGGTGCGGATCAACCCGGCACTGATCGCGTTGACGCGGACCTTCGGCGCATAGTCCACGGCAAGGGTCTGAGTGAGGTTGAGGACACCTGCCTTCGCTGCCCCGTACGCCGCGGTGCCGGGCGATGGTCGGAGCCCGCTCACGCTCGCGATGTTGATGATGGACCCGCCGTCGGGTTGCTGTTGCATCACTGCGTTTGCGCGCTGCGCACACACCAGTGGCGCGAGCAGGTTGAGTTCGATGATCGCCCGCGAGAATTTGGGCGACACCGTCGCCGAGTCGGCCGAGGGCGAGCCGCCCGCATTGTTCACGAGGACATCGAGTCGGCCGAGTTGATCGACGACCGCGTTCACGAGTGCACCGACCGCGTCGGGGTCGCGAACGTCGGCGGCGACGAAGACGGCGGCGCGGCCGTCGACCGTCGGGAGTTCGTCGGGCTCGGAACGTCCACAGATCGCCACCGCGGCCCCGGCGGCGAGGAACCGTTCGGTGATGCCGCGCCCGATCCCGCGTGCGCCTCCCGTCACCAACACGGTGCGCCCCGACATGTCCAGCTCCTCCGTCATACCGCTAAGTTGCCACGATCTGACGACCCGTCAGAAACTCTTCGCTCATTCCCCAGGAACGTGCCCTATGCCGATCACGCAATCCGTCGACACCGCCGGCATCGCCGAGGTGGTGATGGACAACCCGCCGGTCAACGCCCTGACCGTCGCCGGGTGGTTCGATCTGGCGCGAATCATCCGGTCCCTCGGCGAGGATCCGGCCGTGCACGTGGTGGTGTTGCGCGCCGAAGGGCGGGGTTTCAACGCCGGCGTGGACATCAAGGAAATGCAGAACACCGAGGGGTTCGACGCGCTCATCGGCGCCAACAAGGGGTGCTTCGCCGCCTTTGCCGCGGTCTACGAATGTGCGGTGCCGGTGATCGCGGCCGTGAACGGTTTCTGTCTCGGTGGTGGTGTGGGGCTCGTCGGCAACGCCGACATCGTGGTCGCGAGCAGCGACGCAACGTTCGGCCTGCCGGAAGTGGATCGGGGCGCCCTGGGCGCGGCCACCCACCTGGCGCGGCTCGTGCCCCAGCACCGCATGCGGGCAATGGTGTACACCGCAGCCACGATCACGGCGCAGGAGTTACACCACTTCGGGTCGGTCCTCGAAGTGGTACCGCAGGCGGAGCTGCGCGCCACCGCGATGCGCGTCGCGCAGGACATCGCGGTGAAGAGTCCGACCGTCATTCGCGCGGCGAAGGAATCGCTCAACGGCATCGACCCGATCGACGTGAAACGCTCCTACCGGTTCGAGCAGGGCTTCACCTTCGAACTGAATCTCTCCGGCGTCGCCGACGAACACCGCGACGCCTTCGTCGCCAAACGAGAAACGGATACGACCACGTGAGTCCCACCTTGGCGCTGCCGACCTCGAAGGTTGTCAGCGAAGATGATGTGGTCGGCGAGCTGCGCGACGGGATGACGATCGGCATTGGTGGGTGGGGTTCGCGCCGAAAGCCGATGAGCCTGGTGCGGGCGATCGCACGCAGCGACGTGAAGGATCTCATCGTCGTCTCCTACGGCGGTCCGGATCTCGGCCTGCTGTGTGCGACCGGGAAGGTCAAGCGCGCGGTCTACGCGTTCTGCTCGTTGGATTCGCTCGCGCTCGAGCCGCACTTCCGCACGGCGCGGCAGGCCGGCACGGTATCCACGCTCGAAATGGACGAGGGCATGTTCCTCCTCGGGCTCCAGGCCGCGGCGTGGCGCGTCCCGTTCATCCCCACTCGCGTCGGGCTCGGCTCGGATCTCGTCGAGCGCCAGGACGAGATCAGGACCGTCGTCTCGCCCTACGCCGACGCTGAGGAGTTGGTTGCCGCGCCCGCGCTCCCGCTCGATGTCGCGCTGATCCACATGCATCGCGGTGATCGGCGGGGGAACGGCCAGTACCTCAACGTCGATCCGTACTTCGATGATCTGTTCTGTATGGCGGCCGAGAAGCGGTTCATGTCGGTCGAGCGCGTGGTGGACACGGAGGAGCTCGCCGCCGGTGGACCGGTGCAGTCGTTGAAGATCAATCGGTTGATGACCGACGGTGTGGTCGAGGCACGCCACGGTGCGCATTTCACCGAGTGCGTGCCGGACTATCCGCGGGACGAAGAGTTCCAGCGCGCCTACGTCGCCAGCGCGAAGTCGCCCGACGCGTGGGCCGAATGGAGCGCCAAGTACCTCGACTGCGGCGGCCACGACGAATACCGGAAAGTGGTGGGCCTCTCATGAGCAGTACCGGTGATCTCATCACGCGTGCGGAGTATTGCGTGATCGCGGTGGCGGAATGTTTCCGCGGCGACGGCGAGATCATGGCGAACCCGATCGGGACTGTGCCGATGATCGGTGGCCGCCTGGCCCGGGCCAGTTTCTCGCCGGACCTCGTCATGACCGACGGTGAAGCGCTGCTCATCAGCGGTCCGTATCCCGTCGGCGCGACCGACCAAGCCAAGACCGTCGAGGCGTGGAACCCGTACCGCTCGATGTTCGATGTGGTGTGGTCGGGCCGGCGTCACGTGATGATGGGTGCGAGCCAGATCGACGCGTTCGGCAATCAGAACTTCGCGTTCGTCGGCGATTGGGACCGGCCGAAGGCGCAACTCCTCGGCTTCCGGGGTGCCCCCGGCAACACCATCCAGAACACCACGAGCTACTTCATCCCGAACCACTCGGCGCGGGTGTTCGTCCCGAAGGTGGACGTCGTCACCGGGGTCGGATACGACCGCGCCGCGGCGCTCGGCGCGGCCGGGCGTTTCCACCGGCTCCGCCATGTCGTGACCAACCTCGGGGTGCTCGACTTCGAGTCGCCGGATCACCGGCTGCGGCTGCGTTCGGTGCATCCCGGCGTGACCGTCGACGACATCGTTGCCGCGACCGGATTCGAACTCGTCGTCCCGAGCGACGTGCCCGAGACGCGAGCGCCCACGCCCGACGAGCTCGAGCTGATTCGCATGGTCATCGACCCGCACAACCTCCGGGACCAGGAAGTACCGAACCCGTGAGCGAGGCCTCACTGCGGTGGCGGCACATGAAATCGGGCGGAGCGGGGCCCGACCGGCCCGGCCCGCAGGGCCAAGAGGGGAACTCGTGAGTCACGCGGCGTTGCGGACGCGGGCGTGTGAACTCTTCGGAGTGCAGTACCCGATTGTGCAGACCGGAATGGGGTGGGTAGCCGGCGCACGGTTGACGGCCGCAACGAGTGCGGCCGGAGGCCTCGGGATTCTGGCCAGCGCCACGATGAGTGTGCCGGAGCTCACGACCGCGATCGCGTCGGTCAAGGACCGGACGGACAAGCCGTTCGGCGTGAACCTGCGCTCGGACCAACCCGATGTCGACGAGCGCATCGCCCTCATGGTGCGGGAGGGCGTCACGGTGGCCAGCTTCGCCCAAGCCCCCGGCGAGCGGCTGGTCAAGACCCTGAAGGATCAGGGGGTGGTGGTCATGCCCACGGTGGGCGCCCGCCGTCACGCCGAGAAGGTCGCGGCATGGGGAGTGGACGCGGTGATCGCCCAGGGCGCCGAGGGTGGCGGCCACACCGGAACCGTCCCGACCTCACTCCTGTTGCCCCAGGTGTGCGAAGC
>JANPMG010000170.1:0-1926 GCA_031422675.1 Acidimicrobiia bacterium | reverse complement strand
GGCAGCACCGTGACCCAAACCCACCGCGCGATCACGGACCTGGAGCGAGAGCTGCACCGCGCCAAACTGGGGTCGGCACCGTTGTCGGAGCTTCGATGAGCGTCCGTCCCGCGCTTCTCGTCGGCGCCGGGGTCGGCGCGCTGGTGGCGGCCGGCGTTGCGGTGCACTCGGCGCCCTCGTTGGTTGCGTTGTCGGGCGTCGGTCGCCGGATCTCACCGACGTTGGCCGGTGTGGGTTCACCTGGACACGTCGCGCTCACCTTTGACGATGGCCCCGACCCGAGCTCCACTCCGGCCTTTCTCGAACTGCTGGACGAGCTCGGGGTGCGCGCAACATTCTTCATGTTGGGGTCGATGGCGCGGCGCGCGCCGGGGTTGGCCGCAGAAGTGGCCGCCGCCGGTCATGACATCGGGGTGCATGGTGACGCGCACCGCTCCCATCTCCGGCTCGCACCGCGCACCGTCGCCGCCGACGTCGCCCGCGCGCTCGATGCGGTGGAAAGCGCGACGGGTGTCATCCCGAACTGGTTCCGCCCGCCGTACGGCACGCTGTCGCTCGGTGGCATCCGGGCGGCGCGTGCGGTGGGTCTGCAGCCGGTGCTCTGGACTGCATGGGGACGCGATTGGCGTGCGGAGGCGACCGCAGATTCGGTGGTGGCATGCGTGCTCGATGGATACGTCGACGGAGGCACTGTTTTGCTTCATGATTCTGATTGCACCTCCGCGCCGGACTGTTGGCGTTCGGCGCTCGATGCGTTGCCGGCGTTGACCGACGCGTTGGCGGCCCGAGCGCTGCGCGTGGGACCACTGAGTGAGCACGGTCTCGCCCGGACCGAACGTCGCGCGGCGTAACCGGATGGTCTTTGTCTTCGCCCTGAGCTCCGGGCTCTGCTACGCGATCGCGTCGGTGTTCCAACATCGGGTCGCGCAGGGGGCCCCGGACCATCTGACGCTCCGGCCGCAGCTGCTCCTCGTACTTCTGAAACATCCGATCTGGCTGTTCGGCATCGGGCTCGACGTCGCCGCATACTTTTTCGAAGCGGCGGCATTGTCCGTCGGCTCCATCGTGCTGGTGCAAACGCTCATGGTCAGTGGCCTGTTGTTCGCCCTGCCGCTCTCGGCCATCGGCCGACCCACGCGGCCCGGACGTTCCGAGTGGGTTGCCGCGGGCACGCTCATCATCGGGATCGCCGTCTTCCTGGGTGTGGGTGAACCGATCGGCGGTTCCTCGAGCGCCACGGCCTGGGAGTGGGTAGCCGGGTTCGGATTCTGCCTCGCGTTCGCCGGGGGGGTGATCTTCCTCACCCGAGGCGCGAAACCGCACAACCGCGCGCTCGGGCTCGCGGTGGCGACGGGTACCTGTTACGCGTGCACGGCCGCGCTCACCAAAGAGGTGGTTGAGATCCTCGCCGATCACAGCGTGACCGACCTCTTCATGCGCTGGCCCGTGTATGCGCTTGCGATGTTCGCGGTGACGGGTTTGCTGTTCAACCAGAGCGCCTTCAACGCCGGGCACCTCGCCGCGTCCCTCCCGGCGCTGGCGGTGACGAACCCGATCCTGTCCGCGTTCCTCGGCATCTTCCTCTTCGAGGAGAACCTCAAGGCGCACGGAGTGCTGCAGTACAGCATCGTCGCCGCCGCGGTGGCGGTGATGTTCGTCAGTGTGATCCGGTTGGCGCGTTCACCGTTCGTCGCCGGAGAGGACGGCGCGATCGGTCATCCGCCAGTGACTCCGGCGTCACCCTGACCTCCGCGGTGACCTGACCTCTGGCCGTCGCAGTCGGTCTCGGTTTTGCCGGTCTCGGATTTGGTGGCTCAGGTCTGGAGCGGTTGGACGCGCGCCGCGAGGGGTCGGAGTTCTTCGGTCCAGTCCTCGGGCTGATGGAGTGGCACGAGGACCAACTTCGAGAAGCCGACGTCCACGTAC
>JANPMG010000169.1:0-101587 GCA_031422675.1 Acidimicrobiia bacterium | reverse complement strand
GGCCGTTGCCCGTACCGCCGCGCGAACGCCCAGAGGATCCCGCCGATGAACACGAGACCGAAGAGGTCCGAGACGAACGAGTACGCCTGGTAGGTCCGGCCGTGAAGGAACTTCAACGAGTTCGGCATCTGGTGATCGATCTCGAGCAGCACCGTCGCGATGAAGAGCACGAGAAAACCGAAGTAGATCATCGAGTGCATCACGCCGGCGGCGGGGTCGCGCAACAGGGTGCGCATCCAGACGCCGCGCCGGAAGTCCCGCAGCCGGCGGTGCACGTTCGTTCTGTTCGTCCGCCGGTTGTCGGGCTTGCCGCGCTCGTAATTGCGGACCCGCAACGACGTGAGCCACGCGGTGAGCATCAAACCGGTGGCCACCGCGAGGTAGAACGCCACTTCCAGGGGCGCGGGCACGTTGACGAACACCTCGCGCGCCACCGAGGATTCGCTGTGCCATCCGGTGATCTCGGGGGCGATCCCCGAGGCCAGCGTGCCGAGCGCAGCGGCGACGCCGATACCGAGAACGAGCTGATGAGGCTTGGGCAGAAGCCGACGGAAATTCACGGCGCGCAAACTACCCCTTACCAACTCGGGTCCGGCGGTCCGGAGCCGGAGTTACTGCACCGAGTGGTTGTCGGCGTCGCGCAGACGCCGGGCCATGCCGGTGAGGAGTTTGCGGGCGACGCCGGGCACTTCGTCGATGACGCCGCCGAACTCGCGCTGGCCGAGGACGACGAGTTCCATGTCGGTCTCGGCGGTCACGGTCGCGTTACGCGGCGCCTTGTCGAGGAGCGCGAGTTCACCGAACGCCGCACCGGGGCCGAGGGTGGCGACCTTGCGGCCGCGCCGAGACACCTTCGCCGTGCCCTCCAAGATCACGAAGAACTCCGAACCGCTCGAACCCTCGCTGACGAGGACGCGGCCGGCCGCGACCTTCACGTCCTCGGCCCGGCGGGCAACCAGGCCGAGCTCCTTGCGGGAGAGGGCAGAGAAGAGGGGCACCTCGGCGAGGTGGCCGATGAAGACGTCGTTGCGAGCCATCGCCGGAATCTAGGCGCGACCTGGTGGCGAGCGACAGTGGCGAGTGGAGTCGGCACGCCGGCCCGTCGACGGCCGGATGAGGACGGGAATACTCCCGTGCACTAGAAAGTTGTCAACACTCCACTCAAGGTTCCTGCGGCCAACCGGTGCAGGTACCGGAAACAACCGGTTTCACACGTTCCATCCCCCGCGTTCCATCCCCCAAGCACGTACGGAGGCATCACATGTCCAAGGCCGTCGGTATCGACCTCGGTACCACCAACTCGGTTGTCTCGACCCTCGAGGCCGGAGAGCCGGTCGTCATCCCGAACGCCGAGGGTGCGCGCACCACGCCGTCGGTCGTGGCGTTCTCCAAGACGGGCGAGGTGCTCGTCGGCGAGGTCGCGAAGCGTCAGGCGATCACGAACCCGGACCGCACGATCCGATCGGTGAAGCGCCACATCGGCACGAACTGGTCGATCGACATCGACGGCAAGGCCTACAACACCCAGGAGATCTCCGCCCGGATCCTGCAGAAGCTCAAGCGCGACGCCGAGGCGTACCTCGGGGACACCGTCACCCAGGCCGTCATCACGGTTCCGGCGTACTTCGGTGACGCGGAACGCCAGGCCACCAAAGAGGCCGGCGAGATCGCGGGTCTCGAAGTGCTGCGCATCATCAACGAGCCCACCGCCGCTGCGCTGGCGTACGGGTTGGAGCGAGACAACGACGTCACCATCCTCGTCTTCGACCTCGGCGGCGGCACGTTCGACGTCTCCGTACTCGAACTCGGTGAGGGTGTCTTCGAGGTGAAGTCCACCGCCGGCAACACCCACCTCGGCGGTGACGACTGGGATCAGCGCGTGATCGACTGGATGGTCACCGAGTTCAAGAACTCGAACGGTGTGGATCTCGGTGCCGACAAGATGGCCACCCAGCGGCTGAAGGAAGCGGCGGAGAAGGCGAAGATCGAACTGTCGTCACTGCAGGAGACCTCGATCAACCTTCCGTTCATCACCGCCACCGCCGAAGGTCCGCTGCACCTCGAACTCTCGCTCTCGCGCTCGAAGTTCCAGGAGCTGACTCGAGACCTCCTCGAAGCGTGTCGCGGGCCGTTCGAGCAGGCCATTCGTGACGCCGGCCTAAAGATGGACGGCATCGACCGCGTGCTCCTCGTCGGCGGCTCCACGCGAATGCCTGCGGTCTCCGAACTCGTCCACGAGCTCACGAGCAAGGACGGCGACAAGGGCATCAACCCTGACGAGGCGGTTGCCGTGGGCGCGGCGATCCAGGCCGGAGTGCTGAAGGGTGAGGTCAAGGACGTCCTCCTCCTCGACGTCACGCCGCTGTCGCTCGGCATCGAGACCAAGGGTCAGATCATGACCAAACTCATCGACCGCAACACCACCATCCCCACGAAGCGGTCCGAGGTCTTCACCACCGCGGACGACAACCAGAGCTCGGTGGAGATCAAGGTCCTCCAGGGCGAGTCGGACATGGCGTACCGCAACAAGACGCTCGGCACGTTCCAACTCGTGGGCATCCCGCCGGCACCCCGTGGCGTTCCCCAGGTCGAGGTGACCTTCGACATCGATGCCAACGGCATCGTGCACGTCACCGCGAAGGATCTCGGCACCGGCAAGGAACAGCAGATGACCATCACCGGTGGCACCGCGCTCGGCAAGGACGAGATCGACCGGATGATGAAAGAGGCTGAGGCGCACGCCGAGGAGGACAAGGCGCGGCGCGAGGAGGCCGAGGTTCGGAACAACGCCGACAACCTCGTCTTCCAAACCGAGAAGCTCCTGGCGGACTCGGGCGACAAGGTCGAGCCCGCCGAGCGGGAGAAGATCGAGGCCGAACTCGCGACGTTGAAAGAAGCGCTTGCCGGGACCGATGTGGACGCGGTGCGGACCGCGCACGAGGCGTTGATCGCCGCGAGCCAAGAGTTCGCGCAACGGCTCTACGCGGCCGCCTCCGCCGACGCCGCGGCGGGTGGCGCGGACGGCGCGCCGGGTGATGGCGGTTCCGCCTCCGGGTCGGGTGCCGCGGCGCCGGACGACGACGAGGTCGCCGAGGCCGAGATCGTCGACGAACCCGGTGCAGCCAAATGAGCGACGAGCCCCTCGGGGTCGACGGGGTCGAGGACGAAGCGGTCCTCGACCCCGAGGCTGCCGCCGCGCAGATCGTCGAAGGCGATCTGGTCGCGCTACTGGGCGAGCGGGACGAGATGCGCTCGCTCGCGCAGCAGATCCAGGCCGACTTCGAGAACTACCGCAAGCAGGCGATGAAGCGGGAGACGGCGATCGTCGAACGCGCGAGCGAAGCGCTCGTGGAGAAGCTCCTGCCGGTGCTCGATAGTTTCGAGTCCGCGGTCGCCCAGCTTCCCGAGGCCACCGACCCCGGTGTTCGCAAGGGCGTCGAGCTGGTCTTCGCGCAGCTGGTCTCGACGCTCGAGAGTGCCGGTCTGGAGCGGATCGAGGCCGACGGCTACGCGTTCGACCCGAACGAACACGAGGCCGTCATGCACGAAGACGGCGACGGCGAACCGGTGGTGTCCGCAACGATGCGAACCGGCTACCGGCTGAAGGGTCGCGTGGTGCGACCCGCGATGGTGAAGGTGACGAAGTAGCGCTATGGCTCCTCAACGCGAGTGGTTCGACACGGACTACTACGCCGTCCTGGGCGTGAGTCCCAACGCGACCGACAAGGACATCACGAAGGCGTACCGAAAGCTCGCCAAGCAGTACCACCCCGATGCGAATCCGGGGAACCAGGACGCGGAAGACACGTTCAAGAACGTGTCCGCGGCCAACGACGTGTTGAGCGACTCGACCAAGCGCGCCGAGTACGACGAGGTCCGGCGCATGGTGGCCTCGGGCGCGTATCCGGGCCCGGGCGGACCGGGTGGGCCCGGAGGGTTCGGCGGCGGACCCGGCGGTGGCTTCGCGTTCGACGACGGCGTGGATCTCGGCGACCTGCTCGGCGGGCTCTTCGGGGGCCGCGGCGGCCGGCCCCCGGGCGGCCGAGGTCGCCGCAATGCGCGCAGTGCGCCCCAGCGCGGCTCGGATCTCGAATCCGAGATCACGATCGATTTTCTCGAGGCCGTCGAAGGCATCACCACCACGGTGGCCTTCACGGCCGAAGCGGTGTGTTCGGAGTGCAAGGGCTCCGGTTCTCGGCCGGGCACCCAACCCCAGACCTGCCCGCAATGCGGTGGCCGGGGCGAAGTCGCCGTCGACCAGGGGCCGTTCTCGTTCAGCCAGGTGTGCCCGAACTGCAGCGGGCGCGGCGCGCTCATCACCGATCCCTGCCCGCGCTGTCACGGCGGCGGTACCGAAGTTCGTCGGCGCGACGTCAAGGTGAAGATTCCGATCGGCGTCAAGGACGGCCAGCGAATCAAAGTGAGTCAGCGCGGCGCGGCCGGCCGCAACGGCGGACCGGCGGGCGACCTCTACGTCGTGGTGAAGGTCCGCCCGCACCCGATCTTCGAACGCAAGGGCACGCGTGATCTCAGTGTGCGGGTCCCGCTCACCTTCGCGGAGGCGACCCTCGGCGCGAACGTCAGTATCCCGACGCTCGGCGAACCCGTCACCCTCAAAGTCAAGGCCGGTACGCAGCCCGGCACCACTCAGAAGGTCAAGGGTCGAGGCATCGCCGGAACCAACGGCCACGCCGGCGATCTGTTCGTCACGTTCGACCTCGCAGTGCCCCACAAGATCGACCGCGAGCAACGGGCGGCGGTCGAGGCCGTGGCGGCCGCATTCCCCGACGATCCCCGAGCCGAGATGGGAGTGACGTGATGGCCCACGACGAGCGCGCCCTCTACATCATCTCGGTGGCCGCGGACCTGGCCGGCGTGCACCCTCAGACGCTGCGCATCTATGAACGAAAGGGCCTCATCGAGCCCGCGCGTACCCAGGGTCGGAGTCGCCGGTATTCCGAACGAGATGTTGCGCTGCTCCGCCGGATCCAAGAACTCACGAACGAGGGCGTCGGACTCGCGGGGGTGGCGCGCATCCTGGCGTTGGAAGAACGCGTCGAACAGTTGGAGAACGAACTCCGGCGGGTGCAGGCCGAGGCGTTCGACGCGCTCGCGCGAGCTCGCCGGGAGCTGCGTCACGATCTCGTCCCGGTGGACCCACGCCTACGCGAGCACCGCCGCGAGCCCTGATCAGAACTTGCCGTGATCACCGGCCGGATCAGACCGGCCTGATCAGACCGGCCTGATCAGAACTTGGGTGCCGACCCCGAGCTGAGCCACTCCTGCGCGGCGATGGTGCCGGCCTCGTACCCGGCGTCCACCAACCGGTCGAACGATCCGAAGTCCAGCATCGCCACACCGCTGACGTCGGGCCGAATGTAGAGATCGCCTTTGTCGTCGTCACGCCCACCGAGTTCGGTGATGCGCATCAGGACCTTGATCGCCCCGACCATGTCCTCACTGGCGGCGCGTGGGTTGATCCGGTCCACCAACCAGCGCCACCCCGAGACCACACCGGACTCGGGCAGCCCACCGGCGCGCACGTCCCGCTGACTGCCGACGTCGATGGCGATCACACTGATGCCATCGTGTTGGGATCGCATGATGCCAACAGGCATGTTGTCGAGTACGCCCCCGTCCACGAGGACGTCGCCGTCGGCGTTGCGCATCGGGGGGAACACGCCCGGAATCGAGAACGAGGCCCGCAGCGCGAACCAGCCGGGGCCGCCGTCGTGAATCTCGGCCTCGCCCTTGGTGATGTTGGTCGAGACCGCGAACGCGCGCCGCCAGGTGTCCTCGAAGTCCAGTCCGTCCGCGGCCCGGCGCATCTGTTCGGTGACCCGAGCCCCGGAGGCGATCGAGACGATCGGGAAGGTCACGTCCACCGGCGACTTGCCGTCGACCACGGCCTCGCGCAACAGCTGGGCGACCGCCGCGGGCGTCATGTCTCTCGCCGCACCGCCGGCGACGATCGAGCCGATACTGGTGCCGCCGACGGCGTCGATCGGAATGCCGGCATCGAGGAGCGCGGCGTAGACCCCGACCTCGGAGATGCCCCGGGCGCCGCCGCCACTGAAGACGACACCGACGCCCTGATTCAGCACGAGCCGGGCCGCGCGATCGATGTCGGGAACGTGGTCCTCGCGCACGTGGTGATGACGGTCGACCGACCGCGGTCCAAGCCAGCGCGTGGTACGGCGCGCGTCACGCGTCGACGCCGGATGGACGAGCACCAGCTCGGTGCGGCGGTCGGTGCGGTGATGGCCGTGCACCAGTCCCTCGACGAGGCGGAGGGCCGGGCCAGTGGTGGCGTCGGCGACGACGAGCACGAGGTCGGCTTGGCGCAGACACGTCTCCGTCCACGGAGTCGGCTCGGGCTCTGCCAGGTAGACCACGAGCGCGTTGTCGCCTTCGAGGTCGTTGCTCCACGATGCCATCCGACCACGATCGAGTCCCTCGCCGGCGACGACCTGCGCATCATCGACGTTCACGAGGTGCGCCCCC
The DNA here is from genome assembly GCA_031422675.1 of Acidimicrobiia bacterium. Lineage (GTDB taxonomy): Bacteria > Actinomycetota > Acidimicrobiia > IMCC26256 > JAENVU01 > JAENVU01. Next base: position 95,083 of record JANPMG010000169.1, on the reverse strand, counting down.
CCGGTGAGCCGGGCCCAGCTGCGAGTGAGTTGATCGATACAGCGCATGACCGGTGGGGTGGCGTCGAGCGGGAGGATCGCGATCGATACCGCCGGGGTGCTGACCCGCCCGACGCGTTGGCGCGCGAGCAGGCGATCGACGGTCGCGGTGCTGACCGCGCGGTACGCGTTGGGATGGGCTGCGGTCAGCACGCCGAAGGCGGTGGCGCTGAGGCGGAGCAGGTGGGTGTCGCGCAGCGCGACGACATCCGCGGTTCGAGGGCGGTCGACGATGAGCGCCATCTCGCCGACGACGTCACCGCGGCCGATCTCGGCGAGGACGTGGTCCGCACCGTCCACCCGAGCGATGACGCGCAGCCGACCGGCGGCGACGAGGTAGAGGCAATCCGCGGGGTCGCCCTCGCGCATCACGGTGTCTCCGGCCGGGATGAAGACCGGTTCCAGGGACTCGCACACCAGACTGCGCGCGTCCGCCGGGAGTGCGCCGAGGACGCGGTTCTCGCGGACCAGTGCTTCGAACTCTGCGCGATTGGTTTCGGTGGCGGTCATCGATTCATCCGACCGGTTCGGCGGCCGCCTGGGCCTTGCGCAACTCGCCGGCGAGCCCGACGAGCAGCTGCTCGGCGAGATCGGGAACCTCGCGCAGCAGGGTTCGGAACATGCGAATCCCGAGCACCGCAACCTTCACGTCGCTCGTGGCCGTCACCGTGGCGCTGCGGGGCGCGCCGTCGAGGATTGCCAACTCGCCGAAGTAACTGCCCGGCCCCACCTGGTTGACCTCGATGCCGGCCCGACGCACGCTCGCCTTCCCGTCGATGATCACGAAGAGCGCGTCGCCCGGCTCACCCTCGACGACGAGATCGGTGCCGGCCGGAAGCGACGCGGTCTGCGCATGACGCGCCACGGCTCGTCGTTCGCGCGCCGTACACCGGGAGAACAGGCCGACGGTCTCCAGCACATCGGCCAAATCCTTCTTGCTGCCCATCGTTCCTCCAGCCACCGTGCGCCCCGACCGTCTCCGGTCCTAGCCTACCGGCGTTCCGACGCTGCGTGTCCGGGGCGTCACGCTGGGAGGGCAAGTGCGCAAGCTCGCGATTCTGATCGTCCGCCGCCGTCGGTGGGTGGTGGCGCTCGCCCTCATCGCGCTGCCGTTGTCGGCGATCTTCGGCGGCGGAGTGCACGATCGGCTGACCGGCGGCGGATTCGAGGACCCGGCGTCCGAGTCCGCCCGCGCCCGGGCCGAGATCCAGGCGGCATTCCCGCAGGCGTCGCTGTCGGACTTCGTCCTCGTCGTGACCGCTCGAACCGGCACCGTCGACACCGATTCGGTCACGCGGGCGGCGACCGCGCTCACGAAGCGGTTGGCGGACGAGCGGGGTGTCGTCGCGGCCAACTCGTACTGGACGTTCGGGAAAGTCGCGCAGCTGCGAAGCAACGACGAGCGCCAGGCCCTGGTGGTCGCCGCGCTCTCCGGGGACGAAGACGAGAAGTTCGCGCGCGCCGGTGAGCTCGCCGAGAAGTTCACGGTGACCACGCCGATCCTGTCGACGCTCCCCACCGGCGAGGCCGTGCTCACCCACCAGATCTCGGTGCAGGCAGAGAAGGATCTCCAGAAGTCCGAGCTCATCACCGCGCCCCTCATTGCGATCGCGTTGGTCATCGTGTTCGGGAGCATCGTTGCTGCGCTGCTGCCACTCGCGGTCGGCGCGATTGCGGTGATCGGCACGTTCCTGGCCCTCACCATCCTGACCTTCTTCACCGACGTCTCCGTTTTCGCCCTGAACCTCACCACCGCGCTCGGTCTCGGTCTCGCCATCGACTACAGCCTGTTCATGGTCTCCCGGTACCGGGAGGAGTTGGCGCGCGGCGTGTCGACGAACGTCGCCGTCGGCCGGTCGATGCAGACCGCGGGTCGGACGGTCGCCTTCAGCGCGGGAACCGTCATGATCTCGTTGGCGGCGCTCGCCGTGTTCGACGTCCCGTACTTACGATCGTTCGCGTTTGCGGGCGTGGCCGTCGTGGCCCTTGCGGCGGTCGCGGCGGTTGTGGTGTTGCCGGCGGTGCTCGCGATGCTCGGCCCCCGGGTCGAGAAGGGCCGGATCTTCAAGCTCAAGCCGGAGTCCGAGACGGGTGGATTCTGGGGTGGCCAGGCGCGTCGGGTGATGAAGCACCCGGTCCCGTACGCGCTCGGGGTCAGTGGACTCCTCGTGCTGCTCGCGGTCCCGTTCTTCCACGTGAATCTCGGTCTCACCGACGATCGCGTCGTGCCCCCCAGCGTGAGCGGCCGCCGTGCGGTCGATCAGATTCGAGACTGCTTCTCCACGCGCGAGTCGAACGCCATCGCGGTGTCGCTTCCGGGGGCGGACGTCACGGCCGACGCAGCGCAGATCAAGCGCCTCGCGAGTCGGTTCGTCCGGTTGCCCGGGGTGGCGCACGTGGACAGCGGTGTCGGAATCTTCGTGAAGGGCGATCTGCTCCCGCCCGACACCGGGCCGAAGGCCTGCGATTCCAAGGCCGCGGCGCTCGACGAGCGCGCCCCGATCAACTTCGCGCCGATCGCGTTGGCGCCGGCGTTGAAATCGCGATTTGAGAACGCGCCGGGGACTCGCGGGGCGTACCTGACGGTGACTCCGGCGATCGAGCCGATGTCGGAGCAGGGTGATCGGCTGGTTCGTTCGATGCGGGCCGTGGACTCGCCGCTCGAGTTCAAGGTGATGGGTCTGGGCGCGCGGCTCATCGACACGAAGGAAGCGGTGCTCAGCCGGCTGCCACTCGCGGTCGGCCTCGTTGCGCTGGCCACGTTCATCCTGTTGTTCATGATGACCGGGAGCCTGTTGGTGCCGCTGAAGGCGCTGGGTCTGAACGTGCTGTCGTTGACTGCGACGTTCGGGGCGATGGTGTACATCTTCCAGGACGGCCACTTCAAGGATCTGTTGAACATCACACCCACCGGCAGCGTCGACGTCTTCACGCCGATCCTGATGTTCTGCATCTCGTTCGGTCTGTCGATGGACTACGAGGTGTTCCTGCTTTCCCGGATCAAGGAGGAGTACGACCTCGATCGGGACAACGAGCACGCGGTTGCGGTAGGACTCCAGAAGACGGGCAAGATCGTCACGGCGGCGGCGCTGTTGTTGACGATTGTGTTCATCGGGATCGCGACGTCGCAGGTGGCGATCGTGAAGCTGTTCGGTATCGGGCTCACCCTCGCCGTCCTGGTGGACGCGTTCCTGATCCGGGCCACGCTGGTTCCCGCGTTCATGCGCCTGGCCGGGCGCCTCAACTGGTGGGCCCCCCGGTGGTTGCGCCGCTGGCACCTCCGCTACGGAATCTGGGAGAACGAGCCCATCGCCATCCTCGACCGCGAGTTCGAGTCCGTCCGCTGACCCGACCCTCTTTCCCGCCCCATCTCCCGCCGCAGCCCTCCTCCGGCCTCCTCCGGCCTTCTTCGGCCCTCCTCTTCCTGACTTTCGTGCACTTTGAGGACCTGGAGACCCGCAAACTGCACGAAAGTCGACGGTGGAGGGTCCGGGAATGGAAAAGTTGATGGTGTCGTTATCAACTTCTGTCACGGTCCGGAGCTACTCACGAGGACGTTCGAAACATGGCGCTCGATCCCAACAAGCTGACCCGCAAGACCCAGGAGGCCATCGGCGCCGCGCAGGGCATCGCCCGTGATCGCCACCACAGCCAGGTGGGCGGGGAGCATCTGCTCGCCGCGCTCGTCGGCCAAGCCGAGGGTGTGGTGCTGCCCGTCATCGAACGGGTGGGGGTTGCGCCCACCGCCGTGCGGGACCAAGTGGAGGCCGCACTCGAACGTCTCCCCAAGGTCTACGGAACAACGGCGCAACCGCCGCAGGTGGCCCAGGATGCGTACCGCCTCCTCGAGGCCGCCGACGCCGAGCGCACCGAACTCGGTGACGACTACCTCTCGACCGAGCATCTGCTCCTGGCCATGACCAAGGTGGCCGGTGGCGTGGGGGATCTGCTCCGAGGCCTCGGTGTGACGACGGACGCGGTGCTCGAGGCGCTGAAGCAGGTCCGAGGGAGCCACCGCGTCACGTCGGAGAACCCCGAGGACCAGTACCAGGCGCTGGAACGGTATGGACGCGATCTCACGGAGGAAGCGCGCAAGGGCAAGCTCGACCCGGTGATCGGTCGGGACGAGGAGATCCGCCGCGTCATCCAGGTGCTCTCGCGGCGCACGAAGAACAACCCGGTGCTCATCGGCGAGCCCGGCGTGGGCAAGACCGCGATTGCCGAAGGACTCGCGCGGCGCATCATCGAGGGCGACGTGCCCGAAAGTCTCCGAGACAAGCGGCTCATCTCCCTCGACATCGGCGCGATGGTCGCGGGCGCGAAGTATCGCGGTGAGTTCGAGGAGCGCCTCAAGGCCGTCCTCAAGGAGATCGTGGATAGCGACGGTGAGATCGTCACGTTCATCGACGAGCTGCACACGATCGTCGGTGCCGGTGGCGCGGAAGGTGCGGTCGACGCCGGGAACATGATCAAGCCGATGCTGGCGCGCGGCGAGTTGCACATGATCGGCGCCACCACGCTCGACGAGTTCCGCAAGCACATCGAGAAGGACCCCGCGCTCGAGCGCCGGTTCCAGCAGGTCTACGTGGGTGAGCCGTCGGTGGAGGACACCGTCGCCATCCTGCGCGGGCTCAAGGAGCGCTACGAAGTGCATCACGGTGTGCGGATCCAGGATGCCGCGCTGGTGGCGGCGGCGGTCCTGAGCGACCGGTACATCCCGGCCCGGCAACTTCCGGACAAGGCCATCGATCTCGTGGACGAATCCGCGTCGAGGCTGCGGATCGAGATCGACTCGATGCCGAACGAGCTCGACGTCGTCGAGCGGCGCATCCGACAGCTCGAGATCGAGAAGGCGGCGCTCGCGAAGGAAACCGACGACGTCTCGAAGCAGCGGTTGGCCGCCCTCGAATCCGAGTTGGCGGGTCTCGCCGAAACCCGGGACGCGATGGTCGCGCAGTGGCAGTTGGAGAAGGACGGGATCGGAGAGATCCGCGCCCGCAAGGAAGCCCTCGAAGCCGCGCGCACAGATGCCGAGAAGGCCGAACGGGACGGCGATCTCCAACGCGCCGCCGAGCTTCGCTACGGCACGATGCGCGATCTCGAGGCCGAGATCGAGGACCGCACCGCCCGCCTGAACGAGCTCCAGGGTGGCCACGCGATGCTGAAGGAGGAGGTGGACGAGGAGGACATCGCCGAAATCGTCTCCAAGTGGACCGGGGTGCCCGTCTCGCGCCTGATGGAGGGCGAGATGGCCAAGCTCGTCCGCATGGAAGACGAGCTACACGCGCGCGTGATCGGTCAGGACGCCGCCGTTACCGCGGTCGCCAACGCGATCCGGCGCTCGCGTGCGGGACTGTCGGATCCCCATCAACCGATCGGATCGTTCCTGTTCCTCGGCCCCACCGGCGTCGGCAAGACCGAACTGGCGCGCACCCTCGCTGACTTCTTGTTCGACGACGAGCGCGCCATGGTCCGCATCGATATGAGTGAGTACATGGAGAAGCACGCGGTCTCCCGCCTCGTGGGTGCGCCACCGGGGTATGTGGGCTACGACGAAGGCGGTCAACTCACCGAGGCCGTCCGGCGCCGTCCCTACTCGGTCGTGCTCCTCGACGAGGTGGAGAAGGCCCACCCGGACGTGTTCAACGTGTTGCTCGCGCTCATGGACGATGGTCGACTCACCGACGGTCAGGGTCGCACGGTCGATTTCACCAACACGGTGCTGATCATGACGAGCAACCTCGGCCAGTCGCCGCGACCGGTCACCGGTGTTGCGGGTGAGAATCTCGACGATGAAGTGAGCGCGACCATGCGGTCGGTCCATCAGCACTTCAAGCCCGAGTTCGTGAACCGGATCGACGAGGTCGTCGTCTTCCATCGGCTCGACGAACGCCACATCGCCGCAATCGTGGACATCCAGGTGGAGTTCCTTCGTGACCGGCTCGAAGCGCGCGGCCTCGGCCTCGAACTCACCGACGCGGCCCGGGCCTACGTCGCGCGCGTCGGGTACGACCCGAACTTCGGAGCCCGTCCGCTCAAGCGCGTGTTGCAACGAGAGATCGCGGACCCGATTGCGCTCGAGTTACTCCAAGGCATTTTTCAGGACGGCGACGTGATCCAAGTGGACGCCAGCCCGGACGGTCTCGTATTCCACCGCGCCGAACCCGTCGTCATCTCATAGGGCGTCTCGACTACCGTGTCCCCAACGTGAGTGCAGTCACGTTGTGGGCCGGTTCCTCGCGGGGATCCGGTCCTTTTCGCGGGAGAAGCGCGTGCCAGGTGCAGTAATCGTTGGGACCCAATGGGGCGACGAGGGCAAGGGTCGATTCACTGACTATCTCGCCAAAGAGGCGGCACTCTGCGTCCGCTACCAGGGTGGCCACAACGCCGGCCACACGCTCGTGGTCGAGGGTGAGGTCTTCAAGCTGCAACTGGTTCCGAGTGGGATCCTGTATCCGTGGGTCGTGCCGGTCATCGGGAACGGCGTCGTCGTCGACCCTCAGGTGCTCCTGAACGAACTCGAGATGCTCGCATCCCGAAACATCGAGACTCGCGGGTTGCGGCTCTCCGGAAACGCGCACCTGATCATGCCGTATCACCAGGAGATCGACCGTCTGAACGAGCGGTACCTCGGGAACGCGAAGCTCGGGACCACCAAACGCGGGATCGGCCCGGCGTACGCCGACAAGGCCATGCGGGTGGGCCTGCGCGTGCAGGACCTGTTCGACCCGAAGATCTTTCGCGAGAAGCTCGACCTCGCCCTGCGCGAAAAGAACGGTGTGTTGACCAAGGTGTACAACCGGCTGCCCGTCGACGCCGCCGCGCTCGCGAAGCAATATCTCCAACTCGCGCCGCGGCTGGAACCGTTGGTGGATGACACCGTGCACCTGGTCCACGACGCGCTCGACGCGCAACAGTGGGTGCTCTTCGAAGGCGCCCAGGCCACGTTCCTGGACCTCGATCACGGGACGTATCCGTTCGTAACGTCGAGCAATCCGGTGTCGGGTGCCGTGTGTGCCGGCGCCGGGGCCGGGCCGCGCGATCTCGAACGCATCGTCGGGGTGGTCAAGGCCTACACCACCCGGGTCGGCGCCGGCCCCTTTCCCGCCGAGCTGTTCGAGGGCGACGCCGTCGGCGACCTCCTGGTGGATCGCGGCGCCGAGTTCGGCACCAACACCAAACGACGGCGCCGCACGGGCTGGCTGGACCTGGTCATGGTGAAGCACGCCTCGCGGCTCAACACCTGCACCGAACTCGCGATCACCAAGCTCGACGTCTTGTCGCCGCTCGCCGAACTCAAGGTGTGTGTCGGCTACCTCGGCGAGGACGGGACGCGCTACGACCACGTGCCGTACCACCAGTCGGTGATCCACAAAGTGAAACCGATCTACGAGTCGTTCAAGGGGTGGGAGTCCGACATCGAGCGCGCCGAGCGTCTCGAAGATCTCCCGCGGGAGGCCCAGGACTACGTGCGCTTCATCGAGGAGTACACCGGGGTGCACGTGAGCTTCGTGTCGGTCGGACCGGCACGCGATCAGACCGTGGTCCTTCCGAGAGCGGCGTGAACCGAAGCGAGGTCTCCACTCCAATGAACCGACACCACGCCGGCCGAGCGGGGCCCGAGCGGCCTGCGACGAAGTCGCAAGAGCGGGGTAGGTGACGTGCAGGTCCTCGTTGTCGGTGGTGGCGCACGCGAGCACGCGCTGGTGTGGGCGCTCTCCCGGTCCGACATCGTGGACGCGGTGGTGGCGGCGCCAGGGAATCCGGGCATCGCCGCCGGCGGGCTCTGTCTGAGTTTCGACGACGCGATGGAGAGCCTCGACACCTTCGACCTGGCTGTCATCGGCCCGGAAGCCCCGCTCGTCGACGGACTCGCGGACGAGCTGCGTGAACGGGGAGTCGCAGTGTTCGGTCCGTCGGGGGCCGCGGCGCGCCTCGAGGGATCCAAGCGGTGGATGAAGGAAGTTCTGGCCGGCGCCGGAGTACCCACCGCCCGCCATGCGAGCTTCTCGGGCGATCAGGAGGCGCAGGCACTCGCGTACCTCGAGACACTGCCGGGGCTCTACGTGATCAAGACCGACGGTCTCGCGCAGGGCAAGGGCGTCCTCGTGACCGAGTCGATCGTCGACGCTCGCGATGCCGTGCGCGAGTACCTGGCCGGGCGGGCCTTCGGCGATGCCGGTCGCACCGTGGTCATCGAGGAAGGTCTGCGGGGGCCCGAGCTCTCGCTCCTCGTCCTCTGTGACGGAACCGTCAACGGTGTTCCCCTCGCGCCCGCCCAGGACTTCAAGCGCGTCGGCGACGGGGACGTTGGTCCGAACACCGGCGGGATGGGTGCGTACTCGCCGGTGCCGATCGCGGACGCCGATGTCGTGGCGATGTTGATGGATCGCGCGGTTCAGCCCACGCTCGCGGCGCTCGCCCGTGACGGCATCCCCTACCGCGGCGTGCTGTACGCCGGCCTCATGCTGACCCCCGAAGGCCCGAAGGTCATCGAGTTCAACGTGCGCTTCGGTGATCCGGAGTGCCAAGTGGTGCTCCCGCGCCTGGCGAGCGATCTCGCGGTGCATTGCTCCGAAGCGGCGACCGGCCACCTCCAGACGCCGGTCGAGTTTCGCGACGAGGCATGCGTCGGCGTTGTGCTCGCGAGTCCCGGGTATCCCGGCGCGCCCGAGACGGGCGCAGTCATCGAAGGTCTGGACGCCGCCGCCGCGCTCGACGACGTGATGGTGTTCCACGCGGCAACGCGGGTCGAGAGCGGCGGGCTGCTCACTGCGGGCGGTCGGGTACTGACCGTGACCGCACTGGGCGCGGATGTGGCGGCGGCCCGCGCGCGGGCCTATGAAGCTGCTGACCTGATCTCCTGGCCGGGCCGGTTGCGGCGCACCGACATCGCCGCCGGCATCTGAACCCTTGATCCCCAAAACGGAGCTGCTGTGATCCCCCGTTACTCGCTTCCTGAGATGGCCGAGTTGTTCAGTGACGAAGCCCGGTTCGGCGCGTGGCTCGAGGTCGAGATCCTCGCCACCGAGGCCTGGGCCGAGATCGGTGTGGTTCCGGCGGCGGCCGCGGTTGCGATTCGTGAGCGCGCCGGATTCGACGTCGCCGCGATCGACGAGCGGGAGCGGATCACCGAGCACGATGTCGCCGCGTTCGTCGACGTCGTCCAGGATCGCATCGGTCAACCGGAGGGCGCTTGGGTGCACTACGGACTCACGTCGAGCGACGTCGTGGATACCGCCCTGGCGTTGCAACTCACGCGCGCCGCCGATCTGCTCGTGGATGCCGCAGTCGCGCTCGAGCAGGCGCTCACCAAGCAGGCGCACGCGTACCGGGACACGGCCATGGTCGGTCGGACCCACGGCATCCACGCCGAACCCACCACCTTCGGGGTCAAACTCGCCCTGTGGGCGCTCCAGGTTCGGCGCGATGTGGAACGGCTGCGCCGTGCCCGCACCGGGATCGCAGTGGGCAAGCTCTCCGGCGCGGTGGGGACCTATTCCAACGTGGATCCGCGCGTCGAGGCGCAGGTGTGCGCGGCGCTGGGCCTCACCGCGGTGCCGGCCACGCAGGTGCTGGCCCGGGATCGGCACGCAGAGCTGTTGTACGCCTGCGCGTCCGTGGGTGCGGCGGTCGAACAGTGTGCACTGGAGATTCGTCATCTTCAGCGCACCGAAGTTCGCGAGGTGGAGGAACCGTTCCGAGCCGGGAAGCAGAAGGGCTCCTCCGCGATGCCCCACAAGCGCAATCCGGTGAAGAGTGAGCAGCTGTGTGGGTTGGCGCGCGTGCTGCGGGCCGATCTGATGGCGGGGATGGAGAACATCGCGTTGTGGCACGAGCGCGACATTTCCCACTCCTCGGTAGAACGGATCATCCTCCCCGACGCCTGCCTGCTCGCGTATTACATGCTGGTGAAGATGCGTTCGATCATCGAGGGCATGGTGGTCTACCCCGAGCGCATGATCGAGAACCTGGACGCGAGTTACGGCCTGGTCTTCAGCCAGCCCGTCCTGCTCGCGATTGTCGAGTCCGGGCGTTCGCGCGATGACGCGTACCGGATGGTGCAACGCAACGCGATGAAGACATGGGAGGAGCGCCGACCGTTCATCGACGTGTTGCGTGACGACCCCGAGGTCGTGGCTGCGATATCGCCGGAGGCGCTCGCTGCGGCGTTCGATCTCACCACCGCGATCGCCAACGTCGGCCGCACCTTCGACGTTCTGGATGCGTGAGCGGAGATGATCTGCGTGAGCGAGGCGTTGGCTCCCGTGCACCGCCGATCCCCTCGCCGAGTGGGGCCCGAGCGGCCCAGCCCGCAGGGCGGTGAGCGGAGATGATCGATCTGCCGCACCTCTATTCCGGCAAGGTACGAGACCTCTACGACGCGGGTGACGACACGATCCTGATGGTCGCGTCGGATCGCGTCTCGGTGTTCGACGTCGTCCTTCCGGACGTGATTCCCGACAAGGGCCGCGTCCTCACGGCCATCTCGTCGTTCTGGTTCGATCTGACTGCGGACCTGCTGCCCAACCACGTCCTCTCGGTCGACCCGGCGTCCTTTCCGTCGAGCGCGCGCCCCGACGCCGATGGTCGGGCCATGCTCGTGCGGCGCACCGACCCGGTCCAGATGGAGTGCATCGCACGCGGCTACCTCTTCGGCGGGGCGTGGGCGGAATACCGGGACCACGGAACGGTGCAGGGACGACCGATGCCGGCGGGGATGCAGGAAGCGGCGGCGTTGCCCGAACCGCGCTTCACTCCGACGACGAAGGCAGACGCCGGTCATGACCTGCCCCTCACCGACGCCGAAGCGATCGATCTCGTCGGAGCCGAGACCTTCGACCGGCTGCGCGACGCGGTCCTGGCGATCTATGCGCGCGGGGCCGAGTACGCCCGGGCGCGCGGGATCGTGCTGGCCGACACGAAGTTCGAGTTCGGCACGACCGTCGACGGTGAACTGTTGCTGATCGACGAAGTGATGACCCCGGACTCGTCGCGCTACTGGCCGGCCGACTCGTATGCGCCGGGCGGATCGCCGCCGAGCTTCGACAAGCAGTACGTGCGGGACTACTACCTCACCCTGGACTGGGATCACACGCCACCGGCACCTCCGCTGCCGGCGTCGGTGATTGCGGGCACCCGGGCGCGCTACGTCGAGGCGTACGAACAGATCACCGGCGGTTCCTTCGCCAATTGGTTCGGACCGAATCGTGCGGACGACGCGAGATAGGGTCGAAGCGATGCCGAGCTTCACCGCCACCGTCGACATCACCCATCTTCCGGGGATCCTCGATCCGCAGGGCGCCACGATCGATCGCGCCCTGCCCGCGCTGGGCTACACGAACGTCTCCCAGGTGAAGGTGGGCAAGTCCATCCGGCTCACCGTCGCCGCCGAGTCCGAGGCCGCCGCCCGCGCCCAGGTCGACGAGATGTGCCATCGCCTCCTCGCCAACCCGGTCATCGAAGCGTTCTCGATCACCCTGGAACGCGCGTGAGGATCGGCGTCGTCCAGTTCCCCGGGACGAACTGTGAACTGGACGTCATGCGGGTGGTGACCTCACTCGGTGGCGAGGCGGAGCTGCTGTTCCACACCGAGGCTTCGGCCCGGGGGGTCGACGCCGTGATCGTGCCGGGTGGCTTCGCCCACGGCGACTATTTGCGGGCCGGGGCGATCGCGCGATTCTCGCCGATCATGGAGGCGGTGGCCGAGTACGCCCGATCGGGTGGGCCCGTCGTCGGGATCTGCAACGGTTTCCAGGTGTTGTGTGAGGCCGGGCTCCTCCCGGGCGCGTTGCAGAAGAACGCCGGACTCAAGTTCGTCTGCCAGACCGTGGAGCTGCGGGTCGAGACCACGACGACGGTCCTCACGAATCAGGCCACCGTCGGTCAGATCCTGCGCGTTCCGATCAACCACTTCGAAGGGAACTACGTCTGCGACGACCGCACCCTCGATGCGCTTCGGACGGAGGAGCGCATCGTGGTGCGGTACGTCGTCAATCCGAACGGTTCCCGGGACGACATCGCGGGCGTGTGCAACGAGACACGCAACGTCGTCGGCCTGATGCCCCATCCGGAGCGCGCATCCGAACCTCTGCTGGGATCGGACGACGGACTGGTGATGCTGCGGTCCCTGTTCGCGAGTGTGGTCGCGGCGTGAGTCTGCGGCCGACTCAAGCGGCGCTGGCCGCAGTCCTGGTTCAGTACGCGATTCGCGAGGGCGAGTTCACGTTGAACTCGGGCCGGACGACGAACTGGTACCTCGACGGTCGCCAGGTTTCGTTTCGCGGTGACTGCCTCGCCCTCGTGGGCGATGCCATCGTCGACGCGTTGGCGGCGGCCGGGATCGGCGCTGGCGACTACGACGCGGTGGGCGGCCCGGTGGTCGGCGCGATTCCCGTCGCGTTGGCGGTCGCCTTGGTCACGGGGAAACCCGCGTTCGCGATTCGTAAAGAGGACAAGGACCACGGCGTCGGAGGACGAATCGCCGGTGTGCTCGCGGCGGGTGACCGCGTGCTCATCGTGGAGGACACCGCCACCACGGGGAAGGCCCTGATGGAGGCGTTGCCCGCAGTGGCGGAGATGGAATGTCGCATCGTTGCCGTCTCGCTGTTACTGGACCGGGGCGGCGCCCTGGGGAACCGTCTCGCCGCGCAGTCGATTCCCTACGTTCCGGTGTTGGGCGCGCCCGATCTCGGCTACGAGTTCGGAAGCTGACCGGGCACGCCCAACTCCGCGAGCGGTGGAATCATGAGCGGCGGGCGATACCGGCTTTCTTCAACACCTCGGCCGGGACTCCCACTTCCCGCCACGTGGCGTACGTGATCCCCTTGCTGTCGGAGTAGGACTTGGCGTCGCGGATGAAGTCCTTCTCGAAGGACGAGAGATCCACTGTCGCCCCCATCGATGCCAGCTCGACGGTCAAGTCGCTGCGCTTTTGGACCAACTCGAGCTTCTTGATCGCCGAAGCGTCGGTCAGCGCGGTTTCAATGGCTTCGAGTTGCTTTTTCACCGAGTCCGCGGTGCGCTTCCGGCCCCGCTTCGGCTTGTTCTGATCCAGCGCATCGAGGTAATCGCGCACGGACTTGCCCAGGGATCGCCCTTTTGCCAGCGCAGCCTTGTGTTCCGGCGTCATCGGCGAGTTTTTTCTCGGCATGATTGGGTGACTTCCTTTGCTCGATAATGCGGGGAATCCTGCCGCGGCTTTCATCCTATCTTGAAGCGATCCATACATGGTGATTGGTTGCGGGGCGGGTCCAGGAGCCCTCGGTTCGCGTCGGTAGGCTCGGCGCGGTGGCGGAACAACCTCTTCATCGACAACTGGGGATGACCGACGACGAGCTCGCGGCCGTCGTGGACGAGCTCGGCCGGGAGCCCACGCACCTCGAGCTGGCGATGTACTCGGTCATGTGGTCCGAGCACTGCTCGTACAAATCGTCCCGCCCCCATCTCGGGCGGTTTCCGACCGAGGCACCGTGGGTGCTCGTCGGGCCCGGTGAAGGCGCCGGTGTGATCGACGTGGGTGACGGAATCGCCGTGGCGGTACGGATCGAGAGCCACAACCATCCCTCCGCGGTGGAGCCGTACCAGGGCGCGGCCACCGGCGTCGGGGGAATCATCCGAGACATCTTCTCGATGGGGGCACGTCCGATCGCAGTCATGGACCCGCTTCGGTTCGGTCCGCTCGACGACGCCCGGACCCGGTATCTCTTCGAGGGCGTGGTCAGCGGTATCAGCGGCTACGGCAACGCGGTCGGGGTGCCGACGGTCGGCGGTGAGCTCGTCTTCGACGAGTGCTACCGGGACAACCCCCTCGTCAACGTGTTCTGCCTGGGCACGCTGCCGATCGAGCGGCTGGTGCTGGCCCGGGCGGAAGGCGTGGACAACCTGGCCGTGCTCATCGGTGCGGCCACCGGGCGCGATGGGATCGGCGGCGCGAGCGTGCTCGCGAGCGCGGGCTTCGAGGCGGGGAGCGAAGCCAAGCGACCGTCGGTTCAGGTGGGCGATCCGTTCGAGGAGAAGAAGTTGATCGAGGCATGCCTCGCGCTGCTCGATTCCGGCCTCGCCATCGGCGTGCAGGACCTGGGTGCGGCGGGGATCTCGTGTGCGGCGTCGGAGACCGCGGCGAAAACCGGCGCCGGCATGGACGTCGACGTGGCACGGGCGCCGCATCGCGAGCCCGGCATGAATCCGGTCGAGATGCTCACGTCCGAGAGTCAGGAGCGGATGCTGGCGATCGTCACGCCCGAGCACCTCGACGAAGTGCTGGCGCTCTGTGAACGGTGGGAGGTTCGCGCGTCGGTCATCGGGCGGGTCACCGACACCGGGCGGTTCCGGGTCTACGACGGGCTCTTCGACGCGATCGGGGTGCCGGGGGCGAACCCGGCGCCCCCGATCGGTGACGATCCGGTGGCGGCGTCGTCGGACCGTGAGCCGATCGCCGACGTTCCGATCGGGAGCCTCGGTGACGGTCCCGTCTACCACCGGCCCCTGGCCCGCCCGGCCGATGCCGACGCGCGCGCCGCCGACGACCCGGCACCGCGTCTGGCCGAGCAGTTCCCACCCGGTTCGGATCTCGGCGCGGAGTTGCTGGCGCTGCTGGCGTCACCCAACATCGCCGATCCGTCGTGGGTGTACCGCCAATACGACCATCAGCTGTTCTTGAACACCGTCGTCGGACCCGGGAGTGACGCCAGTGTCCTGCGCCTCCAGGACGCGCCGCCGCGCGCGCTCGCGCTGGCGGTCGACGGCAAGGCGCGGTTCTGCGCGCTCGACCCGAGGGTGGGTGCCCGGTTGAACGTGCTCGAGGCGGCGCGCAACATCGCGTGCGCGGGCGCCACACCGAAGGCACTCGTGAACTGTCTCAACTTCGGCAATCCCGAGCATCCCGAGGTGATGTGGCAGTTCTCCGAGACCATCGACGGGATGAGCGAGGCCTGCGTTGCACTCGGCATGCCGGTGATCGGCGGCAACGTCAGCTTCTACAACGAGAGTCGCGGTGTGGATATCGATCCCACCCCGGTGGTCGGGGTGATCGGTCTGATCGACGAGTTGGTCGATGCACCGCCGATCGCCGCGCTGGCCGAGGGTGACGCGATCGTGGTCTTCGGCACGACCGCGGCCGAACTCGGCGGATCCGCGTGGGCCACGATGCACGGGCTGCGTCACGGTCGTCCACCCGCCGCCGACCTCGATGTCGCGGCGCGGTTGCATGCATTCGTGGCCGACCGGGTAGTGGCCCGAATCCCGAGTGGCATCCACGATTGCTCCGAAGGTGGGCTCGCCGTGGCGCTCGCCGAGATGGCGATCAACGGTGGTGTCGGCTTCGAGGTCGCGATCGGACACGCATGGGAGTGCTTCTCCGAGTCGGCCTCGCGCGTGGTCATGTCGGTCGCGCCGGATCGTGTCGACGCGTTAGTCGCCGCCGCGAAGAGTGCGAACGTTCCGGCCGTCGTCGTGGGGCGGGCGGCCGGCGCTCGGCTCGTGGCCGCAGGCGCGTTCTCGATCGATCTCGAGCCGGCCACGCGCGCCTACCGCGATGCAATCCCCTCGATCATGGGTGCAGTCGCCGTCTGATCGTCCGGGGCTGATCGTCCGGGGCTGATCCGGCGCGATCACACCGGATGCGGAAACTCGCGCAGGGTGATTGCGTGTTCCGGGCACACCGCGACGCAGAGCCCGCACCCCTGGCACGCGTCGGGCGTGACCGCGTACGCGGTGCGCCGACCGTGGACGCGAGAACGCAACCGCCCGATCGGGCCGATCTCGGCCCAGTCGGCCCGGCCGATCCGCTGCACCCCGAGGACGTCGTAGGGGCAGACCTCCACGCACGCTCGCGTCGCGTCGCACCGGCGGTGATTGATGACGGGCGTCCACGCGCCCCGCGGCCCGGGACAGTTCTCGACCGGGTCGGCCACTAGGTCGCGGCGCGCGGGACTTCGAGTTTGCGGACGGAACCACCGACGGTGAAGACCAATGCGTGATCGATCGGGCTGACCGGGCCAACTGCACCGCCCTGTGCCTTCGACCACGCAGGTGCACACGTCGGGGCACCGCAACCGGCACGATTCCATATGAGGAGGTTGCCGTCGGCGGTGCCCGCAATCACGACGTCATTGACGATCGACGGTGCGGTGAGCCTGCCGCTCGCGGTTGCGGTCCACAACGGCGCGCACATCGACGCCCCGCACCCGGCCGCGTCGAACGCCGAGAGTGTGGAACCTGCGGTGACATAGACCCGCCCCGAAGCGACGGCGAGTCCGGTGCCCGAGAACGAAGACGTTGCCTGCCATTTCGGAGCGCAGGTCGACGCGCCGCAGCCGGCCGCGTCGATCGCGGTGAGCGTGCCGTTGGTCCCGAGGTCGAAGACGGTTCCGTTGGCGACCGAGATCTGTCCGCCCGGGCTGGCGTTCGGGTAGGTGCTCTGCCAGGTCGGTGTACAGACGGGCTGGCCGCAACCCCGCGCCGGTAGCGCTCGCACGCCGGTGAGGGTCCGGACGTAGAGCGTGTCGCCGTCGACGGCGAGGCTCGAGATCGGCTCGACGGGACTCGAGAGCGGAACCGTGAAGGACGCGCCGCTGCCGTCGAGGGCTTGCGCGTCGAGGTGGATGTCGATCACCGATTCTCCCGAAGCCCGAGGCCGGAGGATGAGCAGGTCCACCGGGAGATAGAGCCAGCCGCCCGCTTCGAGCGGTGGGGTGGGAGCGGCTGAGGTGCGAGTGCTGAGGATTGCTCCGGTCGCAAGGTCGAGAACATCGAGGCGCGAGAGCCATTGGAAGTACGGCGTTCCGGAGATCGAATCGGTCCAGAAATGGTTCATGCCCACCACCGATTTGTCGTTCGAACGCCAGGTGGTGGCCGGGATCAACTCGTTCGACTGGTGGCCGCCGGTGCGGTCCACGTGCCAGAGGTCGGCCCCCGTGGCTGCGTCGATTGCCCAGAGTGCGGTGGCGCCGGCGAACACCGCTCGCCCGTCCCGGATCGTCACCTCTTGAGGAAGTGCACCGTGGTCGGTCGAGGTCCACGTCGGCGTCAGATCGGACAGCGACGCGAGCGCGACCCCGGGCGCGAACGGATTCGCGCCCGTGCGCTGGCCGTTGCCGCGCAGCTGGGTCCACGAGCACGCGGACAGCGCCATCACCAGTGCGGCGAGAACGGCGATCCGGGTGCGCATGCCAGGAGGGTAAGACCAGGGCCGAGGCAACGCCAGGGTTTCCTCGTTCCTGCCTCCATTCTGCGATACTGGCCCCAATGCGCGATACGGATTCGACCGGTCCCAACATCGGTCATGCGTGCGGCGTCTTCGGGGTCTACGCCCCCGGACAGTCGGTGTCACATCTCACCTACCTCGGCCTCTTCGCCCTGCAACATCGGGGTCAGGAGTCGGCCGGGATCGCGGTGAGCGACGGTGAGACGATCACGGTGATGAAGGACATGGGTCTCGTCGCCCAGGTCTTCGACGAGCGGCGGTTGGCGTCGTTGCAAGGACACCTCGCGATCGGTCACAACCGGTACTCCACGACCGGATCGTCGTCGTGGATGAACGCGCAGCCGATCTACCGGTCGGTGGGCGACGCGGGATTCGCGCTCGGCCATAACGGCAACCTCACGAACACGGCGGACCTGGCGTCCGGACTCGGCATGCTCCCGGGCATGACTCCCGAGGAGACCCAGTTCGACTCGACCACGGACTCGGCGCTCGTCGCCGAACTCGTCGCGCGTGAGTGGCCGACCGAACCGCGTTCGGACGGTCGGGAACTCGAGCTCGCGCTCGAGAAGGTGCTGCCGCGGCTGGAGGGTGGCTTCTCGTTCGTGTTGATGGACGACAGCCGCCTCATCGGCGTCAGGGACCCGCACGGCTTCTGGCCGCTCGTCCTCGGCCGGCTCGACGGCGGTGGATGGGTCTTGGCGAGCGAATCCGCCGCCCTCGACATCGTCGGCGCGCACTACATCCGGGACGTCAACCCGGGCGAGATGGTCGTGATCGACGCGTCCGGGGTGCACCGCGAGTTTCAATACGCAGAACCGTCGCCGCGCCTCTGTCTCTTCGAGTTCGTCTACTTCTCGCGCCCCGACACCCGGCTCTACGGACAGAGCGTCCACGCCGCGCGCCAGCGAATGGGTGAGGAACTCGCGCACCAGTCGCCGATCGATGCCGACATGGTGATGCCGGTGCCCGAGTCGGGAATTCCCGCGGCGCAGGGATTCGCGCGCGCGTCCGGCATTCCCTACGGTGATGGTCTCGTCAAGAACCGGTACGTCGGCCGGACCTTCATCCAACCGAATCAGCAACAGCGCGGTGCCGGCGTGCGCATGAAGTTGAATCCGCTGCCCGAGAACATTCGGGGGAAGCGCCTGGTCGTTGTCGACGATTCGATCGTGCGCGGTACCACCACCCGGCAGGTCGTCGCGATGCTGCGCGAGGCCGGTGCGGCCGAGGTGCACTTCCGCGTGTCGTCCCCGCCGTATCGGTATCCGTGCTTCTACGGGATGGACACCGGTCGCCGGGGTGAACTCCTCGCCGCGGACCTCTCGGTCGGTGAGATCCGCGAGTACCTCGGCGTCGATTCGCTCGCGTATCTCGACATCGATCGTCTGACCCGAGCCACCCACGCGTCCCCCACCTCGTTCTGCACCGCATGCCTGACCGCGGACTACCCGGTGGCGGTCGACCTCGACCTGGACGATTCGAAGCTGGTCCTGGAGTCTTCGGTCATCGACGTGGCCGCGTCCTCGACGTGACCGAGGACGGCCTGACCTATGCGGCGGCTGGAGTCGACATCGCCGCCGGAGAGCGCGCCGTCGATCTGATCACGCGCCACGCGGAGTCCACCGCCCGGCCGGGAGTCATGGGCTCGATCGGTGGCTTCGGCGGTCTCTTCGACATCGCCGAGATCGGGATGGACGACCCGGTCCTGGTCTCCTCCACCGACGGTGTCGGCACGAAGTCCGTGGTCGCGTGGACGGCCGGTCGCTACGACACCATCGGCATCGATCTCGTCGGTACTGCCGACGACATCGCCGCGCAGGGCGCCACGCCACTCTTCTTCTTCGACTACCTGTCGATGGGTCGGCTCGATCCGGATATCGCGTCCACGATCGTCGGTGGGATCGCGGCCGGATGCCGGGAAGCCGGTTGTGCGCTCCTCGGCGGGGAGATGTCCGAACACGCCGACCTCATGGCTCCGGGCGAGTTCGATCTGGTCGGGTTCGCAGTCGGTGCCGTCGAGCGCGCCACCGTTCTCCCGCGTGACGTGGCCGCCGGCGACGTCGTCGTCGGCCTGGCGAGTCCCGGACTGCGCTGCAACGGATACACGCTCGCCCGCCGCGCGTTGTTGGACCGCGCGGGACGAACGCTCGATGAGCCGGCGTGGCCCGGGGCCGCGACGACGCTCGCCGACGAGCTCCTGCGTCCGAGTGTCATCTATGCACCAACGCTGTTGGCGCTCCGCGCGGCACTCGAGGTGCACGCATTCGCGCACATCACCGGCGGCGGCCTCCCGGGCAACCTCAATCGCGTCTTGCCGCCGGATTGCGACGCGGTGATCGCGCGCGGGAGGTGGCGTGAACCCGAGATCTTCGGAGCAGTTCAGCGCGCGGGAGACGTCGCGGATGTCGAGATGGAGTCGGTCTTCAACCTCGGAATCGGGATGGCCGTCGTTTTGCCCGCGGCCGCGGCGGACCACGCCGTCGAGATCGTGAACCACGCCGGCCGCGACGCCTGGATCATCGGTGACGTCGTATCCGGAACCGGCGCGGTCCACATCAATCGGGGCTGAGCCCGGACGGTGAATCAGTCGAACCAGCGGGTCGCGAGCCAGCTCCGGCGTTCACACGCCGGGCACCGCAGCCACCGGGAATGGGTCCGCCACGGCAGCCACGCCGTCATCGGAAGACAGCGTTTGGCGAACTCGGTGTACGAGATGCGCGTCCGACCGCGACACGCAGCGCACTCCACGACCAGGGTGCCCGGTGTGCGGACCGCCGCCGAGAACAGCGCGCCTTTGCCGTCAGGATTCGGTGCCGTGTCCCGGTTCACGATGCGCGCCCTTCCGATGCGGCGAGCCCGTCGACGATCTGGCGCGCCAATGAACGGTAGGCCTCGGCGCCGCGAGACGTGGGGGCGAAATCGAGAATGGACGCCCCCGATGCCGGTGCTTCCGCGAACCGGATCGATCGCGGCACGGCCGGCTCGAACACGTGGATGTCATAGCGAGCGGCAACGTCGGCCGCGATCTCACGCGGGTGGCGGCTCCGACCGTCGAACATCGTCGCAATCGCGCCCAGCACTCGGAGATCGGGTTTGGTGTACGCCCGTACGTCGGCGATGGTCTCGAGGAGTTGGCCGACGCCGCGGTGGCTGAGCGTCTCGCACTGCAACGGAATGACGACGGCGTCGGCGGCGGTGAGTCCGTTGATGGTCAGGATGCCGAGCGATGGTGGGCAGTCCACCAACACGACGTCGAAGCGCGTCCGGACGGATCCGAGCACCCGAGCCAGCGCGTGCTCCCGCCCCACCTTGTTCGCCAGCGCGATCTCGGAGCCGGCGAGATCGATCGAGGCCGGCAGCATCGAGCAGCGCCCGGCGCGCACGATCGCGTGGTCGGCATCTCTCCGCCCCGCGAGGACGTCATGGAGCGAGCAATCGAGGTTCTCGGGGTCTAGCCCGGCGGCGTAGGTCAGACACGCCTGGGGGTCCAGGTCCACCAGGAGTACCCGAGGTCCGATCGCCGCGATTCCCTCACCCAAGCTGTGGGTCGTCGTGGTCTTGCCGACGCCACCCTTCTGGTTCGCAATCGCAACGATCGACGCCATCAGGGCGCGAGTGTACGAGCCTCGGTCGTGCGTCGGCCGTGAGGATCAACCACAAAAAAGGGACCGAGTGGTACATTGGACCTACGTCGCAACGCGGGTATCCCCGCCCCGGCGCAAGGGACCAAGTACGTTCCCCCTACCGAACCGGTCGGAATCGTCCGGTCTGCACGCTGATCCGGAGGCCGTAATGCAGGGACACCCCGACGACGACACACTGCTGACACCTTCCGAGGTGGCTGCGATGTTCCGCGTGAACCCCAAGACCGTGACGCGCTGGGCGCGTGCCGGCAAGATCTCGGCGATCCGTACCCTTGGTGGTCACCGTCGGTTCCGTGCCTCGGAGATCCGCCAGTTCCTGGACAAGGTCGAGGAACACCAAGAGCTCTGATCTCGGGAGCTCTGATTCACCAGAGCTCTGATCTCGGGAGTTTCGATCCGGTCCGGCCGGATCTCGTGGCGGCAGCGCCGCGCGGTGGCCGGGACCGGCGTCGATCCGGTGACCTCGCGCTTTTCAGGCGCGCGCTCTACCAACTGAGCTACCCGGCCGGGGTGGAGACCCCCAACGAGGGTTTCCGGCGGTCCTGACGGGATTTGAACCCGCGGCCTCCGCCTTGACAGGGCGGCGTGCACTCCAAACTGCACCACAGGACCATGCCGTCCGAGGACGGTTTGGTAGTACCCCCAGGGGAGTTCGAATCCCCGTTACCGCCGTGAAAGGGCGGCGTCCTAGGCCACTAGACGATGGGGGCTCGGACCTCTCGGCGAGAGTCCGGGGACTCTAGCAGTCGGACCCGGCACGCTCCCGCTCGAATGCATCCGGTCGAATGCATCCGGTCGAACGGATCCGGTCGCCGGGATCAGGACACCGGGATCAGGACACCGTGACCGCACGCCGGGCTTGGTGCCAACCGAGTTGCGCCGCGATCCCGTCCCGAAGACTGACGGTGGGAGTCCAGCCGAGCAGCTCGTGGGCCTTGTCGGTCGCGCCGCCGTTGCGCCTCGCGTCGCCCGCCTGAGACGGATGGTTCTCGATCGCCACGTCGGTTCCGGCCAGATCGCCGACCATCGCAATGAGTTGGTTCAGTGTGATCTCGCCACCACCGGCAATGTTGACGGCGGTGCCCGGAGCGACGTCGGCGTCGGCGGCGAGGATGTTCGCCGCCACGATGTCGCTCACGTAGGTGAACTCGCGCACTTGTTCTCCGTCACCGAAGCGTGGGAACGACGCACCGGTGCCCACGGCCTCACAGAGGCGGTGAATCGACATGTCCGGGCGTTGGCGGGGTCCGAAGACCGTGAAGTACCGCAGCGCCACCGTCGACAATCCCCAGTTCTCGGCGTAGAGGCCGCAGAGGTGCTCGGCGGCGAGCTTCGTGACGCCGTAGGGGCTGTAAGGACGCGGGAGGTCGGTTTCGACCGTCGGGTATCGGTCCTGATTCCCGTACACCGAGGATGACGACGCGTAGACCACACGTCGCACGTCCGCATCGTGTGCGGCCTCGAGCAGCCGTTGGGTCGCGAGCACGTTGTGGCTCGCGTACTCGCCGAAGCCGTCCGACCACGACAAGCGAACGCCCGGTTGCGCAGCTTGGTGGAAGACGGTGTCGACACCCTCGAGCAGCGGGGCCAAGTCCGCCACGCGCAGATCGGCCTCGATCAGCTCGAACGCGTCGTGGTCACGCGCCGAGTCGAGCGCGGCGCGCTTGGCCGTCGGCGAGTAGTAGGGCGTGAAGCAGTCGATGCCCACGACGCTCTCGCCGTGGGCGAGCAGCGTGTCGACGAGGTGGCTGCCCACGAATCCGGCGGCACCGGTGACGAGGACGCGCCGGGATGGGCGGGAACGATCAGCATCGGTCTGGGTTGCACTCACGAGAGACGGATCTCCTGCCGGTGAAGACGGTCGGCGGTCGGGCGCACGCAATTCTAAACGTTGGAGCCGGAACGGCCTGCCGGGAAGGCGATGAATGAGCACTTCGACCCAATGCCCTGATCGCCGGGTGGTTCAGACCGCGAAGCGACCGCGAGCCGAAAGGCTCGCGGTCGCTCCGACGGTCGTTCCCGCGTTCGTTCAGTGGGTGGCGATCCAGCCGGCAACCGCGTCGTCCCAGGTCGACCGGGTCGTCACGATCCGGGTGTCGGGGCATTTGGCCCGCCACGAGGCCGCGTCCGGGAATGCTCCGCCACCGAGCCACACGATGGTGTTGCCCGAGCACGAGACCTCGTAACCTTCGGGCAGGCCGAGGGTGCCGTGGTTCGGCGTCTGGTCGACTCGGAACACATTGTTGCGCAGTGCCAGCTTCGGAGACCGTCCGGTGCCATCCCACTTGAAGAACCCGCCGTGTCCGGGTGCCGGACCCTTGTAGACGGTCGGCATCGGCTGGAGTCGCAGCAGGCTGCCTTCCATGGTCAGCGTGTTCGAGCGTCCGTCGGACGTCGTGTTGCTCTTCGACGGTCTCGTCGACAGCCCGACGTAGCAGCCGTCAAACAGCGAGTCCGAGATGACACCGTTGTTCAGATAGTCGTTCTGGAGGCAGTCGTCGTGGATGAACGACGTGTGCGCGCCGCGCACCGCCCAGTTCGACGATCCATCTCGCGCGTTGATGGCGTCGCCGTAGTTGTGCACCCGAACGTTCTCGATGACCGAGTTCGGGTTGGCCCAACTGAAGCCACCGGTGGAGTGGAACACGTCCCAGGTCGTGTCATTGGACCAGGTCCCCACGATGGAGCCACCGTTCCAGCACAGGCTGCCGCTGCCGGTGAGCGAGACCGGCCAGGAGTCGACCTGGGTCCAACTCGCGCCTCGCGCGTCCACGGCCAGCCGACCGCTGATCGACGGCTTGAACCGACTCGTCTGTGGGCCGGAGACGGTCTGGGGTCTCTGCGCGAGGCACTCGCTGAGGTTCTGCGTGGGAACCGGCGTGGGGTTCGGACGGGTGGTGGTGGTCGTGGGCTCCGGGATCGGAGCGGGCGTGCTGTTCGGACGGGTGGTGGGAGTCGGGAGGGTGTTCACCGTGGTGTTCGGGCGGGTGGTGGTGGTGGGCTTCGGGTGCGTCGTGGTGGTGGGGCTGGGGTGTGTGATCGGGAGCGGGCGCGGGGCCGCGACCGGCGCGGTCGTCGTCGTGGTCGGCCGGCGGTGCGGCTGACGATGACGACGATGGCTGTGCGCGTGACTGGGGTGACGTTTGGCCGAGATGCCGTGAAGGGCACGACTGGTGCTCGATGATCCGGATTCGGCATTCGCCAACTGCGGCGCCAGGAGAACGATGACGGCCACGCTCAGCGCGACAAGGTTCCGGGAACGGGGTCTGGAAGGCATGCAAAGGCTCCTAGGGTCGGGAAGGCCTGCGGCAGAGCTCGCTCTCCGCGCGATCTCAGGCACTTCGGGGGTTCCGTTGCCCCATTTGTATCGACGGCGTTCCGTCGCCTTCTTGAATGGGCCGGACGACTCAATCCTCCCCGTATCGGTTGTGAAGATCCCTTTTGGGTGGTAGGTTCTCAGGCCTACGGGGTTCAACAACGAGCCTGGTATTGCGACGTCATTGACCATTCGCACCAGCGCCACGAGCGGCAGGGGGATTTTTTCTCGCCTGGCTCATCGCGACGTTGCGGCGAACACGGCATTAGGGAAGAAAGGTGCGGGGAGGGCTCCATGGCGAGTGGCGTGTATCCCGAGCTTGAGCTGACCACCGCCGAGAGCACCCGGCGCCGGCGCGGCCGGGGTCGGGTGACTTCAATGCTCACGGGCCTCGACGTCGCAGACCTTCCGGCAGAGATCACCGACGTTCCCGGACTCATCAGCGTCGATGCGGTGTCCGGCGAGGTCGTGATCGATCTCCGGACCGTCGAAGAGCGGGTCCGCTCGATCGACCTCGTCTCGGTGGATGCTCCGGCGCGAGAGAGTGCACCGCCGACGGTCACGCTGATGCCCCGCGCCGCCCGAGCCGGCTTCAAGCGCGTTTTCGACCTGACGGCCGTCGTGGTCACGGCTCCGCTCTGGGCCCCGCTGATGCTGGCGCTCGCCGGCGTCGTTCGGCTCACGTCTTCGGGGCCGGCGTTCTACGGTCACGAGCGGGTGGGGCGCGGTGGCCGCACGATCCGGTGCCTCAAGCTCCGCACCATGGTCGCGGACGCCGACACTCGGCTCGCACAGCTGCTCGCCTCGGATCCGATTCTCGCCGAGGAGTTCGCTCGCACCTTCAAGTTGAAGCACGATCCCCGGGTGACCAGGATCGGGCGGTTCCTGCGCAAGACCTCGCTGGACGAGCTCCCGCAGCTGGTCAACGTGCTCAAGGGGGAAATGAGCATCGTCGGACCGCGGCCGATCGTCGAGGACGAGATGCGGCGCTACGGCCAGTACATGCCGATCGTGTTGAGCGCCCGGCCCGGAATGACCGGCCTCTGGCAGGTTTCGGGTCGCAGCGACGTGTCGTATTCGACACGAGTGGCGCTCGATGTGCAGTACGCGTTCGGTCAAAGCTTCAGCGGCGACCTTTCGATCATTGCTCGAACCTTCGTTCGCGTTTTCCAACCCTCGCGGGGTGGGGCATACTGAGATGATCGACGATCATCTGATGCCCTCGGGCGAACCAAACTCCACCCGCCGCGACCGCAACCTCGAGATCCTCGGCGGTACCACCCGGCTCGAACTGGGCCTGGGCGGTGTCGCGCGCGTGCTCCGTCGGCGCGGTCTGCTGCTCCTCGGTATCTTCTTGCTGGGATTCGCGCTGATCTACGCGGCGAGTAGCCAGCTTCCGAAGCGCTATTCCTCCGTCGCCTGGATCAAGATCAACGATTCGACCCAGGCGCTCTTCACCGACGCCGGTAAGTCGGTCGACCTCACCAAAGAGCAGCGCGCAGTCATCTTGAGCCTGCAGTCGCCGAAGCTCAGCGATGCGGTGGAGTCGAAGTTGGGGCGAAACTTCCGTGACGTCAAGTCCGTCACCTCGACCGGGCTCGAAGCGTCGCCGCTGATCCGGATCGACTCGTCAGCGGCGACCCCGCGGATCGCCGAACGCGCCGCCAACGCAACGGCCGAGTACGCCGTCGGCGCGCGCCGACGCATTGCCCGGGCCGAGCTACTCAAAGACGCAGTCACCGACGACGGGCGGGCGGCCGAGCTGACGGTCGAGGTCGACGAACTCAGCAGCGACCTGCAGGGGACCGTGACCACCGACCCGAAGTACGCGTCGAAGAGAGCCCGGCTCGATGCGAAGACCGCCGAACTCACCGAGATCGTCAAGAAGGCCTCCCAGGAACGTTCGACCGCGGAGACCGCAGACGGCGGCCTCGAGATCTACGAGACCGCGTCGCGGCCGACCCAGCCGGTGTTTCCGCAGCCGACGAGTTGGGCGATCCTCGGCGGGCTCGCGATTCTGTTGGTCTCGGTCGGCATCGTCTATGGCCGAGAAGAACTGGTCGGACGGTTTCGCAGTGGTGACTCGAGTGAATCGCGTCGGGCGGGGGCGCGGGTGCTCGGTGTCCTCCCCGCCCCTGACAGCGCGCTGCCGCGCGGGGTCGTCACCGGCGCGGGTGCGACCGTCGATGAAGTCGGATTGCAGATCGTCCACCTCCTCGGCCGGAGTAAAGCCAACGTCGTGCTGCTCTGTGGCGTCGACGGTGCTGCGCCCGAGTACACCACCCGCCGGGTGGCGCAGGCGATCGCCGAGTCGGGCGCTCGAGTGGTGTACGCCGCGTGTCGCGGTGTCTCGGATTCCGGTAGCGACGACGAGTTCGAGGCCCCGGTGCCGCGGGCTCGCCTGTCCGTGGTCCACGAACAGCAGACCGGCGGTCGGTTGCGCGTCCTCGACGACGGGATAGCGGTGAACGAGCTGACGGTTGCCCGCGCCCGCACGGTCTTGCGCCGGTTGACCGAACAATGTGAGTACGTCGTGATCGCGGCACCGTCGCCCACCGTCGAGCCGTCGTCGTTGGTGCTGGCCGAACTGGCCGATGCCACCGTCATGATCGCCCAACACGGTGTCACCAAGCTGCGAGACGCCGAGCGGGCGGGAACCCGCTTGCGTCGAGTCGGTGGCGCGGTGCTCGGTGTCCTCGTGGATCCGGTCAAGCCGGTCCCGGTTGGTGCGAGCTTCGTTCCTCGAGCCAGCGGAGTATCGGCGGGCTGAGTACGTGATGTCGCACCTGCGTCCACCACGAATCCTTCATCTGGTGACCCGCTACCAACGCGGCGGCTCCGAGCAGCGGCTCCGCGACTTGATCGGCGCCCTCCCGGATGCCGATCACTCCGTGGTCCTCGGTGTGGACTCCGACCTCGACCTGGCGCGTTCGCATTTCAGCTGCCCGGTCACGATCGAGCCGCACCTGGTTCGGTCACCCCGGCCGGACCACGACCTGCGCGCCCTCGCCTCGATCCGGAAACGGCTTCGGGATGACCAGGTGGATCTGCTGATCACGCACCAGTCCAAGGCCGGCGTCGTTGGTCGTCTGGCGGCGCGGATCGCCGGCCGCGTGCCCGTCATCCATTCCTTGTCGATGGCCAGTTTCGGCCCTGGGTACGGGAGCCTGGAGAGCTCTGCGTATCGCGCCATCGAGCGCGCCCTCGCCCCGTTGACCGCGCGCTACGTCGTCGTCGGAGCGGACCTGGCGAGACGCTTCGAGGTGGCCGGCGTGGCGTCGGACAAGTTGGCCATCGTGCGGTCGGCCGCCACCCTGCCGGCGCCGCGGCCAGTCGATCCGCCGAAGGTGGACGGTCTGCCGTCGGACCGCCCCGTCGTGGTCGCGATCGGTGCGCTCGAGCCCCGGAAGAACCCGCTCGATCTCATCCCGATGATGACGCGGGTGCGGGCGGAAATTCCGGACGCGTTCCTAGCGGTCGCCGGTGACGGTCCGCTTGCGTCGGTACTCCGGGACGCCGTCCGCAATGCAGGTCTGGTATCCGACGTGGGCCTGCTCGGCTACGTCAAGCCCACCGAGCCCTTGTTGTGGCAGGCCGATGCCGTGGTGCTCCTCAGCAGCGCCGAAGGGTTGCCGCAAGTGCTGATCCAGGCCGCGGCCGCGGGGGTCCCCTTCGTCAGCTACGACGTGGACGGTGCGCGTGAGGTCATCGCGCTCGGTGCCGTCGGTGAGGTCGTGCCGCTCGGAGACGTCGACGCCGCCGCCGATGCATTGGTCCGACAGCTGGGCCAATCGGCCGGCACGCGCCGCGTCGATGTGACGTCGTGGGATCGCGAGGTCATCTACTCGTCGTACCGATCGGTGGTCGACGATGTGGTGAGTGCGGTGCGACGTGCTGGCTGACGTTGTTCTCGCGCTCCGGCGCGCGCGACGCGAGATCATCGACTCGCCCTTCGCCACGCTGCTCCTCGCCCTCTCGATCTTCTTCGTGGCGTTCCTGTTTCCCAAGATCGGCGCGGATCTGGTCCTGACGGATCTGGTGATCGGCGCCACGATCGTCGCGTCGTTCCTGCACCTGGTGCGGGGGGACTGGCTCGCACGCGACGTCGCCCGCCAGATTCAGGTGCCGGTGTTTCTCATCGGGCTCGGCACTCTGATCGGCTCGCTCTACGCCGGTGTCCGAGGTTGGATCATCGGCGACGTGATCCGAGACATCGCGGTCATCCTCGCCTTCCTGGCGGCGGTCGACATCCTGCGCCGGGGCGGACCGCGTGCGGTGCGCTTCTGTTACGTCGCGTTGGGAATTGGCATCCTGTTCGGCGCGGTGCAGCTGGCCTCGTCGGGCGGCGACGAACTGCGGGCCAGCGGGACGTTTCCCAATCCGAATGTGGCCGCGAACCTGCTCGCGATGGGACTGCTCTGCTGGGCCGGGGCGCCCTTCCGGGCGACGACGAAGTTTCTCGTCGGTGGCATTGCGGTGGTCGGACTCTTGGCCGCAGCCTCGTTCGGAGCGATGCTCCAGCTCGGCATCGGATTCGGCTACCTGGCGTTGACGCACGTGGACCAGGCTCGAAATCTGATGCGCGGTCGACGGTTGGTGGCAGTGATCCCGATCCTGCTCATGGTCATGGCCGGGTTCTTCGCCTTCAGCGAGCTCCGTGGTGACGACAAGAGCGGATTCAATCAAGCGCGGTTCGATCGCAGCGGCGGTCTACGGGTGGCGGTGTGGGAAGAAGCGATCGCGAAGCTCCCCGACGCGCCGTGGGGCGTGGGGCCTGGGACCGTTCGGGGTCTCGACCTCAATACGCTCGAGACAGAACTGCACAATGAGCCCCTTGCGTACCTTGTGGAACGAGGTGTGATCGGGTTCTTCGGACTGCTCCTGATGTGGTTCGTCATGATCCGGCTCTGCCCACCCGGTACCCAGGCCCGCGCCATGGTGTTCGCGTACATCTTCGGCAGTTTCTTCCGAGAGACGGCGCACTATCGGCACTTCTGGCTGTTCCTCGCCCTGGCGCTCGTCCGAGCCGAGCAGGTGCGGCGTGCGAGTCCGAGCGCCGAGGTGTCGGTCGGAGCGAGGACGTGAGTGAAGCGGAATCGGTAGCACCCAAACCCGAGAGCCCCAAAACCGGGAGTACTGCGCGCCGGGCGCTCGGCGGGATGGTGTGGTCGGGTATCGGATTCGGTTCGCAGGGCATCGGGCAGTTCCTCGTCGTCATCGTGTTCGCGCGGTACCTGACCAAGACCGACAACGGATTGGTCGGGGCCGCGGTCATCGTGATCGCGCTTGGCCAGCTCTTCACCGAGGCCGGCTTCGGACCGGCGGTCATCCAGCGCGAGAAATTGACCGACGAGCACGTGCGCACCGCCTTCGCGCTGTCCATGATCACCGGGTTGCTCATGACCGTGCTGGTCTTCGCCGGCGCGCCGCTCGCCGCGTGGTTCTTCCATCAACCACGGATGGAGGGCATCGTGCGCGGGCTGGCCTTCGTCTTCGCGCTCCAGGCGCCGGGCGTGGTCGCCATGGCGATGCTGCAGCGCGATCTTGATTTCAAGTCGATCGCCATCGCCGAGGCGGTGTCGTACTTCTTCGGTTTCGCGCTCGTCGGGGTTGTCCTCGCGGTGGGCGGCGCCGGCGTGTGGTCGATCGTGATCGCGCAGCTGGCGCAGGCGGCGCTGCTCACCGGGATCTTGGTGGCTCGCCGCTCACACCCGCGATCGTTGCGGCCGCGCCGGCGAGAGTCCAAGGACCTTCTCGTCTACGCAGGGGGGATGACCGTTGCGCGCGTCTTCAACTTCCTGGCGTTGAACGGTGACAACAGCGTCGTCGGCAACCAGATGCGCGCCTCGGCGCTGGGCGTGTACAAGAACGCGTACCTGCTCGCTGCGTTCCCTGCCCAGATGCTCGGCC
The DNA here is from genome assembly GCA_031422675.1 of Acidimicrobiia bacterium. GTDB lineage: Bacteria > Actinomycetota > Acidimicrobiia > IMCC26256 > JAENVU01 > JAENVU01. Next base: position 64,969 of record JANPMG010000169.1, on the reverse strand, counting down.
AGGTCATGGACCGGGTGATCTTCCCGGTTCTGGCGCGCTTCCAGGACGATCGCGAGCGGGTGGCGGCCGCGTACCTGCGGGGTGTCTCGCTCGTCTCGATCCTCACGGTGCCGGGATCGGTGCTCGCGGTCTTGCTGGCGCCGGAGATCATCCATCTCCTGCTCGGTGCCGGATCCAAGTGGGACGACGTCGTCCTCCCGTTCCAGGTGATGGCGGGCGGGCTCCTCTTCCGGACCAGCTACAAGATCAGCGACTCGCTGGCACGCGCGATGGGAACCGTGTACCGGCGGGCGTGGCGTCAGGGTGCGTACGCGGTCGCAGTCGTGGTGGGTGCGTCGATCGGCACTCGGTACGGGCTGGGATGGGTCGCCGTCGGTGTGACGAGCGCCATCGTCCTCAACTATCTCCTGATGGCCCACCTGAGTCTCCAGACCGCCGGAATCTCATGGTTGCGGTTCGCCTCCCGCCAGCTGCGCGGGGTCGCTCTCGCCGCCTTGGTCGCGCTCGTGAGCATCCCCACGGTGCTGGCGCTTCGAGACGCCGACCTCGGTGGCGGTCAGCTCGCGAACGCGCTGGTGGTGGCCGGTGGCGTCCTGAGCGCAGTGGGGGCCTTGGGCCTGGCCTGGTTCCTCCGGCCGGCTCTGACCCTCGGCGACGACGGCGCCTGGATCGTCGGTGTGATCCGATCGCGCAAGTCTTCGGCAAAGATGCCGATGGACATTCCTGCCTGATGTCGGTGCTGGGCCCATGTCGCTAGCGGGGAGGAGAGATTCATGAGTGGAGCGGAGAGGGCACGCGCAAGGAGCCGTTCGGACAGCGCAGCGGGGCCAGTCCGGCCCGGCCCGAAGGGCCAGGAGGACGAAAGATGAGCTTGGTCATGGAAGTGCTGCGGCGATTCGACGAGCGCGGTGTCGCGTATTGCCATTGGAAGAGCAACGATCACCTCGACGCCGCGCTGGCCGCGGACACGGACCTGGACATCCTCGTGGACCCGGCCGGGATCGACGACGCGTACGCGGTGTTCGCCGAGCTGTCGTGCCGACGGGGCCGGGTGGCGAACGCCCGGAACGATGTCGGGCTCGAAGATTTCCTCGGGGTCGACGACGAGTCGAACCGAATGGTCCACTTCCACGTGCACTATCGCCTTCCCGGCGGCGAACGGCACAACAAGCGGTTCCGCCTGCCGTGGGAACGTCTCGTGCTCGACACCCGCGTTCGGGACGAGTCCGGGGTATGGGTCACGGCGCCCGCGCTCGAGGTGGTGCTCTTGCTGACACGGTACGCGTTGAAACTTCGGGGCCGCGACATGGTGCAAGGCGCGAGCGGTCCCGGCTCCGAACTGGCCTACCTGATGGCGCGGACGGACCGCGATGCGGTGCTCAACGTCGGCGAGCAGTTACTCGGCGAGTCCGGTCGCCGGGCTCTGGCCGACTGTCTGGACGCGACGCCGGGAACGAAACAGCTGTACCGCCTGCGCCGAGTCGTCCTGCGAGTGCTTGCGAGCCAGACCAGCTCGCGCGGACCGGCGGCATTCTCCCGCCGGATGAATCGGGAGGCGGCATGGGCGATGCGCGGCATCTCCCGGAAGGTCGTGCCGCGGCCCGTGCTCAAGGGACGCGGCGGTACGGGCGGTGGGGTGATCATCGCGTTCGTCGGCTGCGATGGTTCTGGCAAGTCCACGATGGTCGGCGAAACCCGAGCGTTCCTCGCGCCGAAGCTCGACGTCTACCCGATGTATCTCGGGTCGGGCGATGGTTCGTCGTCGCTGATCCGCAAGCCGATGAAGTTGGTGCGGGACAAGATCTTCGGGAACGCCCGTGATCGCACCACGATTGCGAAGAAGGCTCGGGTCGGAAGCGATCACCCGACCGCGATGTCCGGTGCCAAGGCCGTGTGGGCGCTCACCCTCGCGGCCGAGAAAGCACGCAAGTTGCGCACGATCATGAAGGCCCGGACGCGCGGCATGGTGGTGATCTGTGACCGGTGGCCGCAGATGCAGTTCCCGGGTGAACTCGACGGTCCGCGGCTCACGCACTGGGCCGACGGCAACGCGCTCCAACGCGCCCTCGCGGCGTATGAACTCCGCCCGTACGAGTTGGCGCGCCGCTTTCCGCCGGACCTCGTGATCCGACTCGACGTGGACGTGGACACCGCCGCCCAGCGTCGGCCCGAGGACGGACGCGACTACCTCGCACATCGGATCGACCTGGTGCGAGAACTGCAGTTCGAGGGATCGCTGTTCGGTCCGGTCGAGGTCGACGGAACCCAGTCGTCGGACAAGGTCCTGACCGCGATCCTGCGGGCGATCTGGTCCCGGCTCTGATCGATTCGTCGGTGGGGTACGTCGTCGAGTTCTGCGGTCTGCCGGGCGCAGGCAAGTCGACGCTCGCCCGGGCCGTCGTCGCGCGGCTTCGGCTGGAGGGAAAACCCACCACCGAAGTCATGGCAACCCTTGGTCCGGACGCGGCCCGCTCGGCCCGCGTGCGGCGGAAGCTCGGCGCCATAGCCGCGGGCGGGGTCGAACCCGGCTCGGCCCGCATCGTGGCCGGAGTTGCCCTGCGCAGCGGCCAGCGCGATCGCCGGGACCAGATCGCGCGTCCGGCCAATCTGCTCGTCGTTCGCCACGCCCTACGCCGCGCGCGTCGCCGACCCGGGATCCACGTGATGGATCAGGGCCCGCTCCAGGAGTGGTGGTCCGCCGCGCTGCGAGCCGACCCCGAACGGGTCCTGGCGCTGGCGGCGGCGGACCCGGCCGAACGGGCCGACCTCATCGTGCGGGTTGATGCGCCGATCGAGGTACTGGTCGCCCGGTTGGAGGCCCGAGGGCCCCGTCAGAGCCGGCTCGAGGCACTCGAATCCGAGGCGAGAGCGGAGGAACTACGACGCGGAGAATTGCTCCTGGCGTCACTCACCGACCAATTGGTACATTCTCCACGTGGCGAGACGCCCGAGACCCTCCGGGTCGACGGTCTCGACCCCGCGGCATCCGCCACGATCGTGGAGGCCGTGATCCGGGGTGCCTGATACGTGGGGGGAGCAACGATGAGGGTGCGGCGGTTCGGTGGCGCAGTGGTGGCCGCGACGATGGCCATCGTCGGAGTGGTCGTCGGGGCTCCGAACTCGGCCGATGCGGTGGGGCCGTGTTCGCCCACACCGACCCGAGATCTGATCGGACCTCAAACTGAGTTCACCGAAACAGTCGGGGCCAACGCGCGCATCGATGCTTCGGCGGCAACCTGGACCGGGACGGTCTCCTATCCCGTGTACTTCAACGCAGGCGACGACGCGTGTTGGGACGGCGGGACGATCACGGGCACCTACGGCGTGAGCACGACCTGGGACACCTTCCACGGCAACGCCGGCGTCGGTTTCGCCGGCGCTCGGTTCACCCTCGATCGGCCGCGCGTCTTCAACTACGGCGATGGCATCAGAGCCCGTACCGGCTCGAGTGATTTCCTGATCAAGCACGCATATCTCGCCTACATCCACGACGATTGCGTGCAGAACGACGATCTCCTCGTCGGAGCGATCGAGGACTCGTACCTCGATGGTTGTTACGTCGGCCTCTCGGCTCGCCGTTCGAGCGGCACGACCTTCGACGGTCGCTTCAACACGTGGAGCATCAGCCGTTCGTTGGTGCGCTTGCAGGCGATGCCGACGGTGTATTCGGGCGGTGCCGCCGGCCACGGCGGATTCTTCAAGTGGGACGAGAACGCGCCCGTGAGCCCGAGGCTGAGCGTCACCAACTCGATCTTCCGGGCCGACCAAACAACGAATCACGGGAACCTGAATCTTCCGGCGGGTTACCCGGTGACGTGCTCGGGGAACACGGTGGTGTGGTTGGGTCCGGGCGCGTTTCCGGGCGCCGCGTCCTGGTCGAGCGCGTGTCCGGACACGGTGATCACGACCGATCGGTCGGTATGGGACGCGCGAGCGCGGAGTTGGGACATCGCGCACCCGGGGGTCATCACCGGCCCGGAGGTTTCGGTGGGTGATGCGTCGGTCATCGAAGGAACCTCGGGCGCGCGCGCGCTGCGGTTCCCCTTGTCGATCTCGAACCCGCCGGCCTCGGGTAAGACGGTCACCGTCTACTGGTCGACGGCGCCCGGTACTGCCGGAACCAGCGACTTCACCCCGACCAAGGGCAAAGCAGTTTTCACCGGCAGCCAGGTCTTCAAGATGCTGACCGTCCCGGTGAAGCAAGACAGCGCGAACGAACCGAACGAACTGATGTATCTCGTCGCGGCCGGGGTGGATGGTGGCGAGAATCACCGCGAGCGCGGCACCGGGACGATCGTCAACGACGATCCCGGCTCCGGGGTACGGCTGGCGGTCTCGGACGCCACGGTGGTCGAAGGCGACGGCGGATCGCGTTCGCTCTCGGTTCCGATTGCGTTGACCACGTCGGCGACCTCGGACGTACTCATCAGCTGGGCCACCCAACCCGGCTCGGCCACGGCGGGTACGGATTACACCACCCGATCGGGGACTGCGAAGATCGCCGCGACGAAGCGCTTCGTCTATCTCACCATCCCGCTGTTGGCGGACACCGCGTCCGAAGGCACCGAGGCGTTCCAGATCGTCGTGAGTACGGCGAGCGGCGCCACGGTCATCGACGGCACCGGCGTCGTCACGATCCGCGACGACGACTGATTCGCGTGCGGATCAGGCGGGAGCGGTGCGCCGGGGCGTGGGGTTGAACGCGACCTTCATACCTTCGTACCCGCTGACGAAGTTCGCCGGTCGGTGCGCGGGTTCATCGGGGTCGACCAGGTGGATGTCCGGCAGCCGGTCGAGGAGCACGTTGAACAAGGCTCGGAGTTCGAGCCGGGCCAGTGAACTCCCGAGGCAGAAGTGCGTTCCGAACCCGAAGGCCACGTGCTCGTTCGGCGTGCGCTCGATGTCGAAGGTGTGGGGTTCGACGAAGTGGTCGTCGTCGCGATTGGCCGACGGGTAGAGCATGAGCAGCTTCTGTCCCGCCTGGATCTCCTTGCCGTGGAAGTCCACGGTCTTGGTTGCGGTGCGAGCCATGTTCTTGATCGGCGTCACCCAGCGCAGCATTTCCTCGACCGCGGGAATCACCAGATCGCGATCGGCGAGCAGGCGCTGCCACTGTTCCGGGTGCCGCATGAGCTGGTAGGCACCGCCCGACATCACGTGGCGAGTGGTCTCGTCGCCGCCGATGAGAATCAGCAGCGACTCGTGCAGGATCGAGTGTTCGTCGAGGCGGTCACCGTCGACCTCGGCGTGGACGAGGATGCTCATCAGGTCGTCGCGTGGGCAAGCGCGGCGATCCTCGATCACGCGGAGTGCGTACTCGTTGTATCCGTTGAATGCCTCGCCGGCGGCCATGAGGAGTTCGATGTCTTCGGTGCCGAGACCGCGCAGCAGATCGTCGGACCAGCGCATGAGGGCGGCGCGGTCATCGGGCTCGACGCCGAGGGCGTCGCCGATCATGATGAGCGGGATCCACGCCGCCAAGTCCCAGACGAAGTCGCACTCCCCGCGTTCGCAGACCTCGTCGATGAGATCGTGGACGAGGGCGTGGATCGCCGGTTCCTGCTCGCGTACCCGGTTCGGCGTGAAGCCGCGCGCCACCAGTTTCCGGCGCATCCGGTGCTCCGGGTCGTCCATGTCGATCATCATCGGAATCGGTCCGGTCTCCGGACGGATGCCCCCGGCATTCGAGAACGTGGCCGGATCGGATTCGATTTCCTTGATGTGGTCGTAGCGGCTGATCCCCCACACGCCGGCCTCCGCGTCGAAGTAGACGGGATCGTTCTGCCGCATCCACGCCAGCTCGGCATGCGGGTTCCGACCCCAGAACGCGCCGCTGGTGATCGAGATGTCCGGCTTCCGTTCCGCGATCATCGACGTTGATCCTCTCCGGCTTGCGAATGACCGGCGCAATATAGGTGCGGGTGCGGTCGGGGGTGGCGAACGGCTGGGGCGGTCCGGGCGCCGGGCGGTATCGTGCGAGTTGGGGTCGCTAGCTCAACTGGCAGAGCATCGGGCTTTTAACCCGCAGGTTCAGGGTTCAAGTCCCTGGCGACCCACCCGGACTCGGCGGAGGAGCGTTGCGTGGTCGCGATCTCGGTGTTGGAACTCGAGCTGCCGGTCTTCGACCCCAATGGTCTCGACCGATCCGACCGGCTGGCCCGGTTGGCGGCGGTCCGGGACGACCATTGGCTGGCGCGCAGCCCGCTCGGGTACGCCGTCATGGGCCACCGCGACATCGTGTCGGTCCTGCGGGACCGCCGATTCCACTCGGCGTTGTCGTTGCTGCCCCAGATGCAGGGTCTGCCCGAGGAATCGATGGAGGAACGCCGACCGTCGATCCTGTCGATGGAGGGCGACGAGCACGCGCGCGTCCGGCGGCTCGTGGCACCCGCGTTCACCCCCGCGGCCGCGCAGCGGCTCCGACCGTTCATGGACCAGGTGATCGCAGAGCTGCTCGACGACATCGCTGCCGCCGGCCGGTGCGATTTCGTCGCCGCAGTGTGCGATCCCTATCCGATCCCCATCATCTGTGAACTCCTCGGCGCGCCCCGGGAGGATTGGGAGTTGTTCTCGCGTTGGGCCACGGACATCTTCCGGATCTTCAATCAGAACCTGGCCGAAGATCTGCCGGCGGTGCGACGGGCAAGCGAAGAGCTCGAGGCCTACGTGCGCGAACTCGTCGAACGCCGTCGATCCGCGCCCGGCGACGACCTGTTGAGCGTATTGATCGCAGCCGAAGAAGCCGGCGATCGACTCTCGACCGACGAGCTTGTGATGCTCGCGGAGGCCGTCCTCATGGCCGGGACGGACACGACCCGCAATCAACTCGGCTGTTCGGTCGCGCTCCTGCTCGCCTACCCCGACCAGTGGAAGACCCTGGTGGAGCGCCCGAGCCTCGCCCCGCGCGTGGTGGACGAGACGATGCGCTACCTCGGCGCGGTGCAGGGCACCATCCGCGTCGCGTCGGAGGACATCGTCTACCGCGACGTGCTGTTCCCGCGGGGCACGCTGGTTTCGTGCGCGCTCTCGAGCGGGAATCGTGATCCCGAGTTCGTGACCGATCCGGAACGGTTCGACATCACCCGCGAAGCCACCGGCCCGCACTTGACCTTCGGGTCCGGGATCCACTACTGCCTCGGCGCGCATCTCGCTCGCGGTGAACTCCACGCCGCCCTCGGACTCCTGGCGACTCGATTCCCGGACCTCGCCCTCGACGGTGCGGTGGAGTGGAAGCCCGAGACCTTCGGTATCTGGGGACCTGCACGACTCCCCGTTCGCTGGACCGTGCAGTAGGCGGGTGCGCGGAGCGGGCGACCGGGCGTGCCAACGATGGCGTTGGCACCGACTTCGCCGGAATGGCCGGTACGCTCCGGTTCCATGTCGACGGTCGTCGTTGCCGACGTCGTTCCGCTCGTTCGCGTCGGTCTCACCGCGGTGCTGGTCGCCGAGGGGTTCACGGTCCTCGCCGAGGTCGGGTCGGCACGCGATGTCGCCAAGGCAGTGATCGAGCACTCGCCCGCGGTCGCGGTCGTGGGTGTGGTCAACGATCTCGCGGTCGACGAGATGGCGCGCCAGGTCCGGGAGGCGGCACCGGACGTGCGCCTCGTCGTCATGCTCAACCGGGCCCCGCGCGACACGTTGGCCGACCTCCTCGCGCTCGACGTAGATGGCCTCCTCGCGCGCTCGATCCGTCCATCGGATCTGGTGAGCGCGATCGGGCGCGTGCTCGGCGGCGAACGTCACGTGGATCCGGCACTGCTCACCGGCGATCTGCCCGATGAAGACCTCGAACCCCTGACGCTCACGGCCCGTGAGCGCGAGGTCCTCGGGCTGCTCGCCACCGGGAGCTCGAATCGGGAGATCTCCGCCGCGTTGTTCGTCTCCCTGGCCACGGTGAAGACCCATCTCGCCCACATCTACGACAAGCTCGACGCTCGGAATCGGAACGAAGCGTTGGGCCGGGCGATGGTCCTCGGCCTGCTGAGCTGACTCCGCGCGATTTCCCGAACGACCGACCGACCGACCGACCGACCGGCCATGGGAAGTCGGTCGAGCCGCCGATCTAATCTCGCGGTTCCGGAAGCTGGGCGGACCGGGCTCATCCACGGAAGGAGATCCGCGATGTTGGTGCTCACCCGTCGGATCAACGAACGCATCGTGATCGGTGACGACATCATCGTCACGGTGCTGGAGGTACACGGGGAACACGTCCGGCTCGGCATCGACGCGCCGCGCTCGGTCAAAGTGTTCCGCGAAGAGATCCTCGACCGCGACCGTGAGCGCACGGACGCGCCCGATCTCCGCTCGGACTGAGTTAGTCAGTTGCGGGAACCACCAGGATCGGACGTTCGGCCTGGTGGAGGAGACGGTTCGCGGTCACACCGAGGAGTGCACCGCGCAGCGGTCCCTCGCCGTGGTGGCCGACGACGATCATGGGTGCGTCCACCTGGTCGGCCACCGCGATCAGACCGTCGACCGGACGCGCCGCCACCACCTCACCCCGTGCGGGCACCCCGGCGGCGGCGGCGATCGAGTTGCCGCGCGCCAGCACCGACTCGGCGATCGAAGCGATCACCGCGCGTTGATCGCCGGCACCTCCCGCGGTGACCGACGGCGGCTCGGTGCAGAACACGAGCACGAGGGCCGAGCTCATTCGCTCGGCCAGCACCACCGCGCGACGGAGGGCGGCCTCGGCGCCCTCGGAGTCGTCGAAGCCGACGACGATTTCTCCGGTCATGACGTCATTCCCCCTCTCGGCCCTGCGGGGCGGGCCGGTCAGGCCCCGTTCGGCGTTGCCCGCTGAGATCGTGCTGGCCCGGCCTCACTCAGACCTCCCTCAGGATGCTGGCATCGACGCCGGCCACGATCGGTGGCGGCTCGGGGCCGTTCCCGTCGGGGTCGGGGCGTTGATCGATGGGGTCGATCCCGCGCCGGAAGAACGCGTCTTCGCGGCTGCGCCACCACAACATGATCGGGATACCGACGGCCAGGAGCGCCATGCCCATCACCCAGTAGGACTCGATGCCGAACCACGTGGTCTCCGGGTTCTGGAACGAGTCCACCGTCGACTTCGCGAACGTCCAGAAGAGGATGCTGCCCCCGATCAGCGGGGCGACGGCGACGAACAGAAAGTTCTTCACGCTGGCGAAGATGTGGCGGCGGAAATAGATCGGACAGACGATTCCGGTGAGGCCGTAGTAGATCGCGATCATCAGGCCGACGGAATCGATCGATGCACTCAAGACGTTGTCGCTCAGGAGGGTGAGCCCGGCGTAGAACGCGGCGGCGAAGATGCCGAAGGTCCAGGTGGCGTTGGTGGGGGTCAGGTACTTCCGATCGATGTGGCCGAACCAGCCGGGTAATGCCCGATGCACCGCCATCGAGAGTTGGCTGCGGGCGGCGGGCAGGATCGTGGTCTGGGTGGAGGCCGCGGCGGACGTGAGCACCGCGATGATCAGGAACTTGTCGAACGGTGACCCGAGGACCAGGTTGCCGGTCGCACCCAATACGTCGTCGCTGTTCGCACTCAGGAAGCCGGGACCGCGGATGGCCTGCGCGGCGATGCCGACGATGAGGTAGACCCCCACCAGGATGAGGGTGGAGGCGATCGCGGCGATGCCGGGGGTGCGCTTGCTGTCGGCGCACTCCTCGTTCACGGTCACCGCCGTGTCCCAGCCCCAGTAGATGAACAGTGCGGCCAGCAGCCCACCGGAGAGCGCCGACGCGTCGGTGATCTCGAGGGGGTTGATCCACGCGAGCGATGGCTCGACCGAACCGGCGAGGTCGCCGTTGTACACCTTGTACAGCGCGACCGCGGCGAAGATGACGAGCACGATCAGCTCGGCGGCGAGCAACCCGACCTGGGTCTTCGCGTTGAGTTCGATCCCGATGACGCAGATCCAGGTCATCGCCAGGATGAAGATCACCCCGACGAGCATCGTCCAGTATTTGTTCTCGGCGAGCCCGTCGGCGTCGAAGAGGAGGAAGGCGTAGGAACCCGTGATCTGGGCCAGGCTCGGCATGACCACGAGGTCGGCGATGATGATGGTCCAGCCGCCGAGCCACCCGGGGATGGGTCCGAGCGCCCGCGCGGCCCAGGTGAAGGTGGTGCCACAGTCGGGGTCGGCGCGGTTGAGGTAGAAGTACGAAGCGGCGATGAACAACATGGGCACGAACGCCAGCCACAGGATCGCCGGAGCTTGAGCGCCGGCGGAATCGGTCACCAGACCGAGCGAGGCGGCGAGGCTGTAGCCCGGTGCGGTGGACGCGACCCCGATGACGATGGTGGAGGTCAACCCGATCGCGCCGGCCTTCAGGCCCTTGTCGATCGCCCCGCTCGATGCGGCGGGTGCATTGGTGGTGTCGGTCACGTTTTTCCCTTGATTCGTGACGAGATGGCGGGTCGGCTACGCGGCGAGCGCCTCGCCGAGGTCCGTCGCCGCGGTCCCCAGTGCCTCGGCCACGATCGGATGGGTCACGTTCCCCGCCACGGTGTTCACACCGAGCGCGAGCGCGGCATCGGAGGCGGTCGCGTGCGCAACGCCGTGGACGGCGAGTTGCAACACGTAGGGCAGGGTCGCGTTGGTGAGGCCGTACGTGGACGTGAACGGCACCGCGCCCGGCATGTTGCCGACGGCGTAGTGGATCACCCCGTGCATCTCGTACACCGGATCCGCGTGGGTCGTCTCGTGCGTGGTCTCGATGCAGCCGCCCTGGTCCACGGCCACGTCGACGATCACCGCGCCCGGCTTCATCGTGCGCACCATGGCGTCGGTGACGACGACGGGCGCGCGGCCCGCCGGGACGAGGACCGCACCGATGACGAGGTCGGCGTCGGCCACTGCGCGCGCCACCGTGCCGCGGTTGCTCGCCAGCGTGACAATCCGGCCCTGATGGATCTGGTCCACCCACCGCAGCCGATCGAGGTTCTTGTCGAGGAGCAGAACCTCGGCCTCCATACCCTGCGCGATCCACGCCGAGTTCCAGCCCACGTTGCCGGCGCCGAGCACCACGACGCGTCCGGGCCGAACGCCGGGGACGCCACCGAGCAGCACCCCTCGTCCACCGAGTTCCCGTTCGAGGAACCGCGCACCGACCTGCGTGGCCATGCGACCCGCCACCTCGCTCATCGGCGCGAGGAGTGGGAGGGCGCCGTTCACCTGCACCGTCTCGTACGCGATTCCCGTGGTCCGGTGGGCGAGCAATGCCTCGGCAACCTGGGGGTACGCCGCCAGGTGCAGGTAGGTGAAGAGCACGAGGTCGGGCCGGAGGAACTCGAACTCGGATTCCTTCGGTTCCTTGACCTTCAGCACCATGCCCGAGCGGCCCCAGACGTCGGCCGCGTTCGCGACGATCCCCGCCCCGGCGGCGTGGTACTCGTCGTCGGTGATCGCCGAATCGACGCCGGCGTCGTGTTCGATGAGCACCGTGACTCCGTGGGCGACGAGTTCGTGCACACCGTCCGGGGTGATCGCCACCCGATGTTCACCGTCTTTGACCTCGCGGGGTACGCCGACGGTGAGCGGACTCACGACCACTCCGTCCCGCCGTCGCGCCGGTCCGCGCGGTCGATGGGATGAACGCGCGGCAGGTGCGTGGACGCGTCCGTGAGGCACTGGCGCAGCACCGACTCGATCTCGTCGAACTGCTGCTCCCCGGCCACCAGCGGTGGTGAGAGTTGGATCACGGGATCGCCGCGATCGTCGGCCCGGCAGATCAGTCCGGCCTCGAACAACGCCGGCGACAGGACGCCGCGGAGAATCTCTTCGGCCTCGGCGTTCGTGAACTGCGCCTCCGTCTCGGGGTCCGCAACGAGTTCCAAGGCCAGGAAGTAGCCGGCGCCCCGCACATCACCGACGATGGGAATGTCGCGGAGGCCTTCGATCCGTTCACGGAATCCGGCTTCGTTCGCCTGCACGTGGGAGAGAATGTCCTCGCGTTCGAACAGCTCGAGGTTCTCGAGCGCAACCGCGCAACTCACCGGATGACCGCCGAACGTGATGCCGTGCAGGAAACTCGACGCGCCCTCGAGGAACGGCTCGGCGAGATGGTCGCGACAGATCACGGCACCGAGCGGCGAATATCCGCTCGTGAGTCCTTTCGCACACGTGATCATGTCCGGGAGGTAGTCGTAGCGCTGCGCGCCGAACCAGGTCCCCAGCCGACCGAACGCACAGATGACCTCGTCGGAAACCATCAGGACCCCGTACTTGTCGCAGAGTTCGCGCACCCGCGGGAAGTACCCCTCGGGTGGTACGAAGCAGCCGCCCGCGTTCTGCACCGGTTCCAGGAACACGGCCGCCACCGTCTCGGGACCTTCCCACAGGATTCGGTCCTCGATGCCCTGGATGAGCCAGTCACAGAACGCGGCGTCGTCCTTGCCGAGGGGGTGGCGGTATCGATTGGTGCTCGGCACGTGGCTCGCGCCGGGGGTGAGGGGCTCGAACGGGGTCCGGACCGACGGAATGCCGGTGATGGCCAGGGCGCCGAGCGTGGTGCCGTGGTACGCGGTCTCGCGCGCGATGACCTTGTACCGCTGGCCCTCGCCCTTGGCGCGGAAGTACTGGCGGGCCAACTTCCACGCCGACTCCACCGCCTCGGAACCACTGGTGGTGAAGAACACGCGGTTGAGATCTCCGGGCGCGAGTGACGCGAGCGCAGCGGCGAGCTCGATGGCCGGCGGGTGACCGTAACTCCAGATCGGGAAATACTCGAGTGTCTCGGCCTGGCGGGCGGCGGTCTGGGCGAGATCGTGCCGGCCGTGCCCGAGCTGGACCGTGAAGAGCCCGCTCAGACCGTCGAGGTAGCGGCGATCGTGCGCGTCCCAGAGGTAGCAACCTTCGCCCCGCACCATGATCGGGATCTCGTGCGTCGCGTAGGCGCCGAGTCGAGTGAAGTGCATCCAGAGATGGCGACGGGCTTTCTCGTTCAGGTCGTCGATGTCGTATTTCGTGGTCATGACCGGCGGTCCTCTGGTTAGCGCGTTCCCCACGCGTAGGTCTGTTTGAACAGTTTCAGGTACGTGAACGTTTCCGTGCTGCGCACACCGGCGATCGATCGGACTCGGTCGTTGAGGAGTTCGAGGAGATGGTCGTCGTCTTCGCAGACGACCTCCATCATCAGATCGAACGAGCCCCCCACCACGACCACGTAACTCACTTCTGGGATGGCGGTGATGTCGTTCGCCACCGAGCGGAGATCGCCTTCGACCTTCAACCCGATCATGGCCATGCGGTGGAAGCCGAGGGTCATCGGGTCCGTGACCGCCACGATCTGCACCACGCCGGACTCGACGAGTCGCTGCACGCGTTGGCGGACGGCGGCCTCGCTGAGGCCCACTTCCAGCGCGAGCTTGGTGTACGGACGGCGGCCGTCCTGTTGCAACGCTTCGATCAGGGCCTTGTCGACGTCGTCAACGGACACGATGGGCCGGGCGGCGGCGGGTTTCGATGATCGGCCCATACCCGACAGTTTGGCGGGTGGCCGGGGGTCGATCAAGGGATTCCCTTGTCCAGAGCACCGTGACCGATGGAATCAGCGGATGAAGGTGCTCAGAACTGCGAAACTCGTTGCTCGATTGCGTCGGCCAACGCCTCGACCGCCGTCGCGATTCGGTGTCCGGCGCCGGCGAGCCATTCGAGGTTACGGCGATGGAGGTCCTGGTGCGGGTTGAACCAGTTGAGAAACACCAGTGTCTCGGAGTCGTGGAACGCGTGGGTACTGAGTTCGACGGCGTTGATCGTTCCGAGTCCGGCGTCGGCGACGAGGACGATGAGATCGACCCCAATCACCCGGGCCAGATCGACGTTGTCGCCGTCGGCGGCGATCGGTGACCGGGGACCACCGGCCCCTTCGACGAACGTGATGCCCGCGGTGCTGACGATGGTCTCGGCCGCGAGGTCGGCGATCGTGAACGCCGGTTGTTCGAGCGCCGTCGCGGCCATCGGTGGCGCCATCGGGGTCTCGTACCACCGGTGAGGTGGGCAGACGGCGGTGGGAGTTTCGCCGGTGGCAGCGGCCAGGAGTTCGGCATCGGTGGTGCCGCGTTCGTCCGAGCCGAACGACTGCGCGGGTTTGCGCGCGCTCACGGGGTGACCGCGTCGGCGGAGTTCGGCGACGAGTTCGACGGCCACCCAGGTCTTGCCGATCTCGGTTCCGGTCCCGGTGATGAAGATCGTGGTCACGAGAGCTCCAGCTCGTCGAGTGCGGTGCGGAGTTCCCGTACCTGATCCAGGGTGTGCGCGGCCGAGATGGCGACGCGCAAGCGCGAGGTACCGGGCGCAACGGTGGGCGGACGGATGGCGGGCACGAGCAGACCGCGTTCCAGGAGTGCGGCGGCGGCGGCGACGGCTCGGTCTTCGCTTCCGCACATGACCGGGATGATCGGCGACGGGTGACGCGCGCGGAGCTGATCCACGTTGGCGCGCAGTCGCGCGCGAAGACCGTCGCCTTCGGGCGAGCGCACGACGGCCAGCGCGGCGAGCGCGGCGGCCGTATCCGCGGGCGTGGATGCCGTGGTGAAGATGTACGAGCGGGCGCGGTTCACGATCAGGTCCGTGAGTGAACGTGGGCCGGCGACGAAACCACCGAGCGCGCCGAGGGTCTTCGACAGCGTGCCCACCCGCAGCACGGCCGCATCGGAGCCCAGGCCCCGGTCGGCTTCGAGGACTGCGTGCGCTTCGTCGAGGATGAGCAGCGCATCGTGGTCGGCGCCGAGCGCGAGCAGCGCGTCGAGGTCGGCGACGTCACCGTCCATCGAAAAGACGGTGTCGGTCACCACGATGACGCGCCGACCGCCCGCGCGCGCTCGGATGATCCGGTCCAGGGCCGACAGGTCAGCATGCGGGAACACCGCGACCTCGGCCGCGGCGAGGCGGGTGCCGTCGATGATCGAGGCATGGTTGAGCTCGTCGGAGCAGATGAGCGTGTCGGCGCTACCGAATGTGCTGATCACGCCGAGGTTCGCGGCGAAGCCGGTGGGAAACAACACCGCGGCCTCGGTGTGCTTCCACTCGGCGAGTTCGAGTTCGAGGGCGTTGTGAACGGGGCGGCTGCCGACGATCAGGCGCGCCGCGCCGGCGCCGGTTCCCCACCGATCGATCGCATCGCGCGCGGCGGTGACGACGCCAGGATGTTGCGAGAGGCCGAGGTAGTCATTCGATGCGAAGTGCACGACGGCGCGGCCGGTGTCGGTGAGCACGCCGACGGGTCCGACGCCGTCGAAGTCCCGCGGCGCGCGCCACTGCCCGGCCCGGTGGATCCGCCGCGTCTCCGCGTCGGCCCAATCGCCCCACCCCGGTTTCACGCGGCTTCCCGTCGCCGCAGTGCTGACCGCGGTACTGACCGCGGTACTGACCGCCGTACCGGCCACCACCTCGATCTTCGTGCACTTTGGGGACCCCCGGGTCCCCAAAGTGCACGAAAGTCCGAGGTATGAGGAAAGTCCGAGATGGGAGGCGAGGGGTCTACGATCACGGGGCGTCGAGGTCCGCGATCGAGTCGTGCAGGGCCCGGACCGTGGAGTGGAGTTCCTCGGACGTCACCGTCAACGGCGGCATGAGGATCACGGTGTCGCCGATCGGGCGGATGAGCACGCCGCGCTCGACTGCGCCGGCGCTCGCGCGGCGGCCCCACCGCAGACCGGCGACCGGTGGGGCGAGATCGATGCCGCTCATCAAGCCACGCACGCGAGTTTCTCGCACCTGGGTCAGTGGCGCGATCCGATCGTCCAACAGCTGTTCCAACTCGGCCGATCGCGCTCGAACGTTCTCGAGCACGTCCCACGCTTCTATGAGTTCGAGGTGGCGGAGGGCGACGGCCGCCGCGAGCGCGTTCCCGCTGTACGAGTGGCCGTGGTACAGCGTCTTCTCGGACAGATCGGGACCGAGGAACGCCGCGAAGACTTCGCCGCTGGCAGCCGTCGCCGACATCGGGAGGTACCCGGCGGTCATGCCCTTTCCGAGGCACAGGAGATCCGGCCGAACATCTGCGAGTTCGCAGGCGAAGAGAGTGCCGGTGCGGCCGAAGCCGGTGGCGATCTCGTCGCAGATCAACAGGACGTCGTGGTCTCGGCACGCGGTCGCGAGGCGAGTCAGGTCCTCCGGCGCGCACATCTGCATCCCGGACGCACCCTGGACGAGCGGCTCGATGATGACGGCCGCGAGTTCGCCATGGTGGCGCGTGATCAGGTCACAGGCCACGTCGAAGCATCCCGGGTCGGCGAAATCCGGCGCCCGGAGTACCGGGAACCGGAGCGGATCAAAGATGCTCGTGCCGAAGCCGCCGCCGCCGAGCGAAAGCGCGCCGATGGTGTCGCCGTGATACGCGCCACCGAAGCCGAGGAACGTGGTCTTGCCCGCGACCTCTCGGTTCACCCAGTACTGGAAGGCGATCTTCAGCGCCTGTTCGACCGCACTGGCACCATCGGACGCGTAGAGGAAATGCGGATCGTCGACGGGCACCACCTTCGCCAACGCCTCCGAGAGTTCGACGACGATGGTGTTGCCGTTCCCCAACATCGTGGTGTGCGCGCCGCGTTGGAGTTGCGCGATGAGCGCGTCGTCGAGTTCGGGAACGCGATGACCGAGCGTGGTGACCCACAGCGACGAGATGGCGTCGAAGTAGCGGCGACCTTCCGTGTCGATGACGTACCGGCCGTCGGTGCGGTCGACGACGATGGGCGAGTTCTCGGTGTACGAGTCCATCTGGGTGAACCCGTGCCACACGACGGCCGCGTCGCGTTGCGCCCACTCCTCGTTGCCGGTCACGCGGGCGATGCTAGGTGGGGATGAGTTCGGCGACGTCGGGGTGGGCCGCGGCAAGACCAAGGTCGAAGGTGGCGAGCTTGGCGTCTCGCACGCGCGCCATCTCGGCCAAGTACGCGTCGGTCACCTGACGGTGGCCGATGACGCCCTGAAGCATCGGCCCGGCGAACGCAAAGTCAGCGGGCCAGAACTCGTGCCGGGCGTGAGTGGTGATCAGATCGAGTTGTTGGATGGCGTCGTCGGAGTGCGCGCCCAAGCGAAGCAGGAAGCGGACGAACGCCCCCTGGGTGATCGCGTTCGTGGAGAACTCGCTTGCGTGTTGTTCAAACCACTCGCTTGCCTGGGCGTGGTGATCGTGCTGTTCGTAGATTGCGGCGATCAAGACGTTCGCGTCGAGCAGCGTCGCGGTCACTCATCGTCCTCGAGGGACCGTACGTCTTCCGAAGTCACCAACGGCCCGCCCCGCACGAGGGGAAGCCCGGTACCGGGATCCTGGGAGAAGGTCAACGGGTGTCGCGGTCCGATTCCCCGGCGCATGATCTCCGCGACCGCCTCACTCAGCGTCTGACGACGATCGTGTGCGAGTGCTTTTGCGATGCGGTGGAGGTCATCCGGGAGATCGATGGTGGTTCGCATCTCAGCATCATAATGCGCCTTGCATCAAGATGTGAACCGCATCAGCGGTCCGGGCTGGTCGGATCGCCGATTCGGTCGCCTCGGAACGACGCGGATCCTACGATCGGAAGATGATCGTCGTGAGCGGACATCTCATGGTCGAACCCGCTGGGCGCGGCGCGTACCTCGCCGGCTGTGTGGAGGTCGCTCGGCTCGCACGTGACGCGGACGGCTGTCTCGACTTCCATCTCTCGGCCGACCCCATCGAACCCGGGCGAATCAACATCTTCGAGCAATGGACCTCGGCGGAGGCTGCGGCAGCGTTTCGAGGCTCGGGCCCCAGCGATGACCAGCAGGCCGCCGTGCTCAGCGCGAAGGTCGAACAGCACCAAATTGCGGAAACCATCTCACTGACCTGACCGACGCATCAATCCGGACGCTCGTCGTGCGCCGTTCCGCCTCGCCCCAGCTCACCCAGGCATTCCGCAACGTCCCTTTCCCGACCGTATGGGATCTGCGTCACGCTCGGCGTGACATCCATCCCAAGCGCCGAGACCGATCCAACACGCACCCAGGGGCGCGTCATCCGCGGGTGCCGGATCGCCGTCGGATCTGCGAGCCGGTCTCGTTGAGACGTCCGGGGCGTCGGGTGAGTTCAGCCGTTCGCGAGTGCGGTGCAGAAATCGGCGAACTGGTCAACGTAGGCGTCGATGTCGGCGTCGGAGTGCTGCACCGAGAGCGTCCACTGCTCCTCGTCGCCCGGCGTCATGAAGATTCCGCGGTTCATCGCCCACGGGTACGACGCGAGGTACAGCTCGGGCTTGGTTTCCAGAAAGTCTCGATAGTTTCGTAGCGGCGTCGGCCGGTACGAGACGCAGCCCTTCGCTCCGAGGTCCACCGCGTGGCCGGGGATGCCGTTCTCGTCCATGGCCTTCGCGCATCCGGTTGCGAGCCGAGTCCCGATGCTGGCGAGGTAGTCGTACGCGTCGCGGGTCAGGACCTCGGTGAGGGTTGCGATCCCGGCCGCGGCGATCAGCGGGTTGCCGTTGAAGGTGCCCTGCTGTGCGGCGCCGGTCCCGATGGCGTCCATCACGTCGGCCCGGCCACCGAACGCCGCGCCGGGAGTTCCCCCGCAGATCGCCTTCGCCCAGCACGCGAGATCGGGTTGCACGCCGTAGCGCTCGGCCGCACCGCCGTACGCGACCGTCGCACCGCTCTTCACCTCGTCGAAGATGAGCAACGCGCCGTGTTGATGCAGTAGATCCTTCAGGCCTTGGAGGTATCCGGCTTCGGGCTGACAGATGCCGATGTTCATCATCACCGGTTCGAGAATGAGGCACGCGATCTCGTCGCCACGATCGGCGAGCAACGAGCGCAACACTTCGAGGTCGTTGAACGGAACGACGTGGGTGTAGTCCGACATGACCGCGGGAATGCCGGTCGACATCGGCGTGGTGGACGGCGTGTCGCGGCCGCCCATCAGATCCGATCCGGGGACGACCGAGAACATCACCGGGTCGTGATGGCCGTGGTACGAGCCCTCCACCTTCACGATGTGCTCCCGCCCCGTTGCGGCGCGCGCGACGCGGATCGCGCTCATCGTCGCCTCGGTACCCGAGTTGGCGAAGCGCACCGTGTCTACGGCGAAGCGTTCGCAGAGCACCTCGGCGAAACGCACCGTGGTCTCGGTCGGTGCCGCGAAGTGCGTGCCGGTGGTAGCGGCGCGCGTGATCGCCTCCGCGACCTTGGGGTGCGCATGACCGACGACCATGCAGCCGAAGCCGTTGTGGAAGTCCCGGTAGTCGTGACCGTCGACGTCGGTGACGTGGCTTCCGTGGCCAGCGCGTAGATACACCGGGTAGGGGTCCCAAGCCTGGAACGAGGACGGCACCCCCATCGGCATGTGCAGAACGGCTCGGTCGTACAGCGCCTTCGATCCGGTGGTGCGCGCCCAGAGCCGTTCGTTCTCGGCGGCGGCGATCGTGTCGGCGCGGGCGGTCAGGTCGTCGGTCATCTCGGGCCCTCGGTGTCGGGTCGTCAGCGCTGGTCGTGGGAGTCGGTCGTGGGCGAACTCACGCGCAAAACGCAAGCTGGGGCTTGCGGTTTTGGTGCGAGTTGCGGGGTTAGTGCTTGATCATGACGTGCTTGAGTTCGGTGTAGGCGTCGATGGCGTACATCGACATGTCCTTGCCGTAGCCGGACTGCTTGAACCCGCCGTGGGGCATCTCGGACACAATCGGGATGTGGTCGTTCACCCACACGCACCCGAAGTCGAGCGCCGCGGTCATGCGCATCGCACGACCGACGTCGGTGGTCCAGACACTCGCCGAGAGTCCGTAGTTCACGTCGTTGGCCCAGGCGAGCGCTTCGTCGTCGTTGGAGAAGCGCTGCACCGTCACCACCGGCCCGAACACCTCGCGCTGCACGATCTCGGCGTCCTGGGCCGGGTTGACCACGACCGATGGCGAGTAGAAGTAGCCGGGACCGTCGATCTCGGTGCCGCCGACGGTGATCTCGGCGCCGGCCTCGGCGGCGCGGCTCACCATTGCGCTCACCCGCTCCCGTTGCTTGGCCGAGATGACCGGTCCCATCGCCGTGTCCTCGGCGAAGGGATCGCCGGTGACGATCTTTCCGACCGATTCGGTGAGCCCGCTCACCAGATCGTCGAAGACACGCGGTCCGGCCATCAACCGGCACGGCGCAGTGCAGTCCTGGCCGGAGTTGTAATAGGCCATGTCGGTGAGGATCGCGATCGCGGCTTCGACGTCGGCGTCGTCGAAGATGATCACCGGGGCTTTCCCACCGAGTTCGAGGTGCACGCGCTTGAGTGTGTCGGCGGCGGTGCGGGCGATGACCTTGCCGGTCTCCACGCTGCCGGTCAACGACACCATCGCCACATCGGGGTGGCGAACGAGCGCATCTCCGGCGGTGGCGCCGTCGCCGGTGATCACGTTGAGGACGCCGGTCGGGAGAATGTCGGCGGTGATCTCGGCCAGGCGCAGCGCCGTCATCGGCGTGAGCTCGGACGGCTTCAGGACGACGGTGTTGCCGGCGGCGAGGGCGGGACCGAGTTTCCAGGTGGCCATGTTGATGGGGTAGTTCCAGGGCGCGATCGAACCGATCACGCCGAGCGGATCACGGCGCAGATACGAGGTGTGCTCCTCGAGGTACTCGCCCGCGGCCACACCGGAGAGGTGGCGGGCACCGCCGGCGAAGAACCGCCAGTTGTCGAGGGTGAGGTCCATCTCGAACTCGATCATCCCGGCGGGCTTTCCGCAGTTCTCCATCTCGAGCGCCTTGATGGTGTCCAGGTCGGCTTCGATAGCGTCGGCGACGGCGTGGAGCGCCTCGCTCCGGGCGCGGGGAGTGGCGGTTCGCCATCCGTTGAACGCAGCCTTGGCGGCCGCGACGGCAGCATCCACATCGGCGGCGCCCGATGCCGGGACCGTCGCGATCGCCTCGCCCGTCGCCGGGTTCAGAACGGTGTCGGTGGCGCCGTCCTGGGCGTCCACCCAGCGGCCGGCGATGAAGTTCTGGTGCGGCATCGGACTGCTCCTCGGGCGAGAATCGGTGTCGGCATGGTACGGCGGGTGATCCGTAGGACCACGATGTTGCGTGGTCAGAGGACCTTCATGCAAGGGACTCCGTCGAGAAATGTGGATCGCGTGACGAATTCCGATGAGAAAATGATGCTTGCGCTCAACCACGGATTCGCGCAGACTCGGCATCCGAGCGAACTGACGAAGGATCTGAACGGTTGTCCGAGAGCACCGTTATCGCCATCGAACACGTCACCAAGCGGTTTGGCGCGTTCGTCGCGGTCGATGATTCCCACTTCGAGATTCGTCGGGGTGAGTTCTTCTCGATGCTCGGACCGTCGGGCTGTGGCAAGACCACGACCCTGCGGATGATCGCGGGGTTCGAGCAGCCGAGCGAGGGCGCCATCCGACTGGAAGGCGACGACGTCTCGCGCGTCCCTCCGTACCGGCGCAACGTAAACACGGTGTTCCAGCAGTATGCGCTGTTCCCGCATCTGAACGTGCGAGCCAACGTGGGTTTCGGCCTCCGGTCGAAGAAGGTGGCGAAAGCCGAGATCCAACGCCGGGTCGACGAGATGCTCGAGGTGGTTCGCCTCGCGGACTTCGGGGCCCGGCGGCCGGCTCAGCTCTCCGGTGGTCAGCAGCAGCGGGTGGCGCTCGCTCGTGCGCTCGTGAACTACCCGAGCGCGCTGCTGCTGGACGAGCCGCTCGGCGCGCACGATCTCAAGCTGCGCCAGACCATGCAGCTCGAGCTGAAGCGGATCCAACGCGAGGTGGGAATCACGTTCGTGTTCGTGACCCACGATCAGGAAGAAGCGCTCACCATGAGCGATCGGATCGCGGTGATGAACGAGGGTCGCGTGGAACAGATCGGAACGCCCGAGGAGATCTATCACGAGCCGGCGTCCGAGTTCGTGGCTGGGTTCATCGGGATGGCCAACCTGCTCCCGGCGTCGGTCGAGTCACGTGACGGCGCGCGGGCCACGGCGCGTTTGGCGGATGGCACCACGGTGAACATCGCGGCGGTCCCGGGTCTGGCGGCGGGGGATCCGGCCACGTTCATGGTTCGCCCCGAACGGATGCACCTGCACGTCGGTGACGGGGAAGGCTTGCGCGCCGAGGTGGTGGATCTGGTGTTCCAGGGCCCGGTGATCCGAGTGGAGCTGGCGCTCGCCGACGGCACCGCGCTCGTCGCTCACGTGGGGCCGGACGAGGATCTGCCGATGCTCCGTCCGGGCGACTCGGTCCGGGTGGAGTGCGACGCCGACGGCGGCCGACTGTTACGGCGCCACGACCGAGTCGTCGCGGCCGCCGAGGCCGGATGAGCGACGGGATGATCACGATGAAATCAAATGGCAACCGAGGGAGAATCCGATGACGGACCACGATGCAGTTCGGCGCGAGGCCGTGCGACTGACGCGCGCGGCGATGTCGCGGCGTCAGTTCATCGGTCGAGCCGGCGCGTTGTTCGGCGCGGGGTTGGTAGGTCCGACGGTCCTGGCCGCGTGCGGGTCGAGTGCCGGATCCAAGGGCGGCGGCGGAGGCGGCGGTGGCGCAAAGGCCGTGTCGATCTCGAACTGGACGAGCTACATCGGCGACCAGTCGAAGGCGGACTTCCAGCGGGAGACCGGCATCAAGCTCACCTACACCGAGGACATCAACGACAACAACGAGTACTTCGCCAAGGTGCGGCCCAACCTGCGCCGTAAGGAGAGCATCGGTCGGGACGGTTTCGTCCTGACCGACTGGATGGCGAACCGCATGATCAACCAGGTGAAGTGGACCGAGCCGCTGGTGGCCGCCGACTTCCCGAACAAGCAGAACCTGCGGGCCGCGCTCGCGAGTCCGGGGTTCGACCCGACCCGGAAGTCGAGCGCGCCGTGGGCCAGCGGCATCGCCGGGATCGCGTACAACCTCGCGACCACCGGCAAGGAGATCAATACCATCGACGATTTCCTTGCGGTGGAGGGCACAAAGACGGTCTTGAGTGAGATGCGCGACACCATCGGTCTGTTCATGCTCGCCGACGGCCAGGACATCACGAAGCCCACGTTCGCGGCTGCGCAGCCGGCGTTCGATCAGTTGGAAAAGGCGCTCGCGGACGGCACCATCTCGGGGACGAACGGCAACGAGTACGTGAACGACTTGGGCGCGGACAACCTTGCCGCCGCGTTTGCGTGGTCCGGCGATGTCGCCCAGATCTCCAAGGACAATCCCAACATCAAATTCGTCGTCCCGGAATCGGGGGGCACCCTCTGGTCGGACAACTTCATGATCCCGTACACCTCGGACAAGGCGGGGTTGGCCACCGAGTTCATCAACTTCTTCTACGACCCGAAGAATGCCGCGTTGCTCACCGCCGAGATCCAGTACATCTCGCCGGTGAACGGCGTCGCCGAGGAGCTCACCAAGCTCGGTGGTGATGCCGCGGCGTTGGTGGACAACCCGCTCGTCGTCCCGGACGATGCTTTCCTCGCGCAGTTGTCGATCTTCGGCGGGCTCGACCCCAAGGCCGAGGAGCAGTTCGACCAGCGGTTCGCGGAAGTCACCGGCGCGGGCTAGCCCGTGCCCGAGCGCTCGACCGCCAGGAGTTCCGCGCTCGAACGGGACGACGAGGGCCGTACGCGCGCGCGTCGCGCGCCCTGGTTCTTGCTCGGACCCGGTTTGGTGTTCCTCGCCGCCTTCTTCTTCTTCCCGCTCTACACCTTGGGTCGGATGGCGTTGTCCTCGCGCCCGAGTCGATTCGCGGATCCGGTGTTCGACTGGCAGTGGAGCAACTTCGATCGCGCGTTCTCGTCGTACGGCGGTCAGTTCGGCCGTTCGTTCCTGTACGCCGCGCTGGCCACACTGCTGGCGCTCGTGATCGCGTACCCCCTGGCGTACGTGATCGCGTTCCGGGGCGGACGATTCAAGAACCTGCTCCTGGGCCTGGTGGTGGTGCCGTTCTTCACGAACTTTCTGATCCGGACGCTCGCGTGGAGGACGATCCTGGGCGATCAGGGCACCGTGGTCGGGTTCCTGCGCGATATCGGGTTGCTGAGCACGAGCGACACCCTGCTCCGGACCGAGTTCGCGGTGATCGGCGGACTCACCTACAACTTCCTGCCCTTCATGGTGCTGCCCATCTACGTGGCGCTCGAGAAGATCGATCCCCGGCTGGTCGACGCCGCACGCGACCTGTACTCGAACACCTGGCGGGCCTTTCGCAAGGTGGTGGTTCCGTTGTCGCTGCCGGGTGTGTTCGCGGGGAGCCTGCTCGTCTTCATCCCGGCGGCGGGGGACTTCGTCAACGCCTACTACTTGGGGAACTCGCGCACCTCCATGATCGGCAACGTGGTCCAGAACCAGTTCCTCGTCCAGGTCGACTACCCGGTCGCCGCCGCGTTGTCCTTCGTGTTCATGGCCATCGTCATGGTCATCGTGATCGGCTACGCCCGCGTCCTCGGCACCGAGGACATCGCGTGAGCGCGCCCACGCGGCGGAGCGGGCGGCCGGAGCTGGCGGGCACGGTGATGTCGAAGGGTGGTCGGATCGGCCGGGCGGGCATCAATGTGGTGGCGGGCCTGTCGCTGCTCTATCTCTTCGTACCGATCTTCGTCATCGTGGCGTTCAGCTTCAATGCACCGAAGGGGAAGTTCAATGCGGTGTGGCAGGGCTTCACCCTCGACAACTGGATGAATCCCTTCGCCGATTCGGCGCTGGTCGACGCGCTCATCCTGAGCCTCGAGATCGCGTTCCTCGCGTCGCTGATCGCCACCGTCCTCGGCACGTTCATGGCGATCGCCCTAGTCCGCTACCGCTTCCGGGCCAGTGGGCTCGTCAACTTCCTGGTGGTGATCCCGCTCACCACGCCCGAGATCGTCCTCGGCGCGTCGCTCTTGACGCTGTTCCTCGAACCCCACTTGATCTCGTTCAACCGTCAGTTCTCGCTGGGTTTCGCCACCATTCTGATCGCGCACATCATGTTCTGTCTGAGCTACGTGGCGATGACGGTCAAGGCGCGGATTCGCGGGTTCGACTGGTCGCTCGAAGACGCGGCGATGGATCTCGGCGCGACCCCGGCGCGCACGTTCATCCGGGTGACGTTGCCCCTCATCATGCCGGGGATCTTGGCCGCCTTCCTGCTTTCCTTCGCGCTGTCGATCGACGATTTCATCATCACGTACTTCGTGTCGGGTCCGGACACGACCACGTTCCCGGTGCGGATCTTCGGCCAGAGCCGGTCTGCCACACCACCCCAGATCAATGTGCTCGCATCGATGATCCTGTTCGCCAGCATCGGAGTGATGGCGCTCGCCACCGGGCTCGGCCAACGGCGCCAACGGCGCTTGGGACTCTGATGCGCGACCCCGAGGAGTGAGCATGAGTCCGATTCCGCACTGGATCGACGGCAAGCAGTGGAGCGGCACTCCCGCTCGCACCGCCGACGTGTACGCCCCGACCACCGGCACGGTGGCCAACCAGGTGATGCTGGCAGGTCCGGACGAGTTGGAGGCGGCGGTGGCCGGCGCCACGCGTGCGGCGGCCGAGTGGGGCGAGACCTCGCTGAGTCGCCGGGTGTCGATCCTGTTCTCGTTCCGCGAGCGCCTCGAACAGCGCAAGCTCGACCTGGCCCGGGCGATCAGCGCCGAGCACGGCAAGGTCGTCTCGGATGCACTCGGTGAAGTGGCGCGCGGTCAGGAGGTCGTCGAGTTCGCGTGCGGGATTCCCCACTTGCTGAAGGGCGGATACTCCGAGTCCGTGTCGACGGGAACGGATGTGCACTCGATCCGCCAGCCGCTCGGTGTCGTCGCGGGCATCACTCCGTTCAACTTCCCCGCGATGGTCCCGATGTGGATGTATCCGGTGGCCATCGCGTGCGGTAACGCGTTCATCCTCAAGCCGAGCGAGCGCGATCCGTCGGCGTCGATGTTGGTGGCCGAGCTCTGGCGCGACGCCGGACTCCCCGACGGCGTGTTCAGTGTCCTGCACGGCGACAAAGAAGCGGTCGACGGCTTGATCGCGCACCCGTCGGTGCGGGCGCTCAGCTTCGTGGGGTCCACGCCGATTGCGCAGTACGTCTACGAGAATGGCGCCGCGCACGGGAAGCGGGTGCAGGCGTTGGGCGGGGCGAAGAACCACATGGTCGTCCTCCCCGACGCGGACATCGCCGCGGCCGCCGACGCGGCGGTGAGTGCCGGCTACGGGTCGGCGGGTGAGCGGTGCATGGCCATCTCGGTCGTGGTCGCGGTCGGCCGGGTCGCCGACGAGCTGGTGGACGCGATCGCGGTCCGCACTCGTGCGATCCGCGTGGGCGCGAGTTCCGACGAGGATGCCGAGATGGGTCCTCTAGTCACCGCGGCGCACCGCGATCGCGTCGGCGCGTACGTGGAGGCGGGGCGCACCGCCGGCGCGGAGCTGGTGGTCGACGGTCGGGATCTGGTTGCGGCTCCCGGGTTCTTTCTCGGGCCGTGCCTGTTCGATCGGGTCACGCCGGAGATGACGATCTACACCGACGAGATCTTCGGCCCGGTGCTGTGCGTGGTGCGCGTGGAGACCTACGACGAAGCCGCCGCACTGATCTCGGCGAACCCGTACGCGAACGGCGCCGCGATCTTCACCCGCGACGGCGCCGCCGCGCGCCGCTTCGAGCACGAGGTCGACGCCGGGATGGTCGGGGTGAACGTCCCGATCCCCGTCCCGATGGCCTACTACTCGTTTGGTGGCTGGAAGCAGAGCCTCTTCGGCGACACGCACGTCCACGGCCCCGACGGTGTGCACTTCTACACCCGTGCCAAGGTGGTCACGACCCGGTGGGGCGACCCGGCGACCCGCGGTCCCGATCTCGGATTCCCGCGCACCACCTGATCGGTGGGGCTGACCCGCACGCCGCGCGGTCGGTCACATGACGGTGCTGCCGCCGTCGACCGCCATCACCTGACCGGTGACGTGGTGCGCATCGGCGGAGAGGAGAAAGCCCGCCACGGACGCGATCTCCTCGGGTTGCGCAACCACGCCGAGCGGGATGGCGCGCTTCATCCGAGCGCGCGAGTCCTCGTTGTCCCAGACCCCGTTCGTCATCGGCGTGTCCACCGCACCGGGACAGATGCAGTTGGCGCGGATCCCACGGGGTCCGTACTGCACGGCCACGAGCTTGGTCAGCGCAGCCACCCCACCCTTGCTCGCGGTGTAACCCGATCCGTAACCGTGGCCCCGGAGCGCGGCGGTCGACGCAATCGTCACCACGCTCGTTCGGGCGGTGCCGCCGGCGCGCTCGAGGTGCGGGACCGCGTACTTGATCGCAAGGAACGTGCCGGTGAGGTTGATGCTCAGGACGCGGTTGAAGGTTTCGAGGGTGACGTCGGCGAGGGGCTGGAGGTCCGGTCCGTCGAATATTCCGGCGGCGGTGACGACGCCGTCCAGCCGACCGAACTCGCCCGTGGTGCGCGCCACCGCGTCCCGCATGGTGGCTTCGTCGGCAACGTCACCGGGCAGCTCGAGGGATCGGCCGCCCGCCGCACTCACGCGCGCCGCGGTCTCGGCCACTCCGGCCGCGTCCCGATCGAGGATGGCCGGGATGCCACCCCGCGCCGCGACCTCGAGCGCAGTGGCGCGCCCGATGCCGCTGCCGCCACCGGTGATGAGTACGACGTGATCCTCGAGCCGAGCGTCCATCCGGCCGACGGTATCGGGGCGTTACCGTGCACCACCAGATCGGGAGGGACCGGCATGGACGAGCGGACGGCCGCAACGCACACGGCCGCAACGCACACGGCCGAGATGCACACGGTCGCGGGCAAGGTGGTGATCGTGACCGGATCCGGGCGCGGGATCGGTCTCGGGATCGCCCGCCATCTCGGGTTGGGCGGGGCGAAGATCGTGGCGGCGGAGTGGAAACCGGATCTGCTCGCCGCCGCAATGTCCGAGTTGCGCGATCTCGGTGTGGAGGCGCTCGGAGTACGGACCAACATCATGGTGCGCGAGGAGATCGACGCGATGGTGGCCGCCGCGGTGGCGCGCTTCGGCCGCGTCGACGGCTTGGTCAACAACGCGCAGACGTTCCGACCGATGGCGCCCATGGCCACGGTGAGTCCCGACGATCTCGACGTGTTCTACCGGTCCGGCGTCGGCGGGACGCTCGCGGCGATGCAGGCGGTGTACCCCGCGATGGCCGCGCAGGGGTGGGGTCGGATCGTCAACTTCGCGTCGTCGATGGGGATCACCGGCGGGCGCGGCTTCGGTGCGTACAACGCGTCAAAGGAAGCGGTGCGCGCGCTGACGCGTACCGCGGCGCGCGAGTGGGCGGCGGACGGGATCGTGGTGAACTGCATCGCACCGGCCGCGGCCGACCACCACGGCGACGCGGCCAAGCAGAGCGAGGGCTACCGAACCTTCGTGGAGAACTGTCCGATGCAGCGCCAGGGTGATCCGGAGACCGACATCGGACCGTTGGCGTGGTTCCTGTGTTCCGACGGTTGCCGGTATCTCACCGGCCAGACCTTCATGGCCGACGGCGGCGCCTTCATGTGGGCGTGACTAACCGAGGATCGCGCCGCGCGCGATGCTGCCGCCGCCGTCGAGCGGGATATTCGCGCCGGTGAGGAACGCGCTCTCGGGACTCGCCAGATAGACCGCGGCGTGCGCGACGTCGTCCGGCTCGCCGAGGCGGGTGAGATGCATCGCCTCCAGCTGGGCGCGCCGCTCGGCCGTGATCCCGTGGTCTCGGCGCGCGTGGAGGATGTAGCCCGGGCTGATGGTGTTGCACCGGATGTGATCGGCCGCGTGGTCAACCGCCACGGCCCGAGTGAAGCCGTTGAGCGCGGCCTTGCTGGCGATGTAGGCGGCGTGCCCACTGCTGGCGCGCTCGGCCTGGCGGCTCGAGATGTTGACGATCGAACCATGACCGGCCGCGATCATGTGGGGAATCGCCGCCCGGGTCAGCCACATCGGCGCGGTGATGTTCACTCGCACGGTGGCCTCCCACGCCGCAGTCGTGAGCTCGCCGACCCGACCGTCGATGGGGTCCACCGGGTCGGAGACGGCGTTGTTCACCAGCACCGTGATCCCGCCCAGGAGCGCAGCGGCTTTCTCGACGAGCCGGCTGCATTCCGATTCGTCGTTCAGGTCCGCAAGCACCACATGCGCTCGCCCACCCGCGGCAGAGACGGCATCAGCGACGGCATCGGCGCGAGTGCGATCGCGCCCGGTGATGACTACCGCCGCGCCCTCCGCACCGAAGCGGCGCGCGATCGCCGCGCCGATCCCGGCCGTGGATCCGGTCACGATCGCACGTTCACCGGCGAGGCGAGCCGGAGCGACGGTCATCGTCTGAAGCTACCGCGGCGCGCGGCAGGCGGGTTCGGACCCACTCCGACGGTCAGTGGTGTCCGCTCGGGATGCTGTGACTGGCACCGCGCGCGATCGAGACGCACGCGAAGATCGTGGCGCACACGAGCACGATCGTCCCGCCCGGCGCGAGCCCCCACACCCGCGCCGCGCCGAGCCCGATCACGACTGAGAGGATTCCGATCAGCGATGCGATGACGAGCGTGTGGCGTTGGGACCGGGCGATCACGCGGGCCGAGGCCACTGGCAGGACCATGAGCGCGGCGACGAGGAGCAGACCGACGATGCGAGTGGCGGCGACGATCGTCACCGCGGTGAGGACCGCGAGCAACGCATTCAGGGCAGTCACCGGAAGCCCCATGACCCGCGCCGATTCCTCGTCCAGGCCGATGGTGAACCACGCCCGGTGCGCGACTGCGACCGAGCCCAGGATGATGATGCCGATACCGGCCACCATGGCGAGGTCGGCGGGGGTCACCGTGAGAATCGAACCGAAGAGGTACGGCACCACGTTGACGGTGATCCCCTCGGTGGCGGCGCGACTCGCCAGTACCGCGCCGCCGGCGATGCCGCCGTAGAAGAACAGCGCGAGCGCGAGATCGCCCGTTGTTCGCCCGCGCGTCCGCAACAGTTCGACGGCGAGCGCCCCGATCACCGCCACGACGAGCGCGGTCCAGATCGGGGAGACGGACAACAAGAGGCCGCCCGCCACCCCGGCGAACGCGAGATGGCCGATGCCGTCGCCCATGAGCGAGAGGTGCTTGTCCACGAGGAAGGTTCCGACCAGGGGTGCACACGCGCCGACGATCACGCCGATCGCCAACGCGAGCTGCATGTACTCGCGTTCGAACGGCCAGGGGAGGTCGAGGATCATCCGAGGTCCTCGAGCCAGAGGGGCAGGTCCTGCGCGTGGATACCCAGGCTCACACCGCGCGCCGCGAGATCGGCCGGGGCGCCGTCGAACAACACCTCCTGTTTCAGCACGATGACCCGATCGAGGTCGTCCGCGACCGCACCGAGTTCGTGGGAGACGAGCAGGACCGTGGTGTGATGGTGGGCGACGAGGTGCACCAACGAGTCGCGGAACAACCGCTGGGATTCGGCGTCGACGCCGGCGACCGGCTCGTCCAGGATCAACAGTTCGGGGTCCGAGACCAGCGCCCGCGCGATGAGGGCGCGCTGCTGTTGGCCGCCGGAGAGTTCGGTGACGAGCCGATCCGCGAGTTCGGTGAGGGCGACGGCGCCGAGCGCGTGGTCGACCGCCGCACGGTCCACTGCGGTCGGTCGGCGCCACCACGGGCGGCGCGACAGCCGACCGCCGGCGACGACTTCGCGCACGGTGGTGGGCAGCTCCGGAGTGAGCCGGCCGCGTTGAGGGACGTATCCCAGCCGGCCGGGCTCCACCAGACGATCGGGAGGGCCGCCGAACATCTCTACGGACCCGGCGCCGGGTCGGAGCCGTCCGAGCAGCAGCCGCAGCAAGGTGGACTTGCCCGAGCCGTTCGGACCGACGAGCGCCACGAACTCGCCCGGGGCAAGCGCCAGGCTGACGTCGCGCAGGACGGAGTCGTGGTCATACGCGAACGAGAGACCACGGGCGACGAGCACCGGCGATGGCGTACTGAGAGTGATTCCCAATAGTATCTCGAGCCGTTGTTGAGAACCATTCCCAGGAAGGGTGAGATGCGCGGCCGCTCGCTGATCATCGTGACGACGCTGCTGGCCGTCGTCGGCTCCGCCTGTGGGTCCGGATCCACCCGGACCGACCCGTCGCTGGCGGTCGCGTCGTTCTTCCCGCTGGCGGCGACGCTCCGAGCGCTCGATCCGGCACTGGAAGTGGTCGATCTCACCCCGCCGGGGGCCGAGCCCCACGACCGGGAAGTCACGACCCCCGAGATGGATCAGATCCTGGACGCCCGGCTCGTGGTGGTGATGGGCGCCGGATTCCAACCGGCGATCGAACGGGCCGCACGGACGCGCGCCGGCGCGGTGCTCGAGATGATGGACCGACTCGGCGCGGGTTCGGACCCCCATGTGTGGCTGGACCCCCAGCTGATGCGGCGCGTCGTGACCATCCTGGCGGCGGGCGCGAGCCGGGCGCGCCGTGATCATCGGTCGGGGATTCGCGCGCGGGCGCGCCGGCTGGATGCACAGTTGGTCGGATTGGATCGCGAGTACCGCCGCGGCCTCAGTCGCTGCCGGCGCCGCACGATCGTCACCGCGCACGAGTCCTTCGGTCGGCTGGCACGGCGGTATCAGCTCCGCCCGGTCCCGATCGTGGGCATCTCGCCGGACCAGGAGCCCGATCCCCGGCGGCTCGGCGAGTTGATCGACGTCGTTCGCCGTCAGCGGGTCACGACGGTGTTCACCGAATCCCAAGTGTCGCCGCGAGTGGCGCGCAGCCTGGCGCGTGCGGCCGGCGTGCGTACCGCCGTCCTCGACCCCATCGAGTCACCGGTGGACGCCCGCACCTTCGACGACTATCTCCGCGCCATGCGCCGAAATCTCGCGGCGCTGCGCCGCGCCCTCGCATGCCACGGCGGGGGCTGAGTCAGTCTGCGACGCCACTCGCACCGCGCGCTCGCAGCGCCGTGCGGAGTTGCTCGGCCGTGGCATCCAGTTCGTCGGCCGCCGGCGAGGAGTCGGCGTTGGCGAAGTTCAGGTCGGCTTCCCGTCCGATCGGCACCACGTGGAGGTGCACGTGCGGGACTTCGAGCCCGGCGATGATCAGTCCCACGCGGGCGGGATGGAATGCGTCCATCTGCGCGGCTCCGATGGCGTGGGCCACCCGCATGAGATGCGCGTTGGCCTCGACCGGCAGGTCGAGCCAGTGGTCGATCTCATCACGCGGCACGACCAGGGTGTGGCCGGGCCGCAGTGGGTTGATCGACAGAAACGCAACGCACTGCTCGTCGCGCCAGACGAAGCGGCCGGGCAGTTCGCCATTGATGATTCGAGTGAAGATCGTCGGCATCGGAACAGCCTGTCAGCTCGCCGAGCGATGAGGCCGGCGGCCCGTCAGCGAGCCGTGCGAACTCACGCGCTCCGGGACGCTCGAACCTGCTGGAGGAGTTGGTCACGGGCCCGCCCGACGCGGGACCGAATGGTGCCGATCCTGACGCCGCAGATCTCGGCGGTCTCCGCGTACGAACAGCCCACGATCTGGGTCAGGACGAAGGCTTCTCGGCGGTCGGGTTCGAGTCCGTCGATCAACGCGCGTAACGCGTGGGCGCCGTCGGCCGGAGGTGCCGCCGCCGGCCCGGCGTATCGATCCGTCCGCCGGTCACGGATCTGGCGGCGGGTCGCGTCGGCCGCGGCGCAGCGCGCAATGGCGAGCAACCAGGTGCGTCCGGAGGCGTCCCCACGAAAGCGCGGCAGGGCGCGGTAGGCGCGCACGAAGGTCTCCTGGACCACGTCGTCGAGCTCGTTGGGGTGGACGAGCGGCCGCAGAAAGCGGGTCACTTCGGCCTGACCGGCCCGGATCGCGGTGGTCAACGCATCGTCGTCGCCGTTACGAGCGAGCAAGAAGGCGTTGGTCAGGCGGTCCACGGCGGCGCAGGTTAGTGGGATCGGTGGGTACTGGGCCATTAGGCGCACTCCTCGAGGTTTCGCACCGGGTCGGGAACTTTTTCGGCGCGAGCAGCGACTACCTCTTCATGGACTGCACACAGATCAGATTCGCCCTCTCGGCGCGGCTCGACGATGAGGACATGGGCCTGCCAGTGCTCGTGGTGGACCGTCACCTCGAGGGCTGTGTGGATTGTCGCGGTTGGGCCGCTGACGCAGCCGAGTTCCACCGGACGTTGCGAGTCGCGCCCGCGGCCACTGAGGTGGACCGGACCGAGGCCATCCGCGCCGTTTTGACGCCGCGGCCGTCACCATTCGGCAAGGAAGACCGGACTCGCTCGCTCCAACGGGTGGCGTTCTTCGTTGCGTTGGTGCAGATCGTCGGCGCGATCCCACTGCTGATCGGGAACGGAGACGAGATGCACGGCCATTACGCGCGGCACGTCGGTGTGTTCACCGCCGCCATGGCCATCGGACTGCTCTTCGTTGCGTGGCGGCCGGCGCGCGCCCGGGCGTTGCTCCCGATGCTCGCGGTCCTGGTGGCGGGACTGGTCTGGAGTTGTATCGACGATCTCATCGGCGGACGTCCCGTCCCGGGGTCGGCGATCGCGCACGGCTTCAATGTGATTGCGCTCGGAGTGGTGTGGCTCCTCGCCCATACCGGTGCGGGTTCCGAGGACACATCCAAGCGCCAGCCGGTGCTGCGATGAGGCCGCCCCGGCTCCGGGCTCGGCAGCTGCGAAGGATCGGGGTCTTCGTTGCCGTCTCGGCCACTGTCCTCGTCGTCCTGGCGGCGCCGGCGTCCGCCCACGCCGTCCTCTCGGGTTCCGACCCGGCACCGCAGGCGAACGTCTCGGTGTCGCCGAGGTCCATCACGCTCGAGTTCACCGAGACGGTTGACGTACGCCCGGACGCCATCCAGCTGCTGGACGGGCGCGGAGAGTCGGTCACGACCGGGCGGGCCGTGCACCCGGGCGGGCAGGAGCGTGTGGTGCGCGCCTCGGTCCCGAAGTTGGACCAGGGTCTGTACACGGTGGCGTGGCGGGCGATCTCGGGGGATTCGCACCCAATCCAGGGCGCGTTCACCTTCGGGTTCGGCGCCAATGCCGCCGGCCAAGCTGCTCGCGACCTCACGGCCACGGCTCGTGACGGCGAGGCCGGCGACCCGACGGTCGGTGTGCTGTTCGGGGTCATGCGCTTCGGTGTGTTCACCGGGCTGGCGCTGCTCCTCGGCGGCGGGTGGTTCGCCGCATACCTCTGGCCCGAGGGGCGCCGTGCGCTGCGAGTCCGACAGTTGCTGCTCGGGTCGCTCGTGCTCACCGGAGTGTCCACCGCGGCGGGCTTCTTGTTGCAGGGTCCGTACACGTCGGGGCAAGGGTTCGGTGCGCTGTTCTCGTCCGATCAGATCTCTGGGGTCTGGGATACCCGATTCGGCAAGGTGTGGATCCTGCGCCTCGCCCTGCTGGTGGTGGCCGGGCTCCTCCTGCGGATGATGGTCCGACACCGCGGTCCGTTGCCGAGATGGTGGTTCGGTGTGGCGGGACTCACCGGCGTGGTGCTCGCCGCCACGCCCGGATTCGCGGGGCATGCGTCGACGGGACGGTGGACGGCCGTGGCGTTGCCGGCCGACATGCTTCACGTGCTCGGAATGGCGGTCTGGCTCGGAGGCCTCGTGATGCTGGCGATCGCCCGGACCGACGATCACGCCTACGCGCGAGTGGCCGAACGGTTCTCGGGCCTGGCTCTGGGTGCCGTCGTCCTGCTCGTCCTCACCGGCACGGTCCAGTCGATTCGCCAGCTCGAACCGATCAGCGCGCTCTGGGACTCGAACTACGGCCGCATATTGATCGCCAAGCTCGTCGCGTTCGCGGTGGTCTTGTTGATCGCAGCCTGGAGTCGACGCCTCGTGCACGGACGGGGAATGGGCGTCTTCGGGAACCCCGCGACGGAGGTGTCGACCGCCGCCTCGGGCGCGAGCGGTGGCGACGGCGGCGAATCCACGATCGGGTCGCGTACCGTCGGCGGGACCGATGCTGCGCTCGGGGCCGCGGGGGTCGGGGTCGCGGGGGTCGGGGCTGCGGGGGTCGGCGTGCTGGTGCGGGACGAACCGGCGCCGCCACGAGCCGACGGTGGAGCCGACGATGGAGCCGGCGGTGGCGCGGGGGACCTGCCGGGCGGCCGGCACGTGCACCTGCGTCGGAGTGTCCGGGGCGAACTGATTTTCGGCGCAGTGGTGCTCGCCTTCACGTCGATGTTGGTCAACACGTCCCCACCCCGTTCAATGGCGGTGGGTGGTCCGCTGCAAACCGTGGTGTCGGCCGGCCAGGCCGCCTTCCAGGTGCATCTCGATCCGGCATCGTCGTTGCGGCCGAACTTCGTCCACATCACGGTGGTGGGTCGCGACGGCGCCCCGCGCAGCGTGGTCGAGATCACCGCGACCTTGGCGATGCCGGCGCGGGACATCCCGCCCATCGAGATCACCCTGAGGCCCGACGCGCCCGGCATCTACCTCGGCCAGGACTTCCGTATCCCGTTCCCGGGTGAGTGGAAGCTCACACTGACCGCGTTCGTCACCGATGTCGAGTCGGTGACCGGCTCGACGATGTTCACCGTCCGCGGATCCTGAGCCCGGTCGGGCGCGCAGCCAAGCTCTTCAACCCCCTACCAGGAGGCACACCGAATATGAAACGCAAGCTGGCGTTCGCCGCCACGATCATCACCGCGGCACTGTTCGCGGTCCCCGCGGTGGCCGGCGCCCACATCGAGATCGCGTCGGACGCGGCTCCGGGATCCGACGGCCTCGTGGCCACGACGGTGATCTCCGAGAACGAGTGTCAGGAGGAACTGAAGAAGGTTGAACTCTTCTTCCCGGAGTCACCGGACCTGACGGTCGCAACTCCCGCCGTGGTCACCGGTTGGACGAACGCGGTCACGATGAAAGGGGCCACTCAGGCCATTGCGAGCATCACCTGGACCAACGACGGCACTGCGACAGGAGACGCGACCTTCCCACTCGTGATCGGGCCGGTGTCGGGCCAATCCTCACTGCAGTTCAAGGCGATCGATACCTGCGATGACGGAGAGATCTTCCGATGGGTCCAGGAGGGGGAGAGCGCCGAGTTCCCGGCGCCCGTGCTCGAGATTGCGGGAACGGAAAACCAGACGCCCGAGACCAGCACGGAGACCAAGGTGCCGGTCACCACGGCGGCCAAGAAGTCCGACGACAGCAGCTCCGCCGGGCTGATCATCGGCATCGTGGCCGCGTCCCTCGTGCTGGTCGGTGCCGGCGTGGTGATGTTCCGACGCAGCAAGCCGTGACGCGCGGGTCGAACGGGCCTGCCGGCGTGCGTCGCTAGCCGCAGCGGTGACAGAGGCCGACGAGGTCGACGCGGTGATGTTGGGTCCGGAACCCGGTCCGTCGCGCGATCTCGTCGGCTGCTTTCTTCACCGACTCCTCCAACCGACCGGACGCGGGAACATCCTCGACGGCACCGCACCCTGAACAGATCAGGTGGTGGTGGTGGCCGGTGAGATCCTCGGCGAGTTCGTATCGAGCGTGATCGGTGTTGGTGACGATCCGGTGCACGACCCCGGCCGCTTCCAGCACGGACAGATTGCGGTACGCGGAACTCGTCGCCAACGCGGGCGCGTGACCCTGGATCTCGGGGATCGTGAGCGGGCGATCGGCACGGGCGAGTACGTCGACGAGCGCGGCCCGGGCCGCCGTCACGCGCTGGCCGTCGGTTCGGAGTCGGCGGGCGACGGTGTCGCGCAGCTCGTGGTCGGCAGGCGTCGGCGGCACGGGGCCGAGCGTACGTGACCGAAGTCCGACTGGCGGCGTGGTCCTACGATCGATGACATGGATGCCGACGCGGCGGCGCGATTCCGATCGTTGGTGGCTGATCCCGATTCCGATCCACCGCTCGATGAAGGCGCGCTGCTGATCGCCGCCACGGCCACTGAGACCTCTACTGTCACCGGCACCGACGTCGACGCGGGCCTCGCTCGATTGGACGAGCTCGCCGGGAACGCGCTCGACCGCCCCGACGCGCGAACGGCCGCCGGGCTGGCGCGGATTCTGTTCGTCGACTGGTCCTTCGCGGGCAACACGAACGACTACGGCGATCCGCGCAACTCCTTCCTCCCCGACGTGATGGATCGACGCCTCGGCCTTCCGATCACGTTGAGCGTGCTGATGATCGAGGTCGGCCGCCGGATCGGTGTGGTGCTCCACGGCGTGGGGATGCCCGGCCACTTCATCGTCGGGGTCGGTCCGCCACCACCGCCGGGTGACGTCGCCACCGAGTTCATCGATCCGTTCCACGCCGGTGCGGTCCTCGATCGCGACGCGTGTCGGGCGCGGTTCCGAGCTCAGTTCGGTGACCGGGCGCAGTTCGACGGGTCGATGCTCGCGCCCACGCCGACGCGGCTGATCCTGCTGCGCATGGTGACCAACCTCGCCCACACCTACGCCACCCGGCGCTCGCCGGACGCGCGATGGGCCGCGCAGCTGCGGCTCGCGTTCCCAGAGCTTCCGGTCGACGCGCGCCGCAGCACCGCCGAGGTGCTGGCATCGGTTGGTGCATTCGGTGAGGCCGCCGCAGTGCTCGACGCGCTGGCCAGCACGAGTTCGTCTGCAACTCGGGACGCGTTCGAGCAACAAGCCATCGCCTACCGATCGCGGTGCAACTGATGGAGCTCCCGATGTTCCCACTCGGTACGGCGCTGGTCCCAGGTCAGATGTTGCCGCTTCACGTCTTCGAGCCGCGCTACCGCGCCCTGGTCGATGCGTGTCTCGCCGGCGACCGCTCGTTTGGTGTGGTCCTCATCGAGCGCGGTTCCGAGGTCGGGGGTGATGACATCCGATTCGACGTGGGAACGGTGGCCCGAATCGTCGAGATGGCGGAGTTTCCCGACGGTCGGTATGCGTTGACCTGCGTCGGTACCGCCCGCTGCCGGGTGACGGCCTGGCTGGCGGATGCGCCGTTCCCGCGTGCCGAGGTCGAGGTGCTCGTCGACCCGGCGGCGGGTGCCGACGCACTGGCTCGACGGGAGCAGGTGGTCGCCGGCATGGCCCGGGTCGTCGCCGCGGCCCGCGCCCTCGGTGCCGAGGTGGACGGCGAGATCGTGCTGGCGGACGATCCGATCCAGGCCGGTTGGGACGCGATCGCGATGGCGCCGATCGGTCCGATGGACGTGCTCGAGGTCCTGCGCGAGGACGACCCCGCCGAGCGACTAAACCGGATCGTCGGTGCGCTGGACGAGGCCGCCGAGCTGCTCGAGTTGCAGGCCCGATAATCGAGGCGCCACTATCGTCGCCGCGATGGACAGCGCAGGCGCGTCAGCCGATGACACCCCGGAGCCAACCGATCTGAGCGTGCTCGACTCGCTCGAATCGGAGCTCGCCGACATCGAACGGGCGGTGGAGCGGATCGAGGCGGGCGAGGATTCCGGCCCGCTACAGTCCGGCCCGCAACCGTCCGGCCCGCAACCGAGCGAGGAGCATGCGATGGGTTTCGGAATCGATCGACTGGGTCAATGGACGGAGGGACCTGAGTTCAAGGTCGAGGCCGATCGCGCGAAGGCGTACGCCGCGGCCACGAACGACCCGATCCCTGCCCACGTCGCCGGTGAGATCGCGCCGCCGGTTTTCGCGGTCGTCCCGATCTGGGACACGATGGCCGGGGCGATGGCGGGCATCGTTCCGCCCGAAGTGCTGATGCTCGTCGTCCACGGTGAGCAGGACATGCGTTTCCATCAGCCGATCGTCCCCGGTTCGGTGCTGCGATCGAAGGCCGCACCGATCGGTGTGCACGTCAAGCCCAACGGCACGTCGGTGGTCGTGAAGGTCGAGACCCATGACGAGTCCGGCGCGCTCGTGGTCGAGCAGTACATGACCTCGTTCTTCCGGGGCGTCAGTGACGGCGACGGAGCGGGCGAAGAAGCCCCGCCCCACAAGCTCGACGGCAACGCCAAGACCGCGGGACCGGTGGCGACCGTGACCCAGCAGCTCGATACGGACCAGACCTACCGCTACGCCGAGGCGTCCGGTGACACGATGCCGATCCATCTCGACGCGGAGATCGCGAAGTCCGTCGGTCTACCGGGGATCATCATCCACGGTCTCTGCACGATGGCGTTCACGTCGGTGGCCGCGGTGACCGAGCTGTGCGAGGGCGACTCCACCCGGTTGCGCCGCCTGGCCGTGCGCTTCTCACGGCCCGTGCTTCCGGGTCAGGAGATCACCACCACGTTCTGGGCCACGGGCGAGAACGACGGTCACCCGGTCTTCGGGTTCGAGACCCGCAACGGCGACGGTGATGTCGTGATCAAGGACGGCCTCGTGGAGATCGCGGACTAGATAGCGGACTAGATCGCGGGCTGGATCTCGGGCTGGATCGCAGGCGAACGAGATGGCGACGGTTTCGTTGCGACTGTTCGCCGCCGCTCGTGAGGCCGCCGGGTGTGCCGCGGTCAGTGTCGAGGCCAACACCGTCGGGGACGTGCTCGACGCCGCGCGCGCTCGCTTCGGCGCGGACTTCGCCGCCGTCCTCGATACCGCGCGGGTCTGGGTCGACGGTGAGGAGCCGCGCGAGGGCGACGCGACCGTCCTGGCCGACGGGAGTGAAGTTGCGGTGCTCCCACCCGTGAGCGGCGGCTGAATCGGTTCGAGCGCGGGTCATTTCGTCTTGGCGCGAACCGTCCCTCGGCCACCGAGCACGTACCAGGTCGCCGCGACGACGAACCAGGTGCCGTTGATCGCGACGGCGCGCCAGTCGGAGGAGAGGACATACCCGAGCACGATTGCGCCGACTGCGCCCTGATGCCAGACGATCCACCGAAGCCGTCGTTCCCGCACGACGGGGACGAAGCGCGCGATGACCAGGATCGATACCGGGTACCCGAACGCGAACAAGGCGATGCGGACGATGGCCATGTCAGGCGGAGCCTGGCTTGGGCGGGCGCGGGATGAATGCACTGGTACGGGCGACGTACTCGGCGTACCCGGGGCGGCGCTTGGCCATCGTGCGTTCGAGCATCGGTACCCCGGACACCCGCACGAGCAACACCGTCATGACCAACGCGCCGAGGATGCCGATCGCACCGAGACCGGTCTCGGCGGCGACCAACGCGACACCCCACCACACGCACGCATCACCGAAATAGTTGGGGTGGCGGGTATAGCGCCAGAGGCCCTGGTCCATCACCTGACCCGCGCTGTCGGGGCGCGCTTTGAAGCGGGCCAGCTGCGCGTCACCCACGGTCTCGAAAGTGAATCCGAGCAGCCAGATCAGTGCACCGAGGATGGCCAGCGCGCCAAGGTCCGGCTCCGCTCGCACCTGTCCGAGCGTGGCAGGCAGTGACACCACCCACATCAGCCCGCCCTGGAGCGCGAAGACGGTGACGAGGCTGACGATCCCGAAGCGCGGGCCGTAGTGGCGGCGCATCGCCTGGTACCGGAAGTCCTCGGGCGCGCCCCGCTTCCGCGCCGCGAGATAGCCCGAGAGCCGCAGCCCCCACAGCGTCACCATGGCGACGAGTAGCCACTGGCGCGCGTCGTTGCCGTCGGCAATCAATCGCGTCACCCAGACCACGATGACGAAACCGAGTGGCCACACCGGGTCCACGATCGACGCGTCGCTCCAGACCAAGCTCAACAGCCATGTGCCGAGCATGAGGCCGACTATCGCGACGGCCGCGCCGATGAGGACGTCGCCGGTCATGGTCGCCCGGGGGCGGATGGTCGTTCGGAGGCGGATGGCCGTCCTGGGGTGGTTCGGACCTCGATCAGAGGAGTTCGAGGGTACGCGCCCGTTCGAAGCGCTGCGCAACATCCGGCCAGTTGACGATCCGCCAGTAGGCCTCGACCCAGTCGGCCTTCACGTTCCGGTACTGCAAGTAGTAGGCGTGCTCCCACATGTCGAGCACGAGCAGCGGTGGCGCACCCTGGCCCACGTTGCTCTGGTGGTCGTAGATCTGCTCGATGATGAGGCGCTGCCCCAGCGGTTCCCAGGTCAGGGCACCCCAACCCGACCCCTGCACGTTCAGCGCCGCCTGATTCATCTGGCTGCGAAAGTGGCCCAGGCTGCCGAAGCCGTCGTTGATCGCGGCCACGAGGTCACCGTCGGGCTCGCCGCCGCCGTCGGGCGAGAGGTTCTCCCAGAACATCGAGTGCAGAACGTGGCCCGAGAGATGGAACGCCAAGTTCTTCTGGAGCTGGTTGATCGATCCGTAGTCGTCCGATGATCGGGCGTCGTCGAGTTTGTCGAGCGCGGTGTTGGCGCCGTCGACGTAGGCCGCGTGGTGTTTGTGGTGATGGAGCTCCAGGACTTCGGCAGAGTAGTGCGGCTCGAGGGCAGCGAGGTCGTAGGGAAGTTCGGGCAGGGTATAGGCGGCCATGGGGACTCCTGATCGGGGGTTGTGCATGCTTACCCCACGGGGGTCGGGTTCATTCCGGGCGGCGCGGTAGCCTCATCCCGATGGCTCAACATGTCCGCCGTATCGACCGAATTCTTGGCCCCGCCTATGCCGACGGGCTTGGCGCGCACTCCGTCGACGAGCTCCATGCCATGGAGCGTGAGTGCCTTGAGGTCGAGACCGAGATCTCGTACGTGCGCCGGTTGGCCCAGGGTCGGATCGACATCCTGGAGGCCGAGCGAGACCGCCGCGCTGCGGGCGGGACGTTGGGCGACCTCATCGCGAAGCTGCCCGAGATCCTCGCCGACGACGGTGCGCGTAGCGACCCCGCGCACACCCGCGCGCAGTCGGTGCTCGCTCCGGCCGCCGGGATCGAATGGAACCGGGGCGTCGAGCGGCTGGTCTCGGACGCCACGTTGGTCAATCTTCCGAACCTGACTGAAGCCGAACTCCAGGCCACGCTCGGCCAGCTGCGCGAGCTCGAACAGGACCTCTCCGTCCGCCGCCGTTCGCTCCACGCCGTGATCGACTCGCTGACCCACGAAGTCGCCGAGCGATTGGCGCCGAACTCGCCGGGATGAGCGCACCCACCGATGCCGTCGAAGCTCGGCTGCGCGATCTCGGTGAGTTCATTCGTGACCAGCGGCGTTCCGATCGGCTGTCGCTGCGCAAGCTGAGCGAACTCGCCGGGATCTCGAACCCGTACCTCAGTCAGATCGAGCGCGGTCTGCGCAAGCCGTCGGCCGAGATCCTCCAGGGCATCGCCAAGGGGCTGCGGATCTCGGCCGAGACGCTGTACGTGCGCGCCGGCATTCTCGACGAGAAGCCTGATTCGGACCTGGTGGCGGCGATCATGGCGGACACGACGATCACCGAACGTCAGAAGCAAACCCTCGTCGACGTCTACCG
Source organism: Acidimicrobiia bacterium (assembly GCA_031422675.1). GTDB lineage: Bacteria > Actinomycetota > Acidimicrobiia > IMCC26256 > JAENVU01 > JAENVU01. Next base: position 22,833 of record JANPMG010000169.1, on the reverse strand, counting down.
ATCGTTCACCGGCTGACCGACGGACTGGCCCCGCCGGAACTGGGCCCATAGGCGCCAGGAATGGTCGCAGGGGCCGTGACGTTAGGATCGCCAGACCCCATGAACATTCGCCGTCTTGCCGTCCTGTCCGTTCACAGCTCCCCACTTGCCCAGCCTGGCGCGGGTGACGGCGGGGGCATGAGCGTGTACGTCCGGGCGCTGGCATCCGCGTTGGCGCGCGCCGGCGTTGAATGCGACGTCCTGGTCCGGCGCGAGCACTCAGACCAGCCCGACGCGGTCGAGGTCGAGCCCGGGTTCCGGGTGATTCACCTCGACGCCGGCCCGACCGGCCCGGTCTCGAAGCACGATCTGATCGAGCTCGTGGAGCCGATGGTGAACGCCACGCTGGGCCTGGTCGAGCGCGGGGCGCGCTACGACGCGATCCACGCGAACTACTGGTTGTCCGGCGCCGTCGGTCACCGGTTGAAGCACGAGCTGGATCTGCCGCTCGTCGCCACCTTTCACACCTTGGCGCGCGTGAAGGCCGACGCCGGGATCGATGACGACCCCGAGCTGCGGGCACGGGTGGAGCACGAGATCGTGAACTGCGCCGATCTCATGCTCGCGTCCACCGCCTCCGAACGCGATCAGCTCGAGCTGTTGTACGCCGCGCCCCCGGAGCGGATCGAGATCGTTCCCCCGGGTGTGGATCACGAGATCTTCCACGCGGTCGAGCCCCGGCAGCGGGATGCGGAGCGGCGCGCGCTCGGCCTCGGCGACGAGCCGGTGTTGTTGTTCGCGGGCCGGATCCAGCCGCTCAAGGGCGCCGATCTGGCCGTCCAATCCCTGGCGGAACTGCGCGATTCGGCGTCGGTGCTGTTGGTGGTGGGGGGCCCGAGCGGCCCCGACGGCGATCAAGAACTCGAACGGCTTCACGAACTCGCCGCGAAGCTCGGCGTCGCGGATCGGGTGCGATTCGTGCCACCCCAGTCCCACGCGGATCTGGCTCGGTACTACCGCGCCGTTGATGTGTGCCTGGTTCCGAGCCACAGCGAGTCCTTCGGTCTCGTCGCGCTCGAGGCCGCCGCGTGTGGAACACCCGTGGTGGCCGCCGCGGTCGGTGGGCTCGTCTCGCTGGTGGACGACGGCATCACCGGCTACCTCGTCGACAGTCGGGATCCGGAGGACTTCGCGGGTCGGATCGAGCAGCTACTCGCCGACCCGGCCGCCGCGTACGCGATGGGCGTTGCCGCGGAAGCTCGGTCCCGGCGTTACGCGTGGAGCATGACGGCGGCCCGGCTGCGTCGCCTCTACGTCGATCTCTTGGCCCGCGAACCGGTGTCGTGTCGCTGACGCCCGATCCCCAGGCGCTGGCCGATGCGCACGCCCTCGTCCAGGACCATCTCTTCGGACCGGTGGCGGCCGAACCCTCGATCCAACACGTGGAGTACGACGCCGAGCTGCGGCGCTGGTACGTGCGCTTCGGTTGCGACGGCCGGGATGCCACCACGATCTACTTCGACCTCCATCAGCGCACGCTCCGCTACGAGGTGTACTTCCTGCCCGCACCCGAGGACGAGACCCGTCTCCCGGCGCTGCACGCGTGGTTGCTGCGCCGGAACCACGACCTCTACGGCGCCCGGTTCTCGCTCGGACCCGACGGTGACATCTACCTGACCGGACGCGTGGCGATCGAATATCTCACGGCCGAGGAACTGGACCGCATCATCGGCGTGCTGTTCGACCTCACCGAGAAATGGTTCCAGGCCGTCGTCACCCTTGCCTACCGCTAGCTGCGGTCCTGCTCGTACGGTCGCCCGGGGGGAACCGGTCGACGGCGAGGAACCGAGGGGCTTGGGCGCCCCCACCGAGTTGTTCGTCTCCGCTCCGTTGCGACTCATGGGGGCCATAGTTCTTCCAGATCATTCAGTTGCGGTGATTTGCCTTCAGTAGCGTCCAGTTATAACTTGCCGGTCGTCGACACCGACGGGTGGCGAATCTGAGAAGGCCCGGCTCGCCGAAGGCCCTCCGCTCGGGGAAGTGCGGGGAGCACGGAATGCGAGTCGGGTCTTCTCGCGTCCGCGCCCGCCGACGCGCCGGCCGGTTCCAGCGTCGGGCGCGGGATTTCGTCTTCCGGCCAATAGCCTGACCCCGTGGAGCGAATAGCAGTTCTGGGTGGTGGTCGGATGGGCACCGCGCTGGTCGCGGGCTTGCTGGCCGCCGGATTCGACGCCGAGGGCCTGGCGATTGCCGAGACCGATCCCGGTCGGCGCCGAGCCCTCGAAGACGAGCTGGCCGGAGTGCGGGTGGGACCGAGCGCATCGTGGGTCGTGGGCGACGCCGATGTCGTGGTCGTCGCGGTGAAGCCGGCCGACGTACTCGCAGTGCTCGACGGCGCGCTCCCGGTCCTGGCCGAGGGTGCGTTGGTCGTGTCGATCGCAGCCGGGATCTCCCTCGCCGATCTGGAAGCCGCGGTCCCCGGCCGGCCGGTCGTGCGGGCGATGCCGAACACCCCCGCACTCGTCGGCCACGGGGTTGCCGCGCTCGCCGGCGGTTCGCTCGCAACCGAGGTACACGTCGCCACCGCCACGCGTGTGCTCGGCGCGGTGGGCACGGTGGTCGTTGTTGCGGAGCCGCTCCTGGACGCAGTGACCGGGTTGTCGGGCTCGGGCCCTGCGTACGTGTTCCTCTTCGCCGAGGCGATGATCGAGGCCGGGGTGCTGAATGGCCTGCCTCGCGACGTCGCGACCACGTTGGTGCACGGAACGATCCGTGGTGCTGGGGTGATGTTGACCGATCGCGGCGAGACCGCCGAGGCGCTCCGGGCTGAGGTCACGTCGCCGGGTGGAACCACTGCGGCCGGGCTGCGGGTGCTCGAGGCCCACTCGATGCGAGCGGCGATCCTGGACGCGGTGACCGCCGCCACCGATCGTTCCCGTGACCTCGGCGCCCCGAAGCGCTGAGCGTGTGACGCCGGCGCTACCGTCGGATCTGTGTCGAATGTCGAGGTCGTCTCGTTCCTGACCGACTACGGCTATGTCGACGAGTTCGTCGGAGTGTGCAAGGCGGTGATGACGGACCTCGCCCCGGACCTTCGGATTCTCGACATCACCCACGGGGTTCCGGCTCACGACGTGCGCGCCGGTTCGCTCACGCTCGTGCGCGCCGTCCAATATCTGCCCGACGGCATCGTGCTCGCGGTGGTGGATCCCGGGGTCGGGACGGATCGGCGCGCGGTGGCGATCGAAACCGAGACCGGGATCTTCATCGGGCCGGACAACGGCTTGCTGGCGCCGGCCGTGGCGATGGTCGGCGGCGCGCGTCGCGTCGTCGCACTCACCAATGACGAGTACCAGATGGATGCACCCGGCCCCACGTTCGCCGGCCGCGATGTGCTCGCGCCTGCGGCCGGATTCCTGGCCCGGGGCATCGCACTCGAAGCCCTCGGCGAACTCGTGGACCCGGCCGGACTCACCCCCGGGCTGATACCGCTGCCGAACGTCGAGGCCGGAACGCTCGTCGGCGAGGTCTGGTGGGTCGATGGGTACGGCAACTGTCAGCTCAACATCGGGCCCGAGGAACTGACCGCGCTCGGCGTCACCCGCGGCGACACGGTGGAGCTGCGATTCGGTCCCGGCGGGCGGCGGGCCCGTTGGGTCCATACCTACGCCGACGCAAACCCGTCGGAGTTGGCGATGATCGTCGACTCCTACGGACTCGTTTCCCTCGCGCTCGATCGGAAGTCGGCGGCGGTCGATTGCGGCCTCACCGCCGGATCGGGCGTCACGATCGTGCCGGCTGGAGGCCCCGCATGAGACAAGGAACCACTCTCGCGATCATCGCTCTGTTGGTGCTGATCCTCGGCGCCGGGCTGCTGCAGTTCGTGGTGCACCTGAACCCCTGACTGGTTCAGGGGTGGGCGCGGTTGCGATGTGAATCAGCGCTCGATCAGAGTTCGTCGCTGACCGCCACCGGGTCCGTCGTCGGCTCGCGACTCCCCCCTTCGGGTTCGACACTGATCGCGATCCGGAGGGTGCCGCGAGGCACGGTGAGGCGGCGGCCTTCCGGTACCCGGCCGAGCAGTCCGGCCGAGTGCATCGGTGCGGTCGGCGACGCTTGGGCCCAGAGTTGATAGACCTGGCCGCGCAGTGCCCTCGGCAGATCGGAACTCCGGACCGAGCCCGTGCCGTTGCGATGGAGGACAACCTCCACTGGCACTCCGCCGTCGGGCGCGCGAAGGGCCACGGTCCGACCCGGTGGATTGGCCGAGTCCTCCCTGATCACCTGGGCCACGCCGATCGCAGTGCCGAGGAGCACCACGGTGGCCGCCGCGACGGCCACGAGTTGCCGCCAGTTCTTGCGCCGGTTCTTCTGGTCCTGTCGTTCGGCAAAGTCGTCCATGGAGATGACGTCGGTCGGCACGATCGGTTCCTCGCCCGCCGCAACATCGGTGGTACCGGATTCGGCCAGGTCTCGGGCCATCTCGAGCCGAACGGCGTTCCACGACGCGTCGCTCGGACGTGGCGACGCGTGTCCGAGCCACGCCACTGCGTGCTCGAGTTGGTGGAGTTCGATCCGCGCGTCACGGTCCTGGAGTACGAACTCCTCCACCTGGGTGCGGTCCTCGGGCTCGACTGCGCCGAGCGCGAAGGCGCCGAGCAGCTCCCGAAGTTCTTCGGGGTTCAATCGCTCGTCCACAGTTGCTCCCCGAGATCGACGGCCACCAGGCGGTCCCGCATACGGGCCAGTCCGGCTCGGATACGACTTTTCACCGTGCCCTCCGGCACGCCGAGAATGGTGGCCACATCCTTGTACGGATGATGGCCGTAGTAGGCGAGTTCAATGGCTTCGCGTTCGCCATCCGGAAGCTCGTCCAAGGCTTCACGGAGGTGGTCGGCCACCGAGCTTTCCCAGACCTGCGCCCCCACCGGGTCCGCGTCGGTCCGGTCGGTGCGGGCCGTTCGAGTTTCGAGGCCGCGCCGGGACACGTCGCTGCGAATCGCGTCGATCGAGCGACCGTTCGCCTCCATCAACAGGAACGAACGCAGCGCACCGCGCGTCGGGTCGAAGCGCTCCGGCGCCCGCCACAGCCGCAGGAAGACTTCTTGGAGGACTTCCTCGGCCAGCGGTGCACTGCCGGTGACCCGGCGCGCCACGCCGAGGACTGCGCTGGAATGGCGCCGCCACAGGATCTCGACCGCTTCGGGCCGGCGCTGTACAACCTCTCCGACCAGTGCCGCGTCGTCGAGTTCGTCGAGCCGCCGGTCGCCGCGGACGTCAGCGGTCATGGCCGCACAACGTTGAAGGGGGTTCGGATCTCACGATGATTTCTTCGGTGCCGAATGGGTGGACGGATGACCGCAACCGTATCGAGTCCCCGTGGATCACATCACGGACCCATACATGATCGCGAGGTCACGCGATGCGGAACGATCCCTGCATGTAGACCCAACCCCGACCCGACCGGATCTTGACCACGGCGGGCCGCGTGCTTGCCGGCAACTCGTAGTCGAAGCCCGGAGGCATGCCGGCCAGCGGGTTCGGCGGTGGTGGCGGAGGTACCGGGACCGCGGCCGGCGCTCGTGGCGCCGACCGCGGCTTCCCCGGCGACGGGGTGGCGGCCGCAGGTGCGGACGTATTTGGGGCGGGCTGGGAGGCTGATTCCATGAACACCTGCGAGACGTAATACGTCCCGTTGGCATTCACTACGCCCACACCCACATACCGGAACCCCGGATCGGTGAGATTTTCGTAATGCTCGGGTGATGCAACGAGCGCGTTGTGGATGGCATCCACGCTGGGTCCGCGCCCGACGTTCTCGCCGAGTCGCGTCCATTCTCCTGGCGCGCCATCGGAAAGGTTCGAGTGGCTGATGGCCCCCACTGACGCCATGTACTCCGCCCATCGCTGGGCCTTGGCGGCGAGGGTGCCGTTGGTGCTCAGACCGGCGAGGCCCCGTGAGGCCCGCAGTCCGTTCATTCGTCCGACGAAGTCGGCCGCGGCGCCAGGATCAGAGTTTGCTCCCGCCGGTGACGACGAGAACCACATCCCTCCTCCGGCCGCGATGACCACGGCGAAGCTGCATACCGCCTTTCGGAATCGCATCGGTGCCTCCCATTTCGCCCCGTTTTGCTTCCTGTCATGTTCCGAATCCAGTCATCGGCGGTGTGGTGACCGGACTTGAGCGGGGCGAGCGAGATTTCCTGGTCCCGGGGACCTCTGATCGGATGCCCGAGTCCGTCTGGCAGACTCTCGGGCCGTGAACTTGGTCTCGACTCTCCTGCGTCATGCCGAGCTGGCTCCCGACGCGACTGCGATCCTCGATGGTGAGGTCACGGTCAGCTTCGGCGGCCTCCGGGCCCGCGCCGCTCAAACTGCCGGCGCCTTCGATCAACTTGGTGTCCGCCCCGGAGACCGGGTGGCGATTGCGGCCGCCAACGACCTCAGCTTCGTGGACGCCTATCTGGGGGCCCTGTGGTGTGGCGCGGTGGCGGTGCCGTTGAATCCGTTGGCGCCCGTCGCCGCGCTGGCTGCCGAGTTCGAGCGGGTCGGTGCCCGGCTGCTCGTGTGTGGCACCGGCGTCGATCACGGACTGGAGGTGACCGGCGCAGTCGCGAGCTCGGCCCTTCCGGACGGTCCGGAGATGGCCGCGGCGGTCGACCGGGCCGACGGCGACCTCGCGGTGCTGTTGTTCACGTCGGGCACGGCCGGGTCGCCGCGTGCCGCCATGCTCACCCACGGGAACCTGGCGGCCAACATTGCGCAGGTGCAGTCCCACCCGGGCCTTGCCGTGGGTCCCGACGACGTCGGGCTCGCGACCCTGCCGTTCTTTCACGTCTTCGGGCTCAACGTTGCGCTGGGGGTTGCGCTCACCGGGGGCGTCCGCTCGGTGCTCCTGGCGCAGTTCGACGCCGCGCGCGCGGTCGAGATCATTCGCCGCGAGCGCGCCACGATCGTGGCCGGAGTACCCGCGATGTTTGCGGCGTTCCTCGAACTCTCCGAGTCCGATGCGCCGGCCGATTCGTTCGTGAGCACCCGGCTCGCGGTGTCGGGCGCGGCGGAACTCCCCGAGTCCGTGGGCTCCCGCTTCCAGGCGCGATTCGGCGTGACCGTCTACGAGGGTTATGGCCTCACCGAGGCTGCGCCGATCGTGGCCACGACCGCCGTCGATCGCAGTCCGCGTTCCGGGTCGATCGGTCCGCCGCTCCCGGGTGTGGAGGTCCGCCTCGTGGATGCCGACGGCGGCGACGTACTGGTCGGCGATCCAGGCGAGATCTGGGTTCGCGGGCCGAACGTCTTCATCGGCTACTGGGACGATCCCGAGGCCACGGCCCGGGTGCTCCAGAACGGATGGCTGCGCACCGGTGACGTCGCGGTGGCGGATGACCACGGGTTCCTGAGCCTCGTCGACCGCCTGAAGGACCTGATCATCGTGTCGGGCTTCAACGTTTATCCGGCCGAGGTCGAGGATGTGCTCATCGAGCATCCCGATGTCGCCGACGTGGCCGTAATCGGCCTGCCGAACGCGCGCACCGGCGAGGCGATCGCTGCATTCGTCGTCGCGTCACCGGGTGCCGCTCCGACCCTGGCCGCGCTGCGCGACCATGTCGCCCGTCGCCTCGCCCGCTACAAGGTGCCGGCCACGTTGGAACTGATCGACGAGCTGCCGCGGAACCAGGCCGGCAAAGTCGTGCGGCGCGCCCTGACTGATCAGACCTGACCGATCAGGGCTGAGTTCTCGGGGCGGGCGCAGACCCGGCCACGAGGAATCCGGCGTAGATCACGCTGATCCCGAGCGCGAGCGTCACCACGAACGCGCCGTCCTTTCCGGCGATCCCCTGGATGAGGCCCCCGCTCGAGAGCACCACCGTGCCGAGCGCGATCAGGAGATTGGCGCCGGCGCGGCGACCGTTTCCCACTCGTGAACGATCGCGGCCGAAGCGCCAGGCGGAGATCAGCGCGCCCACGATGATGACCGTGGCGCCGACACCGTTCCCGATGCCGGCGAGCACGCGGGGGAAGCCAGCGAACACCTCGTGACCGACGGGGATGGCCGTTCCGCCTACCGGTTGCATCGGGGTCGAGAGGAGTACCCCGGTAGCAAGACCGCTGAAGAGGACCAGCACGCGCTCGGCGCGCCGGCCCGCGACCGGCGCGAGTAGATACACGGTGCCGAGGGCCAACCACGGCACCGACACCACCGCACCGAGGAGGTAGAACACCCGAAAGGTGCCGTTGTCCCAGCCCGTCGACGCGCCGGAGGCCAACGCCGCCGACGCCAACGCCACGCACGCCAACGACACCGTCCACGCCCGGTCCTGCGGACGGTGATGGCGGGTCGCCCGGACGAGCGTGGCCTGGGCGAAGAGGGTCGCCACGGCGGTGGCGATGAAGGCGAGCCCGACGACCATGGGCCAGCGAGCGTAGGCCTCGACCTCACCGGTTCGGCCAACGAGTCCGGATCGATGTCGGGAGCTTCGGCGCGCGGACCCACCGCAGCTCCCGGCCGGCGGTCTCTGCTTGTGAAGAACTGCACGAGACCGGTGTAACTTGACCGATCCGAACCCGGGTGACGCGCTCGGGTGTGTCGAAGTAGGGCTCACGTTGGTACAGCGATCGGGAGCGCAGGGCAGCGCACGAAAGATCCCGGCGGCGGCGGTCGCTCGCCTCCCTCTGTACTACCGGGCGCTGCTCGAGATCACCGACGGCGGCGTGGAGACCGTGTCGTCGGACCGCCTCGCGGCGATGGCCGGCGTCAACGCGGCACAAGTGCGCAAGGACCTCTCGTATCTCGGCTCGTACGGCACCCGGGGGGTGGGATACGAGGTGACGTTTCTTCTCGATCGGATTTCACGAGAGCTGGGCCTCACCCACGACTGGCCGGTCGCGATCGTCGGCGTCGGCAACCTCGGACATGCGCTCGCCAATTACGCCGGCTTGACCGATCGTGGATTCCGGGTGCTCGCGCTCGTGGACGCCGACCCGGCCAAGGTGGGCATGGTGGTCAACGGACTGGCGGTCGAGGCGTTGGCCGACGTCACCGAGATCGTGCGCACCCGCGGGATCACCATCGGCATCATCGCCACCCCCGCCGCCGCCGCCCAAGCCGTCGCGGACCGGCTCGTCGCGGCCGGCGTGGCGTCGATCCTGAACTTCGCCCCGGCGGTCATCGTCGTTCCGGACGGGGTGTCGGTCCGCAAGGTCGATCTCGCCACCGAGCTCCAGATCCTCTCCTTCTACCAATCCCACCGCCGGATCAAGGAGCGAATCGCATGAGCCGCCCGAGCCTGGTGGGGTACCCGGCGAACTTCCTCGTCGCCGGGCGTCGGGTCGTGATGGTGGGCGCAGGCCGGATCGCGGCTCGGAAACTCGCAGCGCTCCTCGAAGCCGACGCACAGGTCGTGGTGGTCGCGCCAGATGCCGTGGAATCGATCCGAGCCGGCGCGGCGGCGGGCCGGCTCGTCTGGGAACCCCGGAGGTTCGAGCCGTCCGATCTCGACGGCGCATGGCTTGCCTTCACCGCGACCGCCGACGCCGCAGTCAACCAAGCGGTGTACGACGCCGGCGAGGCCCGCCAGATCTGGGTGAACTCCGCCGACGACCCCGCCAACTGTTCCTTCACGCTCATGTCGGTCGTCCGCCAGGGCGATCTCGTGGTCACGATCGGGACGAATGGTCGAAGTCCCGCGTTGGCGACGTTCCTCAAGGCCCACGTCGGCACCGAAATGGGCCCAGAGTACGAGCGGCTCTTGGAACTGCTGTCCGAAGCCCGGGAAGCGATTCGCTCGTCCGGGCGTTCGAGCGAGGACGCCGATTGGCGACAGGCGTTCGATTCCGGCATCCTCGACCTCGTTCGCCAAGGCCGTGAGGCCGAAGCAAGGGAGTTGCTCCGCTCGTGTCTGTGATCGTGGTCGGACTCAACCATCGCACCGCGCCCGTCGAGTTGCGCGAGCGCGTCGCGGTGCCGTCGTCGCGCATGGTCAAAGCCCTGCACGATCTCTCGGTTCGGGAGCATCTGGCCGAAGTCGTTCTGCTCTCCACCTGCAACCGCACCGAGATCTACGCCCGGTCGACGAAGTTCCATTCCGCGGTCTCGGACGTGCTCGAGTTTCTTTCCGAGCAGGGCGCAGCGCCGCCCGAGGACTTCTCCGAGCACCTCTACACCTATTACGACGACAGCGCGGTCAGCCACTTGTTCGGTGTCGCGGCCGGGCTGGACTCGATGATCGTGGGCGAAGGCGAGATCCTCGGACAGGTTCGAGACGCGTGGCAGCTCGCCGAAGCCGAAGGTGCCTCCGGGCAGGCCATGGCGCGCGTCTTCCGCCACGCGATCGAACTCGGCAAGCGCGTGCGTACCGAGACCGCGATCGGCCGGCGCGCGCTCTCGGTGTCGTCGGCCGCGGTGGCGCTCGCCGAACGGACGATGTTCTCGCTGCGCGGGCGATCGGTGTTGATTCTCGGTGCCGGTGACGTTGCCGAAGGTCTCGGGCAATCCTTGATCACGGCCGGGGTGGGCGAGGTGGTGGTGGCCAACCGGACCCACGCCCGTGCGGTCGCGCTCGCCGAGCGCCTCGGCGGCCGAGCCGTTCCGCTCGGTGACCTGCAAGACGTGCTCACCAGCGTGGACGTGCTGCTCACGGCGACCGACTCCACCGAGGTCCACGTGGAGCGCGCCGACGTCGAGGCGGTGATGGAACGCCGTGACGGTGTGCCCCTGCTCATCGTCGACGTCGCCGTGCCGCGCGACGTGGATCCGGGCGCCGCGCAGATTCCCGGCGTCACCCTCCGGGATGTCGACGACCTCCACCAACTCACCGAAGCCGCGATCGACGAGCGGCGACGAGAGATCGCGACGGTGCGCGAGATCATCAGCGAGGAGTTGGAAAGATTCCAGACCGACCGCGCCGCGCGCGAAGTCGCGCCGCTGGTCACGAGTCTGCGGGAACGGGCCGAGACCGTGCGCCAGAGCGAACTGGTGCGGTTCCGCACCAAGCTCGACGGCCTAGACGACGACACGCGTAACGCGATCGAGGCGTTGACTCACGGAATCGTCAACAAGCTCCTGCACGAGCCGACGGTACGGCTGAAGGAAGCGGCCGGCACCGCGCGCGGTGAGCTGTACTCGGACGCGCTGGCGTCGCTCTTCGACATCCGCGAACCCGAGGAATGAGCCGACCGATTCGCATCGCGACGCGCGGGAGTGCGCTGGCGCGCTGGCAGGCGGAGCGGGTTGCCACCCAGCTGGGTGGAGCCACTGAGCTGGTGGTGGTCAGCACGCGCGGCGACCGCGATCGGACCAGCGCGATTCACGCAATCGGTGGGACCGGGGTGTTCGTGAAAGAGGTACAAGAAGCCGTGCGGCGTGGCGACGCCGACTTCGCGGTGCACTCGGCCAAGGATCTTCCGGCGGTCACCGCCGACGGTCTCGTCATCGGGGCGGTTCCCGAACGGGGTGATGTGCGAGACGCGCTCGTCGGGGCGCGTCTCGGTGCGATCGCGGACGGCGGCACCGTCGGCACCGGCGCAGTCCGGCGGCGCGCCCAACTCGCGGCGGTACGACCGGACCTTCACTTCGGCGAACTGCGGGGCAACATCGGGACCCGGATCGAACGCGCCGCGGACTTCGATGCAATCGTCGTGGCGCTCGCGCCCCTGGAGCGGCTCGGACTGACCGAGCACATCGCGGAAGTGCTGGAGGTGGATCTGATGTTGCCCATGATCGGCCAGGGTGCCCTCGCGGTCGAGTGCCGGATCGATGACGAAGCTTCGCTGGAAGCGCTGAAGCTCATCGACGACGAGGACGCGCACACCGCGCTCCTCGCCGAACGCGCGTACCTTCGGGAACTCGGCGGTGGCTGCACCATGCCGTGCGCCGCGTACGCCACCGTCGACGCGCAACAGGGCATTCGGCTGGATGCGCTGCTCGCCGCGATGGACGGCTCGACGGTGGCGCGCGCCGGTGCGAACGACGCCGATCCCGAACTTCTCGGCACCGTCGTGGCCCGCACGATCCTCGACGATCACGGCGGCCGCGCCCTCCTCGAATCGGGACCGACGGCGTGACCGTCACCGCTGGCGTGGGGGTCGACCGATGACCGTGTACTTGGTCGGTGCCGGACGGGTTCGTCGCGCGTGGCCCGTCACCGCTGGCGTGGGGGTCGACCGATGACGGTGTACTTGGTCGGTGCCGGGCCGGGCGACCCGGGGTTGTTGACGAGGCGGGGGGGTGAGTTGCTCGAGCGCGCCGACGTGGTGGTGTACGACCGGCTGGCGCACCCGTCGCTCCTCGATCTCGCGCCGGCTCATGCGTTGCGTATCGACGTGGGGAAAGCCCCGGGACGAGTCGCGATGGATCAGGACGGCATCAACGCCACCCTCGTGGAACACGGCCGCACCGATCGGACCGTCGTGCGGCTGAAGGGTGGCGACCCGTTCGTGTTCGGTCGCGGTGGTGAGGAAGCCGAGGTTCTCATCGCGGCCGGCATCCGGTTCGAGGTGGTGCCCGGGATCACGAGTGCGATCGCGGCCCCGGCGTACGCCGGGATCCCGGTCACGCACCGCGGCCTCTCCACTCACTTCACCGTCGTCACCGGCCACGAAGACCCGGCCAAGGGCACCACCGACACCGATTGGGCCGCCTTGGCGCGGGCGGGCGGAACCCTGGTGATCTTGATGGGAGCCGGCCGACTCGACGCCATCGTCGAACTCCTGATGGCGAACGGGCGTGACGCGGACACGCCGGTCGCCGCGGTCCGTTGGGGCACGCGTCCCGAGCAGGCCACCACTCGGGCGACGTTGTCCACGATCACCGCACTTGGGGTCGCCTCGCCGAGTGCGATCGTGGTGGGAGCGGTGGCCGGGCTCGACCTCGCGTGGTTCGAGGCCCGCCCGCTCTTCGGGCGCACGGTCATCGTCACGCGCGCGCGTGAGCAGGCCAGCAGTCTGGCGGCGCGGCTCGAGGAACTGGGCGCGGCGGTCGTGGAGCTCCCGACGATCGCGATCGAACCGCTTCCGGTCTCGCTGCCACCGTTGGACGGTTACGACTGGATCGTGTTCACGTCGGTGAATGCAGTGGACGGGTTCTTCACGCGTGGTCTGGCGGCCCACGATCTCGATGCCCGCGCCCTGGCGGGTTTGCGCGTCGGCGCGATCGGGCCGGGAACCACCGAGTCGCTCGCGCGGTTCGGCATCCGTCCGGATCTCGTCCCCGCCCGGTCGGTTGCGGAGTCGCTGCTCGAGGCCTTTCCGCCGGCGCTCATCGACGATCGAGTGTTGATCCCGCGCGCCGAGACTGCCCGGGACGTGCTCCCGGAAGGACTCGCGCGGCTCGGTTACGACGTCGAGATCATGCCGGTGTACCGCACGGTGACCGCCGCCCCCGATCCCAACCACCTGGAGCAGCTTCGATCCGGTGCGGTGGACGCGATCACGTTCACGTCCGCGTCCACCGTCGACAACTTCTTCGATCTCGTGGGTGAGCTCCCGAGCCCCGGCCCGGCGATCGTGTCCATCGGCCCGGTCACGAGTGACGCCGCCGCGGCGCGCGGTGTCCGAGTGGACGCCGAGGCCGATCCTCACACCATCGACGGGCTCGTCGTCGCGATTCTCGGCGCACTCGCCGTCGATCGCGATCGGTAGCCTGACGCCGTGAGTTTTCCGGAGAGCCGATCCCGCCGGCTACGACGAACACCTGCGTTCCGGAGGCTCGCGGCCGAGACACGACTCCACGTCGACGACCTCGTCGCCCCGCTGTTCGTCAAGGAAGGCATCCGCGAGCCGGAGCCGGTGGCGTCGATGCCCGGCGTGGTTCAGCACACTCACGCGAGTCTGCGGCGGGAGGTTCGGGGTCTTGCCGACCTGGGGATTCCCGGGGTGATCCTGTTCGGAATCCCGGAACGGAAGGATGGTCGGGGGAGCAGCGCCGACGCCGTCGATGGCGTGGTGCAGGTCGCGATCAGGAATCTGCGCGACGAGGTCGGCGACGAACTCGTCGTCATGGCCGACGCCTGTCTCGACGAGTACACCGATCACGGTCACTGTGGACTGCTCGGCCCCACCGGAGAGATCGACAACGACGCCACCCTCGATCGGTACGCGTCGATCGCGTTGGCCCAAGCCGACGCGGGCGCCGACGTGGTGGCACCGAGTGGGATGATGGACGGTCAGGTCGGCGCGATCCGCCGGGCGCTCGACGCCGGCCAGCACGCCGACACCGCGATCCTGGCCTACTCCGCCAAGTACGCGTCCGCGTTGTACGGACCGTTCCGGGACGCCGCGGAGTGTGCGCCGCAGTCCGGTGACCGGCGCGGGTACCAGATGCAGCCGGGGAACGCGCGCGAGGCCCTGGACGAGACCGCGCTCGACGTGGGCGAGGGCGCCGACATGATCATGGTCAAGCCGGCGCTCGCGTACCTTGATGTCATTGCGTCCCTCCGGGCGTCGTTCGATCTCCCACTCGCGGCGTACCACGTGAGTGGGGAGTACGCGATGGTGAAGGCCGCGGCTGCGAACGGCTGGATCGACGGTGACGCGGTGGCGATGGAGCACCTCCTTGCGATTCGCCGCGCCGGCGCGGACTTCATCCTCACCTACTTCGCCCGCGAGGTCGCCGAGGTCATGAACTCGTGAGCGAGGCCCTGGGAATGTTGAACGACCGAAGATGTCTTCGAGCGGGGCCCGAGCGGCCCGGCGCTCTGCGCCGAGAGCGGGAGTCGTGACCGACGACGCGCTGCTCGCCCGTGCGAACGCGCGGATCCCCGGCGGGGTGAACTCTCCGGTGCGCGCGTTCAACGCGGTCGGTGGCGCCCCCTTCTTCGTGGCATCGGGGATGGGTGCGGAGCTGATCGACACCGAAGGCCGCCACTACGTGGACTACGTCCAGTCGTGGGGCGCGTCGATCCTCGGTCACGCCGACCCCCACATCGTCGAAGCCGTGCAACGCGCCGCGGCGGACGGCACGTCCTTTGGAGCCCCCACGGCTCGCGAGGTCGAACTCGCGGAAGCCATCTGCGATCGCGTGCCGAGCGTCGAGAAGGTGCGCCTGGTCTCGAGCGGTACCGAGGCGGCAATGACCGCGGTGCGGCTCGCCCGCGGTGCCACC
The DNA here is from genome assembly GCA_031422675.1 of Acidimicrobiia bacterium. GTDB lineage: Bacteria > Actinomycetota > Acidimicrobiia > IMCC26256 > JAENVU01 > JAENVU01. Next base: position 7,754 of record JANPMG010000169.1, on the reverse strand, counting down.
GGGCGGACGAAGATCCTGAAGTTCGCCGGCTGCTACCACGGCCATCTGGATTCACTGCTCGTGGCGGCGGGCAGTGGCGTGGCCACCCTGGGCCTTCCGGGCAGCGCGGGGGTCACGGCTGGAGCGGTTGCGGACACCGTGGTGGTGCCGTACAACGACATCCCTGCCGTCGACGCGGCGTTCCTCGAGCATGACATCGCCGCGGTCCTCGTCGAGCCGATCGCCGCCAACATGGGGCTGGTCCTGCCGGCCTCCGGGTTCCTCGACTACCTGCGGAACCGCAGCACCGGTGCTGGTGCGCTCTTGGTCTTCGACGAAGTCATCACCGGATTCCGGGTCGGGGGCGGCGGTGCCCAAGTGCGGTTCGGGATCACGCCGGATCTGTCGATCTTCGGGAAGGTGGTGGGTGGCGGTCTGCCGCTGGCCGCGATCGGTGGCGCGGCGTCGATCATGGATCACCTGGCACCACTCGGTCCCGTCTACCAAGCCGGCACCTTGTCCGGGAACCCGCTGGCCACCGCCGCGGGACTGGCCGCGCTGGAACAGCTCGACGAGCACGCGTACGCCACGCTCGAGGCGAAGGCGGGCCGGCTCACCGCGGGTCTCCTCGACGCCCTGAGTACGGCGGGCCTCGCGGCGCAGGTCACCCAAGCGGGCACCTTGGCCGGGCTGTTCTTCTCTCCGGCTCCCGTCACGAACTACGGGGAAGCCCAGGCCGCCGATCACGCTCGCTACGCCCGCTTCTTTCACGGGATGCTGGACCGGGGCGTCTACTTCGCCCCGAGCGGCTACGAGACGACGTTCGTCTCGCTGGCCCACACCGACGCGATCATCGACGAGACCATCGCCATCGCCGCCGAGGTCGCGTCCACCCTCTGATCAGGCGTTGTCGTCCTCGTCGCCGCGACGACGCTGACGGACGCGGTCCATGTAGAAGAGCGACGCGATGAAGAGCAGGAAGAAGAACACGAGCAGCACGAACGCGAGCCCGCCTCCACCACCCTCGCCGCCGGCGTCGACGAGCTGGCCATCGCTACATCCGGCGGCCACGACGACCAGAACGGCCGCGACCGTCCAGTTCCGAATGGTGGAGTTCAAACGCTGTGTCACCAGGCTCCTAGACGGTCTCGGTGTCGCGGTCGGCGGCGGCTTTGGTGATGGCCTCGGCCTCACCGGCGACCTTGGCCGACTGCTCCTGCAGATCCCGCTCGCGCCAATGCATGGTGAGCAGGCTGAGAATGAACAGGATCGATGATGCGATCAGCGTCACGAACGGCGGCACTCGTAGCGAACCGAGATCACGTTCGAGGACGAGCACCTGGCGCTTCGAGTCGGCGCACGCCGGCTTCGGCGGCGGCTCACCGAAGGGCACTTCGGTGGCGGAGAGGGCCGGGTCCGTCTCGCACAGCGTGATCACGCCGTAAAGGGGCTTGTGCAAGCTCACGTGGATCCAGGGGAATCCGCCGCCGGTGGAGACGTCGAACTGACTGAAGATCTTGCCGCCGCCGGTGAGTTGGTTCTTCTGGACGATGTACTCGGTGGCGTCCTCGTAGATCGCGAAGTTGCTGCCGGCGCCCGCTTCGACCTCGCCGACCCCACTCTTCGTGCGGATGAGGTTGGTGTCGACGGCGGCCTTCAGGTTCGTGATCGCCGCGGCGTCCGCATCGCTGCCTTCCTCGTTGATCCGTTGCACCGCGGGAATCTTGGACCGCGCGACGTCGCCGTTGTCGAGCGCCTCGACCGCCGTCCAGTGCGGAAGCCGGCCCTTCAAGGTGTTGACCGGAGACGGGTTGGTGAGCCAGAGCAGCGAGAGCAGCACCATGAAGCCCGAGAGTCCGGCGGCGGTGACCATGAAGCCGAGGCGGGAGCCGAGATTCGTGGCGAGCAGGATGTACGGCGTCCCCATGAAGAGGGCGACGGCGGAGATGACGACGAGGACGCCGAGAATGGTCGGGTACCAGAGGTCCCGGTTCTTCAGGCCTTCGCTGGCGAGAACGGTCAGTACGCGCACCATCAGCTCCTACAGGTTCCGTTCGTACTCGATGATCGCGTCGATCTGAGCCTTGCTCAGGATCTCGCCGAAGTGCGGCATCGTGCCCGAAGACATCCCTCGCACGCCATACGCCTTATTGGTCTCGGCCCCGACCGCGACCCAGTCGTAGTGCTTGAGCTTCCCGGCCTCGCCGGGGAACTGACTCTCCACCGCGTCACCGCGCAGCGACGGTCCGAGGGCACCGCTGCCGGCCGGTTCGGGCATGGGGACGAACCCGTTGCTCGGTTCGAGCGTCGACCATCCCTTGGTGTGGCACCGGGCGCACTGGGTGTTGAAGAGCAGCTCGCCCTCGGTCATCCTCGAGACCTCGAGGGCGTACTCCTTCGAGCGCCGGATGCCCTCCTGGGCCGCTCGGATCTCGCCCTGGTACTTCTGGGTCTGGAGCGGCGTCTTGGCGTTCGCCAGGCCTTCCTCCGCGGCCGCGAGGTTCTTCTCGGCGACCGCCGACGCGCTCGGAATCTGCTTGGTCGGATTCCCGATGATGGAATCCTTGAACTCGGTCACCCGTTTGGCCGCCACCAGTTTGGCTTGGGCCGGGGTCATCTGGATGCTCTTCAAGTACGCGACGATGTCGCTGATGGCCTGCGCGTTCTTCGGGCCGCCACCGGCGACGCCCCACGCCGGCATCGGAGTGCCCGGACGTCCGTACACGAGGATCTGGGTGATCTGCTGGTACGCAGTGGTGGGGTCTTCGCTGTACCGATAGAAGACGTCGTTCAGCGCGGGGACCTTCCAGATCTCCGCGACCGGCGTGGCGTCGGTGTCGCCCTGCGCCTCTGGGGTGAGCACCCAGCTCTTCGCGCCGCCGCCGCCGTCGGCGCCGTGGCAGTCCGCACACAACAACGACTTCGCGCTCTCGTAGTTGGGCATCGACTGGTTCGAGTAGAGGACCTCGCCGCGTTCGATCGCGCGGTGGTCGAATCCGGCCGCCTCCTGGACCTGTCGTTCCGGCTCGAGCAGCCAGTACAGCGGGAGCACCACCGCGACGATGGTCGAGAAGATGAGCGCCCACCGCAGCACCCGGGTCAGGTGCGCGTCTTCGAGGACGTCGTCGGCGTAGAACGGGGTCTGGTTCTCGGCGGTGCGCTCGGCCTGCTCGCGGCGGGCGGAGAGGACCTTGGCGCCGATGATCACGACCATCGTGATGACCGCGGCGATGTTGATGAGGATCAGGAGGGTGCGCAGGGTCACAGTGGCCTCTTCGAAGCTCCGGGTTGGTGGTCGGCTGGGGTCGGCATCACACGCACGGCGGGCCTTCGGCGCCCTGACCGGTGGTGTCGGTCCCGATCGGCGGACCGGTGATGGCGGTCCCCGACGTGTCGATACCGATGTTCGAGCCGGAGACGGTCACCACCCAGTGATCGAGACCGCGTGGCGCCGGGCCACCGCGTTGTTCGCCGACCCGGCTGTACTTCGACCCGTGGCACGGGCACTCGAACCACTGTGAGGTCTGGCACCACGGAACGCGGCACCCCAGGTGCACGCACTTCTGGTACAGACCGACGATGCCCTCCTCCATCCCGGGGACGACGAGCGCATACTCGTTGATCTTCTTGGCCTTGGCGACGTCCTCGGCCGGGTAAGGCTGGAGGTAGGTGCGGGCGGCCGGCACGTAGTACGGCTGCTTGGTGGAGTCCCAGTAGGCCTTGACGTCGGGCAGGCTGATGCCCGCGTCGATCTTGCCGCCGAATCCTCCGGAGGACTTGGCGAAGAGGAATGCGATTGCCGCGATGCCGAAGGTGCCGACACTGATCCCCATCGTCTGGATGATGGCCCGGTTGAAGAACTGGCGCCGGCTGACCTGGATCTCTTCGTATTCGGCCGGCGTGTACACCGCAGCACCCGACGACGGCCGAGTGGCGACGCCGCCCGCGCCGGCGCGGGTCTCTTCGCCGCGGGCCCGAGCCTCCGCCGATGCATCGGGCACGGCGAGGTCGGTCGAGCCGGAGTCGCTCGCCTTCGTCTCGCCGGTGAGCGTTCCGGTGACGTGACCGGCCGGGTCACTCGTGCGCCGACGCGCGGACGCGAACACGGTGATCGCCGCCAGGGCGATGACGACGGGGATGGCGATGAGCAGCGCGGTGTCCAACGGAGATCCTTAGAGCTCGAAGAAGATGCCGTCGTTCCAGGGGAACACGAAGTTGAAGCCCGCGCCCCGGAAGAACGATCCGATGATGACCAACACGGCCCAGAACATGAGGAAGAGCGTGAACAGCGAAATCGCGAACTTCCGGTCCTCGGGCTTGTTCGACGGATTCGAGTCCACGTACGGCGCCACCATGAGCAGGAAGAGACCCATGCCGGGAATCGTCACGCCGGCGACCATCGGGTGGAACATCGTGAGGAGTTCCTGGAGGCCGAGGAAGTACCACGGCGCTTTCGACGGGTTCGGCGTCTGGTTCACGTCGGCGAGGCCCAACAGCGGCGCGCGCACGATCGCCGAGAAGATCAAGGTGATCGCGGTGAGGGCCAAGGCGGCGGCGAACTCCACCACCAACAGGTGCGGCCACGTGTGCACCTTGTCCACGGCTTCGGCCCGGGTCTGTTGGATCGAACCGGACTTCACCACCGTCAGCAGGCGCTGAGTGTGGCCGCCGGGACCGGTTCCCACCGGCGCGGCGATCGGCGCCACCTTCGTCGCGGTGGCCACGCCACCACCGCCCGTGGCGGCACCGGGGTCCTCGCCGGCGAGGACGGCCTTGCGCTTGCGGGCGCGCTCGAGCAGGTGCGCCGGAACGCCACCCTTGTCCTCGGTGATCACGCCTTCGTCGGCCGTACTGGCCGCGACGGGCGCAGCTTCCTCGGCGGCCGGAGTCGGCGCTTCTGCCGCAGCGGCGTCTCCGGTTTCGGCGGCCGGCGCGTCGTCGGCACCTTCGCCGCCGGGCAGTCCGAGCGCTTTACGTCGTTCCGCGCTGCGCTTCAGCAGGTGTTCGGGGACTTCAGCCATGAGTCAATCCCTCCGGCCTAGAGCGGTCCACTGATGCCGCCGTCCTTACGGACGCGCCAGAAGTGGATCGCCATGAAGATCACGATGACGAATGGGAGGAGCAGAACGTGGAGCGTGTACCAGCGGAGCAACGTGTCGCCCGAGATCTCTTTCGAGCCCAGGAGCGCGTACCGCATCTGGCTTCCGAACACCGGCGTGTAGCCCATCATGTTCGTGCCGACGGTGACGGCCCAGAGCGCGAGCTGGTCCCACGGCAGGAGGTACCCGGTGAACGAGAGCATCAGGGTGAGCAGCAGCAGGACGACACCAATGACCCAGTTGAACTCACGCGGCGCTTTGTACGCGCCGTGGTAGAAGACGCGACTCATGTGCAGGAACACGGTGAGCACCATCAGGTGGGCTCCCCACCGATGCATGTTCCGCACCAGCGAGCCGAACCACACCGCGGTCTCGAGCTGCTGGACGTTGGCCCAGGCCGCGGCCTCGGTCGGCCGGTAGAAGAACATCAGGAAGATGCCGGTGACCGTCAGCAGGATGAACAGGAAGAAGGACAACCCGCCGAGGCACAGCGTGTAGCTCACCTTGACCGCATGCCGCTTCACCTTCACCGGGTGCAGGTGGTACAGCACGCTGTTCATGATGACGTAGGAGCGGTTCCTCGGGCTGTCGGTGTAGCCCTTCCGGAAGATCGACCCGGGCCGGATGATCGACGTGACCACCTGCGAGTTGCCGACCTTGTCGCCCATCTCCTTGGCGCGCGCGCCGAGCTTCAGTCCGCCGCCCTTGCCGTTGCTCCCGTTGCCGTTGGCCACGAGTGCGTCTCCTTCGATCGTGTGTCGTGATGTGCGTGCTGGGTCAGAACCGAACGCCGTAGCTGTAGCCGTGGCGGTTGGTTCGGGTGTGCGGGTCGCCGGCTGCGCCCTGGGGCGCGAGCTTGCCGAGAATGATGACGCCGGTGGGGCAGCGATCCACACACAGAGCACACCGAGTGCAGACGTCCTCGTCGACGATGAACGCAACGTGGTCGAGTGGATCTTCGCCCGGCCGCTCAGTGCCGACGGCCGCGTCGATGGCGCCGACCGAGACCATGTGGATGCACTTCCACGGACAGATGTCGACGCAACCTTCGCAGAGGATGCATTCGGCTTGGTCGATGTGCAGGAACTGCTTGGGCTTGACCGCCTGGGTCAGGAACGCGGGATCCACTTCCTGGAGGACGTAATCGGTCACGAACTCCGGCATCGGCGGGTTCGCGTCGGTCTTGGCCATGTCAGGCCTTGGCCTTCAACGGCCGGCCGAAGCGCGACGTGCCGACGGCCACCGGCTCGCGCTCGGCCGCTTCACTTGCGGTGGTGCGCTTCTGCCACATCACGAACATCGCGATGTTCGCACCGAAGAACACGTTGTAGATGACCACCACGAGTGGATCGCGGACTCCGTGCTGGAGGTCGATGGAGAAGGGCCAGTTCCAAGCGTTGTTGAACGGGATCGCGGTGGTCGACTTGATCAGGTAGCGGTTCGTCGACATGCCCCAGTACTTGTCCGCGACGGTGATGAACTCGTGCGGGACGATCGCGTACATCAGCAGGAACAACGCGAACACGTAGACCGCGCCGCCCATGGCCATGGCCCAGGTGGTGGGGCGGTCGGATTTGGGGGTGCGCATGACCTTGGCCGCGATGCCGATCATCACGAAGGTGATCAGCGTGAACCAGATGAGTCGGCCGTTGGGCGCGAGAAAATCAAGTCCGGTCCAGTTCCCGATATTGCGAAGAACGTTGGGCATGACCTCTTGATCCCTCCTCGGGCGTTCTCGGCGGTCTCGCCGCCGACCCGCACCCATTTTGCGGGCATTTCTCTACCACGCTAGATCGCGCATGGACACATCGTGCGCCTTCACGTCTGGCCGGTCGCTCGGTCGTTGATGTCGCGTACCGGTCGGGATGTTCCCGGCCGGTCGGCCTCCGCTGCGATGCCGCTCCTTTGTGTCCGTCCGATCCCGCAGAGTTTCGCGCGAGCGGTGTGCCCAACCTGTGGTCGACGTGGAACGATGCTCGCGTGCCCGACCCGAAGCAGTCTCCAACGCGTGCGCACGATCGTGGCGCGGTGGGAGCGGTTCCGGGCCGGGTCGACGTGTTGGTGGTGGGCGCCGGACCCGCCGGCGCGGCCGCCGCGTACTGGCTGGCCGAGCGCGGTCATTCGGTTCTGGCCGTCGAGAAGAAGCAGTTCCCGCGCGAGAAGACCTGTGGCGACGGATTGACTCCGCGTGCGGTCCGCCAGCTCACCGATATGGGTCTCGGTCCGGCCCTGTCGGAGTTCCACCGGTATTCCGGTCTGCGGTCGATGGCCCACGGCATCACGCTCGAGCTGGCGTGGCCCGACCACCCCGATTTCCCGCCGTACGGGTATGTGGTGCGGCGCCGGGACCTCGACGAAATGGTGGCCGACCGAGCGGTCAAGGCCGGTGCCACGGTCTGGCAGTCGTCGGAGGCGATGGAGCCGGTGATCGAAGGCGGCCTGGTCGTCGGCGCGGCCATCCACCGGAAGGAATCGGGGACCACCGAGGTGGTTCGCGCTCGGTATGTGGTGGTTGCCGACGGTGCAAACTCCCGGTTCGGTCGGGCGCTCGGGACCCAGCGCGATCGGACCTACCCGATGGGTATGGCGATTCGCGGCTATTTCACGAGTCCGTACCATGATGAGCCCTGGATCGAGAGCCACCTCGACCTGCGGGACCGGGACGGGAACTACATG